>SCTX01000129.1 GCA_004298385.1 Betaproteobacteria bacterium | reverse complement strand
CGCCACCGATGATCTCGTCCAGGGTGCGCGCCTCTGTTTTTTTCGCATAGCGCGCCTTGTTCGGGTCCATCTCCTCCTTGCGCCCCGCGTACACCACGCCCTTGATGTCCGAGACCCAGATGTTCTCCATGGCGAGGCCCAGGCTCCGCAGGAGATCGAGGCAGGCCAGCGCCGCGGCGCCCGCGCCGGAAACCACCAGCTTGACTCGGGCGATGTCCTTACCGACCACGCGCAGGCCGTTGAGGACCGCCGCGCCGACGATGATGGAGGTGCCATGCTGGTCGTCGTGGAACACCGGTATCTTCATGCGCTCGCGCAGCATCTTCTCTACGTAAAAGCACTCGGGCGCCTTGATGTCTTCGAGGTTGATGCCGCCGAAGGTGGGCTCCAGCGCCGCGATCACTTCCACCAGCTTCACCGGATCGAGTTCGTTCACCTCGATGTCGAAGCAGTCGATGCCGGCGA
Source organism: Betaproteobacteria bacterium (assembly GCA_004298385.1). GTDB lineage: Bacteria > Pseudomonadota > Gammaproteobacteria > Burkholderiales > SG8-39 > 2-12-FULL-64-23. Next base: position 3,337 of record SCTX01000129.1, on the reverse strand, counting down.
ATTTTTTGAATAGCACCGCCTTGCCTTCCATCACCGGCTTGGATGCGAGCGGGCCGATCGCGCCCAGTCCCAGCACCGCCGTACCGTTGGTGATGACGCCGACGAGGTTGCCGCGCGCTGTCAGGTTGCGCGCCTCGGCCGGGTCGCGCACGATCTCCGCGCACGCCGCCGCCACGCCCGGCGTATAGGCCAGGGCGAGATCGCGCTGATTGATCAGGCCCTTGGTCGCCGTGACTGAAATCTTGCCCGGTTTAGGCAGGCGATGATAGTCGAGGGCGGCCTTGCGCAGTTGGTCTTCCATGATTTTCCCTGGGTGCAAACCGTGCTGTCGGAGGGCGGGATTATAGTCCTGCGCTAGGTGGAACGCTAACGCTGGCGGGCGGCTTCGCACGAGAAATGCCCGTTCGATGCTCACCTGAAAATCAAAAAACCGCTCGAACCATAGCCTGGTCCGGTGTCATAATCGGCATATGACACTCGCTCGCAGGATGACCGAAATCAAGCCTTTCCAGGTGATGGAAATTTGGAACCGCGCGAAGGAATTGGAGGCCCAGGGCAAGCACATCATCCAGATGCAGATCGGCGAGCCCGACTTTACCGCGCCCGATCCGGTGATCGCCGCGTCCATCGAGGCACTGCAGCAATACCCCATCCATTACACCTCGGCGCTGGGCATGCCGCTGTTGCGCCAGGCGATCTCGCAGCATTACCGCGAGCGCTATCGCCTGGAGGTGCCTGCCGGCCGCATCGTCGTTACGGCCGGCGCTTCGGGCGCGCTGTTGATTGCGGCGGGCGTGCTGGTCGACCCCGGCGACGAGATCCTGATGCCCGACCCCGCCTATCCGTGCAACCGCCATTTCGTGCGCTTTTTCGAGGGTCAGGTCAAGAGCATCCCGGTCGGGCCGCAAACCCAATACCAACTGACGCGGGAGTTGATCGAGGCCAATTGGTCTGAGAAAACGCGCGGCGTGCTCATCGCGTCGCCGTCCAACCCGACCGGGACCATGATCGCGCCGGCGGAAATGCGCGCCATCGTCGAAGCGGTGCACGCGCGCGGCGGGGTGGCGATCGTGGACGAGATCTACCAGGGGCTCACCTATGCAAGCGCATTCGAGAGCGCGCTCGCGCATTCGGACCGCGTATTCGTGGTGAACAGCTTTTCCAAGTATTTCAGCATGACCGGCTGGCGCCTGGGCTGGCTGGTGGCGCCGGAGGACTGCGTGCGCACCGTCGAGACGTTCGCCCAGAACGCCTTCATCTGCCCTTCCGCGCCCGCGCAGTACGCCGGCATCGCCGCCTTTGCCCCGGAGACGATCGTTATACTGGAGGAGCGCCGCGCCGAGTTCAGGCGGCGGCGGGATTTTCTGGTGCCGGCGCTGCGCGAGCTAGGGTTCTCGATTCCGCTTACCCCCGAAGGGGCGTTCTACGTTTACGCCGGGATCGAGCGTTTCGCTTCGGATAGCGAGAAATTCGCGTTGGACGTGCTGGAGAAAGCAGGGGTGGCCATCACGCCGGGCAAGGATTTCGGCGCCAATCAGGCCGAGCGCTATGTGCGCTTCGCGTATACGCGCTCCCTGGACGATTTGCAGGAAGGCGTGCGGCGCCTGCGCAAATTTTTGGCAAGCGACTGAAAAACTCAGTCCAGAGCTAGGACTGAACTTGCGCGCTACGCGCGCCAACCGTGCTTATGCAACAAAACGGCGCGGAGGTTTTATTCAACATCGCCCGGGCGGGCGCAGACACTTCTAGGCGCGGGGCTGCAACTGGGAGCGCCTGAGCGTCTGTTGCATGCGCTCCTTTTCGGCGATCACCTTTTGCGCGTACTGCTGGCCGTCATCGCCGAAAGCTCCGGCGTAGAGCTGCAGGCCGGGCATCAGACCGCCACCGCGGCGCATGGCGTCCTTGAGAATGCGCGTGCCCACCAGGATGTTGGTCATGGGATCGAGCACGGACTCCTCCCCGCCGTGTTCCTCCAGCTTGTCCTGGTGGAATTTCGGGATCACCTGCATCAGGCCCTTGGCGCCCATGACGCTCTCGGCGATGGGATTGAAGCGCGACTCGACCGCCATCACTGCCAGGATCAGCAGAGGGTCCATGCCCAGCCGGCTGCCGGCTTCATGCGCCGCCCCGACCAGTTGCTCGGTCGCGTCCAGCGCAACTTTGTACCTACGCGATAGATACACGGCAAGCGCGCGATTCTGCCGACTCTCGGCATCGGCCGTGGGTCCGTACAGGGAAATGCCTTCGTGGCGGATGGTGCCGAACACGGCGGACGCCGGTCCCTGCTGCACGCTTTGATCAACAACCGGGCGCGCTCCCAACAACAGCGCGATTACCGCGACTGCCCCGAGCACGGCCAAGCCGTTGTGCAGAAGCGCCCTAATCGAAGTGTAGGTCTGCACGGCAAACTGTTTCAGGTTGTCCATGTGCTACCTCCTTGCCAAATAAATGTACTAAGAAACGTACTTAGCGTGCTGCATCGCGTGGCTACGTGACACAGTCGTAGGAACGCCTGCTCGTATTATAAGGAGCGTCTGCATTCCTGCTGCCCAAGGTGACGTGCTTTGTGCGGCTCACAGTCAAGCGAGCACGCTTGCAACAAGCACACTATCTCTCAAGCAAAAACTTCTAAAATCTAGTTACTTGAAACGGCTTATTAAAGTGCCGTTCGAACTATAAGAAACTTCGATCAAAACCTGACTGATACGCTAGCCGGTTTTGCGGCGGATACGAACGTGATGTAATGCAATAAACACTATTATATTGAATTAATTAGCTTATGTCAAGCACCGCCAAAGCGCATGTTGCTGCGCAAGAAAACAGCCTAAACCCGAAATTGACGTTGCCCCGGACTTCAGGCAATCTAGTCGTGGGCTTAGGCCTGCCCAAGAAACGATCCCAGCCACGTCACCTGCGGTCCCGAAAAAGAAAGCGGGTTGCGCAGCCGGGAACAATTCAGCTTAGGGCGAATGTCCGCGGTACAGCCTTCGCTTGCGCTGGGGCTGACCGCGAGACATCCTTACCTACGCTACGGCCTTGAGCCCGTTGGAAAAGGCCAAGCAGCTGCCGGATTCAGGGCGGTTTTCGCCCCTGGCGTCGCCGCAGTCGATGGGGCTACTGAAGCCATCATCGGACGTGCTGCCGGCATCGCTGGTTTCACAGCAGGTTTAGCCTTTTTTTTTGCCGCTTTCTTTTTGGCGGCTGGCTTTTTGGCCTTTTTAGCTGGCTTTTTCTTAGCCGCTTTTTTTTTCGCAGGTTTTTTCTTGGCGGCCTTTTTCTTGGCCGCTTTCTTTTTTGCCGGCTTTTTTGCTACTGCCCTCTTCTTTTTGGCTTTTTT
>SCTX01000128.1 GCA_004298385.1 Betaproteobacteria bacterium | reverse complement strand
GCCGAGTTCGTAGGCCTCGCCGGCCGATTTCTCGGCGCGGGCGTAACGCCCCTCGAACATGGCCTGCAGCGCGGCGAGCATTGCCGCGCGCCCTTTCTCGCCGCGCCGGCGCGCGCGGAAGGCGCGCACATGCTGCGGCAGGCGCAAGGCGTGCCCGGCCAGGCGCAACAGCAGGTAGCCGAGCGCAAAACCGGCAATTCCGAGCAGGATGGCAAAATTGAGCGAAAGCTCGGCGCGGTGGGGCGGGACGACAAGGATGGCGTAACCGTCGTTGAGACGCGCGGCCAGCGACAATCCCACCGCCAGGGCAAACACCGCCAGCACCCACATCAACCCGCGCATCTTTAGATCCCGCCCGCCGCGCTCATCGCTGCGCCTTGTCGCGCGACACCTTGAAATTGCGCACCGCCGCGAGGCTGTCGGCAATGGTGGGCAGCTCCACGTTGATACTGGCGGCCGCAAACTGTTTCAGGCTCGCCAGCGCGGCGGCGGTGCTCTTCGCGCGCGTGTCGTAGTAGCGCGTCATCCAGGCCGTCGCCGTTTGCAGGTCGGCGCGGAAACGCGCCGGGTCGCGCGCGAGCAGCGCCTGGCGCGCATTGAGCAGGCGCAACTGCAGGTTCTCGCGCAGAAAGTAGGCCTGCGCCGGCGCGAGCAGCACGGCATCGGGCCTGTCGATGTTGCTGATGCGCACCAACTGCTTCATCTCGTCCCACACTTCGGTCAGCACGCGCGTCCAGACGCCGTTCGCGCCCGCCGGCCCGGCCGGCTTCGGCGGCGATTGCAAGCGTTGGTCGAACTGCAGCGGCAGGGTATCCACGCTCGCAATCAGGTTGTCCAGGCGCAGCGCCATGCCCGCGATATCCAGATTGGGCGCGGCTTTCAGGCGCTCGATGTCGCGGTTGAGCACACGCCGCAGCGGGATGAACTGCGGCCGGTCCGGGCGCGCCAGGCGCCCCTCGGCAGTCTGCAGCGCCAGCAGCGCCGCCTGCACGTTGCCGGCGAGTTGCAGTTGCTGCGAGGCCACGGTGAGTATCTGCTCGATCTCGGCCAGCGCCCATTCGTCGCGGCTGCGCGACAGTTCCTGGTACAAGGCCTCCAGCGCCACCTGTTGGCTCTGCGATTCGGCGATCTTGTTCTCGAGCACGGTGAGTTTGGCCTGCGCCTCGCGCACCGCCTCCTGCGCCTGCTTCGCCAATAGCAGGCTCTCGCCGGCCGCGCTGTCGCTTGCGCGCAGGCGCTGGCCCAGTTCCTCGCGGATGGCGCCGACCTGGCTGCGCGTGTCGTACCACTGCCAGCACACCACCACAATCGCGCCGGCGAGCGCCAGCGTCACCGGCGCGCGCCAGGGGCGCGCCGGCGCTTCGCCCCCGCTGCGGCCGCCGGGTTCCTCCGGCTGCGCTGGCGGTGCGGGCTCCGCGGCGGGCCGGGCGGTGTCGGTATTGCTTTCGTTCATGCGCGTCTGACGGGTAATGCGAATTTCACACTTTAGCAAAAAAAGCGGCCAACCCTGCGACCAGGCCTGCGTCGCCCGGGTCGGTCAGCATCACGGTTTGCACGCCCAAGGCGCGCGCCGCGGCGGCGATGCGCTCGTGCGGGGCGAACAGCGGCGTTTGCTGCAAGCACTGCCGGCCCGCTTCGCCCAGCATGTCGCAGAGGTTGGCCAGCCCCTCGCTCGAGGTCACGGTGAACGCATCGAGTTGGCGCCGCTGCCACAACGCGAGCAATGGCGCGGTATCGGCTTTCGGCCGGCCGCGGCGGTAGCATTCGGCGTATTCCACCGTGGCGCCGCGCGCGTCCAGCGTGTCGCCCAGGAGTTCGCGCCCGCCGTCGCCGCGGAAAATCACCACGCGCTTGCCTGCGACATCTTTCAGTTCGGGCAGATCGAGCAGGGCTTCGCTGTCGAAACGCTCGCGCGGCGCGATCACCGCGGCAAAGCCGTGGCGCTCGAGCGCACGCTCGCTGCCGCGGCCGACGGTGGCGACGCGCAAAGCCGGCGGCCAGGCGCGCCGCGCCTGCACCAGGGCCAGCGCCTTTCCCACCGCATTGGCGCTGACGAAAATGGCCAGGTCGAATGCGTCCAGCCGGTCGACGAGCGCGAGTACCGGCCGCAGGTCCCCGGCATCGAGAATTTCCAGCGCCGGGAACAGCACCGGCTCGCCGCCGGCAGCGCGAATGAGCGCGGCCAGGTGCGCCGTCTGGCCGGCTGGCCGCGTCACCACGACACGGCGCCCCGCGAGGGCGGGCGGGTTCATAGGAGCGCGGCGAGGATGCGATCGGCGCCTTGCGCGCGCAATTCGCCGGCGAGGCGCGCGCCCAGTTCCTCGGGCGAGGCGGATGGACCGGAAACCTCGGCCTTCACCATGCTCTTGCCGTCCGGATCCGCCACCAGCCCGCGCAATTCGATGGTCGACCCGGCGACGCTGGCGTAGGCGGCGAGCGGCAATTGGCAACTGCCGCCGAGCGAGCGGCTCAGCGCGCGCTCGGCGCGCACCGCGAGTTCGGTGGCGCGGTGGTTGAGCGCGGCAAGGCGCTCGGCGATGTCGCCGCGCTCGGCGCGGTATTCGATCGCGAGCGCGCCCTGCCCTGCGGCGGGCAGGCTTTGCTCGATGCTCAGCACCGAGCGGATGCGCGCGCCCAGGCCCAGCCGCTTCAGGCCCGCGGCGGCGAGGATCACGGCGTCGTGATCGCCGCGGTCGAGTTTGGCGAGGCGGGTGTCGAGATTGCCGCGCAGGCTCGCCACCTGAAGCTGCGGATAGCGGCTGCGCAACTGCGCCTCGCGCCGCAGGCTGGAGGTGCCAACCACGGCGCCCGCGGGCAAGGCATCCAGGGCGTCGAATTTGTTCGAAACGAAAGCGTCGCGCGGGTCTTCGCGCTCCAGGATCGCGCCCAGGGCGAAACCCGCGGGCAATTCCATCGGCACGTCCTTGGCCGAGTGCACGGCCAGGTCGGCGCGGCCCTCGGCCAGCGCCAGCTCCAGCTCTTTCACGAACAGGCCTTTGCCGCCGATTTTTGCGAGCGAAGTATCCAGGATCTCGTCCCCGCGCGTGGACAGGGCAAGAAGTTCGACCCGGCAGTCCGGATACAATCCGCGCAGCCGGTCGCGCACATGCTCGGCCTGCCACAGGGCGAGACGGCTCTGGCGCGTGGCGATGACGATACGATCGGGATGATTCAAGACTGGATGCTTGCTAGGGCCGCACGCCGGGGTGCCGACGCGTTGAATTTTAGCATGCTGCGCTCTTTAGCCTGTGGCGAACTCCTTGACTACGGGCCACTGGCGCCGGCTTACCGCGAGTTTCTCCGCGCACCCGTCGAGCAGCACCACCCAGCCCTGTTCGCCGTCCCGGACGTCGGACTTCTCGAAACCAAGTATGCGCGATTTCGCCACCAGACAATTGCGGTGCACGCGCACGAAAGCCGCGGCAAATTCCTGTTCCAGGTGGCTCAAGGATTCCTCCAGCAGATGCTCGCGCTCCGCGGTGCGGATGGTGACGTATTTCAACTCCGCCTTGAGATAGAGGACATCGGTCACCGGCACCAGCGTGATGCGCCCGCGCTCGGACACGGACAGATGCCGGCGCGGCGCGCGCTCCAATCCGCGCAGCGCATCGCCGCCGGGGGCGGCCAGGCCGCGCGCGCGCTCCAGCGCGGCCAGGAGCCGCGCCCGGCGCACCGGCTTCAACAGATAGTCGAGCGCGCGCAACTCGAACGCCTTGATCGCGTACTCGTCGTAAGCGGTGACGAAAATGATCGCAGGCGGCGGCACAAGCAACTGCGCGTGGCGCGCGAACTCGATGCCGCTCATCTGCGGCATGCGGATGTCCACCAGCACCAGGTCCGCCGCGACGGACGCAAGCAGGTCGAGCGCCTCGCGCCCGTTGGCGGCTTCTCCCACCACTTTTGCCGGCGCGAGCGGCGCGCAGTCGGCGATCAACTCATTAAGGCGCGAGCGCGCCGGGGCTTCGTCGTCGACCAGCACCACTTTCAGCGGGTCCGTCACTCCTGCCTCCGGTAAGGCAGCACGATGCGGATCTCGAACTTGTCGCCCACCACTTCGGTGGCGAGGCTGGCCTCGAGATCGAAATGCAAGGCCAGGCGCTCGCGGATGTTGGCGAGGGCCATGCGGTTGCCGGCGCGGTGCTGGTGCTCCGGGTGATAGGGATTGGCGAGCAGCAGCCGCACCTGGTCTTTGTCGCGGGAAATGCGGATGAGCACCTTGCCCGGCCCCGCGCCCGGCTCGATACCATGATAGATGGCGTTTTCCACCAGCGGCTGCAACAGCAACTGCGGCACCAGCGCGTCGCCCGGCATGGTCCGGACATCCCAGTCGACCTGCAGGCGCTCGCCCAGGCGCAGTTGCTCCAGGTTCAGATACTGGCGGCACAGGGCTAGTTCGTCGGCTAGCGTTGTCAGGCGCCGGTTGTCCTGCATCAGGGCGCGAAACAATTCCGCCAGGTCCTCCAGCGCCGCTTCGGCGCGCTTGGGATCGTTGCGCATGAGGGAGAGCACGGCGTTCAGGCTGTTGAACAGGAAATGCGGCCGGATGCGCGCCTGCAAGGCCTGCAGCCGCGCGTCGGTCAGCGCGGGCGAGTAGGCGCGTCGGCGCCAGAAGAAGTAGGCGACGATGAATGCCGTGAGCAGCGCGCACAGGACCCATGCTCGCGCCAGGCCAAGTGGCGTAATCGCCTCGCCCGGGATTGTGTTCGCATGCAGCACCAGCGCCGTCCAGACCGCCTCCAGCAGCATCACCATGGCAATACCCCAGGCGTAGGGCAGGCGCGAGAGCCATTTCGACAAGGCATACAGCGACAGCAGCGACAGCAGCAGCACCGGCTCGAGCACGGCGGCGAGTTCCAAGAACTGCTGCGCAAACTGCGCGGCGTCGCGCGACTGGATCAGCGCAGCGGCGAAGCCGGCGACATTGCCGAGCAGCAGAATGCGCACCGCGACACCCAGGTTACGGAAATCCGGCAGGCAGTCGGAAGGCGCGTTTTGATCTATACTTGGCACGGATAAAGTATTGAAAGCCAAAGTCAAATAGCGTACAAGCAGGCGCGACACCGCCTGTTTTTTCGATTCTGACCGCATTCAGGCAAATGGGCAAGAACACGCACAAGAAAGCGCGGCCTCGCGCCGCCTGGTCGGGACGCTTTGCCGAACCGGTGAGCGAGCGGGTCGAACGCTATACCGCCTCGATCCCGTTCGATAAGCGCCTCGCCGAGCACGACATCCGCGGCTCGCTCGCGCACGCGCGCATGCTCGCCGCCTGCGCTGTAATTTCCAAGCGCGACCTCGCCGCCATCGAATCCGGCATGCGCACCATCCTCGCGGAAGTGCGCAGCGGCAAATTCAAGTGGTCGCTCGCAAACGAGGACGTGCACCTCAACCTCGAGCGCCGCCTGACCGCGCTCGCGGGTGACGCCGGCAAGCGCCTGCACACGGCGCGCTCGCGCAACGACCAGGTGGCGACCGACGTGCGCCTGTGGCTGCGCGACGCGATCGACGCGCTCGGCGCCCAACTCGCCGCGCTGCAGGCGAGCCTCGTCGATCTGGCCGAGCGCCACGCGGGCACGGTGATGCCCGGCTTCACCCACCTGCAGGTGGCGCAGCCGGTGACTTTCGGCCACCACCTGATGGCCTATTTCGAGATGTTCGCGCGCGACCGCGAGCGGCTCGCCGACTGCCGCAAGCGGGTGAACCGGCTGCCGCTCGGCGCAGCCGCGCTCGCCGGAACCTCCTACCCGATCGATCGCGACATGGTGGCGCAAGAGTTGGGCTTCGACGGCATCTGCGCCAACTCGCTCGACGCGGTGTCCGACCGCGACTTCGCCATCGAGTTCTGCGCCGCGGCCGCGCTCGTCATGACCCACATCTCGCGCCTCGCGGAGGAACTGGTGCTGTGGATGAGCCCGCGCTTCAGCTTCATCCGCCTGCCCGACCGCTTCTGCACCGGATCCTCCATCATGCCGCAGAAGAAAAACCCGGACGTGCCCGAGCTCGCGCGCGGCAAGACCGGCCGCGTGGCCGGCCACCTGATGGCGCTGCTGATGCTGATGAAAGCGCAGCCGCTCGCCTACAACAAGGACAATCAGGAGGACAAGGAGCCGCTGTTCGATAGCGTCGACACGCTCGCCGACACGCTGGCGATTTTCACCGACCTGGTCGCCGGTATCGAAGTCGACGCCGGCGCGATGCGCGCGGCGGCGCTCGAAGGCCATGCGACCGCGACCGACCTCGCCGATTATCTGGTGAAAAAAGGCCTGCCGTTCCGCGATGCGCACGAAGCGGTGGCGCGCGCGGTGCGCGCCGCGGATGCACGCGGTTGCGATCTCGCCGCGCTCAGCCTGGCCGAATTGCGCCGGTTCTCGCCGCTCGCCGGCGCCGACGTGTTCAAAGTGCTGACGCTCGAGGGGTCGCTCGCCAGCCGCGACCACGCCGGCGGCACCGCGCCCAAGCGCGTGCGCGCCGCGGTGAAACGGGCGCGCAAGAATTTGAAATAAGCGGCCGTGGAAAAAGTCGGCAAATACCAGGTCAGGAGAAAACTGGGGGAAGGCGCCACCAGCGAGGTGTATCTGTGCCACGATCCTTTCGCCGACCGCGAGGTCGCCATCAAGGTGGTGTTCCCCGACTCGCTCGCGGACGACGAGAACCGCAACGTGTTCAAGAAGCTGTTCATCACCGAAGCTTCGCTCGCCGGCAAGCTCCTGCATCCGCACATCGTGCAGATCTACGACGCGGTGGTGGACGAAGGCATCAGCTACGTGGTGATGGAATACGTCGACGGCGGCACGCTCGAGCCGCACTGCAACCCGGACGCCCTGCTGCCGCTTAACAAAATCGTCGAGATCATTTTCAAGTGCACCCGCGCCCTGGATTTCGCCAACCGCGCCGGGGTCATCCACCGCGACATCAAGCCGGCCAACATCCTGCTGCACGGCGAGACCGACATCAAGATTTCCGACTTCGGCTCGGCGTTGATTACCACCAGCATGGTTACCCAGGTGAGCGGCATCGGCTCTCCCGCCTATATGTCGCCGCAGCAGATCAAGGAGCATCCGCTCACGCTTCAAACCGACATCTATTCGCTGGGCGTGGTGATGTACCAACTGCTGACCGGGAAACTGCCGTTCCAGGCGAGCAACAACTTCAGCATGATGTACCAGATCACCAACGTCGAGCCGCAGCCGCCTTCCAGCCTGCGCCCGGATATCCCGCCCGCGGTGGACCGGATCGTGAAGAAGGCGATGCAAAAGGAACTGGAGCAGCGCTACCGGGAGTGGGACGAGTTCTCCCGCGATCTGGCGGGCGTCATCAGCAGCGAACAGGCGGCGCAGAAGAAGGAAGATTTTGCCGACAGCGAGAAATTCAATATCCTGCGCGGCCTGCCCTTCTTCGCCAACTTCGCCGACGCCGAGCTGTGGGAAGTGATGCGCGTCAGCAGTTGGCAATACTGCAAGCCGGGCAAGGCGCTGATGTTCGAAGGGGAGACGGGCGATTTCTTCTGCCTGCTCGCTTCGGGCGAAGTCAAGGTGATCAAGCAGGGCAAGCTGCTCAACATACTCAACGCGGGCGAATGTTTCGGCGAGATGGCCTATATCTCCAGGGCGAACGGCAGCGTGCGCAGCGCCGATGTCGTTGCCCTCTCCGACTCGCGCGTCATCACCATACGCAACGAAGACCTCGATCGCGCCTCGGACATCTGCCGCCACAAGTTCGACCGCGCTTTCATGGCGATCCTGGTCGAGCGCTTGTCGCTGTCCAACACGCGGCTGATCGGGGTCTGAGCAAACCCACGCCCCAGATGGGCGCGCTCTCGGCAGCCATCGGCGCCAGGCTCAGCGAGACGCTCGGCCGGTGCGTCGATCTGCGCCTTGCCGGCGGTGTCGGCGGCGGGTGTATCCATCGGACCTACCGCGCCACGGATGGCGGCCACTCCTGGTTTGTCAAAGCGAACCATGCGAGCCGCGCTGACTTGTTCGCCGCCGAGGCCGACGGCCTGCGTGCACTCGCGCGGGGTCCGCTGCGCGTGCCGCAAGTGATCTGCAGCGGTGAAGCGGACCGGCAAAGCTACCTGGTCCTCGAATGGCTGGATCTGGGCGCCGGCGCGCCGCGCGATTACGCGAAGCTGGGAGAACAACTCGCGCACCTGCACGCGCTCACCGGGCCGCAGCACGGCTGGCGGCGCGGCAATTACATCGGGTCCACGCCGCAGAGCAACGCCATGGAAGTATCGTGGCCGCGATTTTTCGGCCATGCGCGGCTCGCGCCGCAGCTTGCCCTCGCCAGGGTCAATGGACACACCGCGCTTTGCGCCAAGGGCGATGCATTGTTGGAAAATCTGCCGAGGCTCTTCGGCGGTCATGCGCCGCGGCCGTCGCTGTTGCACGGCGATTTGTGGGGTGGCAACGCGGGTTTTCTTGACAACGGCACGCCGGTGATCTTCGATCCCGCGGTCTACTACGGCGACCGCGAGACCGATGTCGCGATGACAGAGCTGTTCGGCGGCTTTCCCGAGGACTTTTATGCCGCCTACCGCGCGCACTCGCCCCTCGACTCAGGCTATCGCGTGAGGAAGACGCTGTACAACCTGTACCACGTGCTCAACCACGCCAATCTTTTCGGCGGCGGCTACGTGGCGCAGGCGGAGAAGATGGTGGACACGCTGGCAGCCGAGGTCTGAGCCTCTAGCCGGAGCGTGTCCGCCGCAGCCGGGCTGCGGCGGCCAGACGCTCGAGCACGCTCATCGTCTCGTCCCAGCCTATGCACGCGTCGGTGACGCTCTGACCGTAGCGAAGCGTGTTCCGCTTGTCCGCGATCGCCTGATTGCCTTCAACCAGATGGCTTTCCAGCATCACGCCGCAGAGCGCGAGCGAGCCGCCCGCGATCTGGTCGGCTAAACAAGCCGCCACTTCGGGCTGTTTGCGATAGTCCTTGCCGCTGTTGCCGTGGCTGCAGTCAACGATCATGCGCGGGGGCAACCCGGCCTTGGTCAATGCATCGGCAGCGCCGCGCACGCTGACGGCGTCGTAGTTCGGCCCCTGCTCAGCTCCGCGCAATACGAGGTGACCGTGGGGATTGCCGGTGCTCGCGACGATCATCGCCCTGCCGTCGAACGAAATCGATGGAAATGTGTGCGGCTGTGCGGCCACAAGAATCGCGTCCACGGCGGTCTGCACGCTTCCGTCGGTCGCGTTCTTGAAGCCCACCGGGGCCGAAAGCGCGGAAGCCATCTGCCGGTGCAGCGGGCTCTCTACCGTGCGCGCGCCGATTGCGCCCCAGGTGAGCAGTTCGGCGTAATACTGCGGCGTCACCAGGTCGAGGATTTCGGACGCCGCGGGGACTCCCAGGCGGGCGCAGTCGAGCAGGATACGGCGCGCGCGGCGCAGACCCTCGCCGATGTCTCCCCGGCCGTCCAGGTCCGGGTCATAAATCAGACCCTTCCATCCCATGCGCGTCCTGGGCTTCTCGAAATAGACCCGCATGACCAGGTTAAGCGCATCGGCCACGCCGGGCGAGAAATCGCGCAGCCGCCGCGCGTATTCGATCGCGGACTCAGGCTCGTGGATCGAGCAGGGGCCGACAATTACGAGCAATCGGTCATCCTCGCCGCACAGGATAGCCTGCACGGCAAGGCGCGCGCTAGCGATATGCGCGGCCTCGGCCTCGCCGACCGGCAGATCGAGGTGCAGCTCCCGCGGCGCGGGCAACAGGTCTTCGCGCGCAATATGGAGGTCGGAGATTTTTGTGGGCATGGTATTGCTACGCTATTGGCATCGACGGCGCGGGTGAAACCTAGAGTCATCGAAGCGGACAAAGCGCTCGCAGGCGGCGATCATGTCTTGCTTCGCGGTCTCTTGAGCGTGGCCGCAGCATCGAACCCCGATAGCCGGCGTGGCCCGCTCCGGCTCGGCTTGACCTTGACCAGACCGTAGCCTGCCGCCGGGTCGGACGGCGCAATCCGGCGCCGCACGAGCAGGCGAATAGTGCCGCCGTCGTCGATAAACTCAAGCTGCGTGCCGGGCGTCAAATCGTAGCGCGCACGAATTTCGGCGGGAATTGCGATTTGGCCATTTTCGGCAACTGTGGAGACGGGCATGAAGGATTTCGGAAGTCAGATAAGGGAGCTTGCGTAGCATACCGCTTACCAAGCAAGCTATGCACCACAATTCCGGCACCACAGATCTGATTCTGATCTCAAAAGGTAGCCGCATTGCCCTGCTTTGCGAGCGTCGCCAGTCGGCCAGGTACAGTCAGTGGACCACCCTAGAATTACGCGAATTGAGCGTCCGCGGCAACCTATAAAGCCGACGCCCGCGAGAGCATCGCAAACTTCTGCAGTTCGGCCATAGCCGCTGCTCGCACTTCGGTCCGCCGATGTCCGCAATGCAATCGAGATCTAACGTTGATCCGGATACCAAGTCGAGCAAGCGTGGTGACGGCACAACATCCGCCGGTGGGACCTAAATCGAGCGAGCGTGTAGGTGCCCATCCCGATTGACGAGATTGAGGAATCAATGACATGAGCGTAACCTCACCGTGCTAGGCCCCGCTTTTGGGGTCTTATGAGGCCTCACTGAAGGGGCCGACTTCTTGTTAGCTTGCTTGACAACGGCGTACCTACAGGAGAGGGGAAGCCATGATTAGCATTCAGCCAAATTGGAGTGTCGTCATTGGACTGGCGGCCACAGTCCTCCTTGGCTTTGGCGTCGGTTGCCTTGTTCGTCGAGTAGGCAAGGCGATACCCATTCCACCGCCCAACGATGAACCACAGATGATCGCCCTATGGACCAAATTGACGACCCAAAATACGGGCGGTTCGTATATTGGCCACGTAGAGCGGGTAATCTTTTTTGCCGCAGTTTGGTTGAACGTGTGGCTGCTAATTTCCAGCTGGCTCGTATTTAAGCTCGCGTTTTATTGGCAAGGTGCAAACTTCACTGCGTTTCCGCCAACGTCGCCAAAGTCAGAAGATATGGCGTGGGTTGTCGCCAAGCGACAAATGGGGACTCACCACGTAGCGACTGCGCTCGTAGGCACAGGAGCAAATGTCGTGGTGGCTTTAATTGGTGTCGCTGTTGGGAAGTGGATCAAACTGCAATAAGTCTCAACGATGAAATGCTCACTATTGCAGAGCAAGCTAACCGCCGATCGCTGGCGACGCGCGTGAAGCCGCGCGCGCCTGAATCGGAACGTTATGCAGCAAGAAACATCGTCGCCTAGTGGCCGCTCACGACTGCACCGCGGTCAAATAATTTCCCCAGAGGCAACATGAAACTGCTAGACGAGATCATCGAACTTCTGGCTGACGAAAATGCCTCGCTCAATGCCGCACTGTTGAAGACCAAGGTTCTGATGCATACGATTGGTCATGCGGAACTGGCGGAGTGGGTAAACGACGAACTCAACGGGTACCCGAAGGACAAACCGGTACCCGCCTATCGGATTGTTGGTGGGCGAGTGGCTGGCAACATCCAGAACGCGGTCATGATCCAGGCGAACGTCAACTTGCCCACGTACCATTTACCCAAGAAGCTCAAGACTTGGCTCGAAAGCCACGAACTGCGGCAGGCAATGAGCGTGCTGCAAGACATGGCAAGCGGGAAACCCGGTGGATCACTGCACATGCCTTTATCGCCAGAAATCGGTGCTCAGATTGACAAGGGCATGGATGGGTACTGGGTTCAGAAGTGCTGGATCGAAATGCAACCATTGCAGATCAAGAATGGCATCAGTCAGGTTCGGTCACGGCTTCTCGACTTTGCACTGAACCTGAGGGACAAAATCGGCGGTGTAGAAGAGAAAGAGGTAAAAGCTTTGGCTGCAGCGACTGACGTGCCCGGGATGTTTCACGGTGCTGTGTTCGGGGACAATGCAACTGTTGTCGTCGGCAATGAAAATAGAATCAAGGTCAACAATCAGAAGGGCGATTTTGAAGCCTTGGCGAAGCTGCTAGCCACCAAGGGAGTCAGCGAGAACGACATGGCCGAATTGAAGACTGCCGTCGCTTCCGACGAAGGGAAGGTCGATATAGCAAACAAATCATTCGGACCAGCAGTCAAGAGTTGGATTGCCAGGATGATGGAGAAAGCAGTCAACGCTTCCTGGCAGATCGAGCTTGGCGTTGCCGGCGGCTTACTCACCGAAGCCTTGAAGGCATACTATTTTTGAAGCCCATATGGTCGAGAGCGTGCGGTCGTTGGTGCGTCTGACCGTGGCGAGCAGAAGGTCCAAATGGCGTACGCAGTTCGTTGCTGCATAACAGCGCGTCGCAGCCGACCGCCTTCGGCGGCTGCTGAACGCGAACGTTGAGCGTCCAGGATCACGATGGCATTTCACAGCGACCCAAGAGTAACCGCGCTGCCTGCTATAGCTGGACTCGCGGTCGCTTATGTTCGGAACATACTTCAATACCATCGCTACTCGTGGGATTCGTGGTTGGAGTTCTTCGTGACGTGGTTTGTTCATTACATCGCAGTAATTCTGATTGTCGGTGTCGCCTATGCCTTTACTCGAGGGAAGGAAACACTTTTGTTTGGACGAAGCGAAACGTTACGTACGATGACGGTCGAAGAGGCGATCATCTTCGGTTCAGTTCTTGCCATCATTGCTGCTTCAGCGATCTATGTGTTGGCGCACTGGGTGCCTGTTGATACATATGAGTGAGTCAGCGACGCTTAACTTTTCATTGGTGCGGACGCCTGTCGGCGCCGCGCAATTCAAACGTTGAGTGTCCACCTTTCGCGCCGGTCTACTTCCGCATCCGGGCGAAGTCCTGCCGAAAAAGACTCGCTAGAGTAGCCGTTCGACTTGACTATCCGGATCAGCGTCGGGTCTCGATAGCATTGCGGACGTTGACGGATCGCAGTCCCAGCGGCGCCTTCGGCCGGAGGCTGTGTGAAAACGTGTCGATTGTGTAAACAGAAAGAGGCCCTTGTGCGTTGATACCGATGTGAATTCATTGGTGGAGATACGCGGATGAAGCGATTCATTGAGGGCG
>SCTX01000127.1 GCA_004298385.1 Betaproteobacteria bacterium | reverse complement strand
TCTCGCGTTCGCTCGCCAAGACCCTGCGCAACCGCCACTACGAAATTCGTTTCGATAGCGCTTTCGAAGCGGTCATGCAGGGCTGCGCTGCCAGGGGCGCCGATCACGCCGGCGCGGGTGCGGGTGATTCGGGCACTTGGATCACCGATGACATTCGCGCCGCCTACCAGCGCTTGCACGAGCAGGGCTACGCCCACTCGGCGGAAACCTGGATCGAAGGCGAACTGGCGGGCGGGTTGTACGGCGTGGCCATAGGCCGCATGTTCTACGGCGAGTCCATGTTTACCCGGGTGCGCGACGCATCCAAGATAGCCATGGTGCATCTGGTGCGGCGTCTTGAGCGCCAACGCTACGGCATGATCGATTGCCAGATGCATACGCGACACCTCGCCAGCCTGGGGGCGCGCCCAATCCCGCGCGGCAATTTTTCACTAAGACTGCGGGAATTGGTAGACTATGCCGTGACGCCAATGAAGTGGGACGCCCCGGAGACGGACAACGATGTCGCTGCTTAACGATCTGCCGCACTCAGTACTGCAGTTCTACGTGACTGCCCCTTATCCCTGCAGCTACCTGCCGGCGAAACTGGCGCGCTCCCAGGTGGCCACCCCCAGCCACCTGATCTCCCATGAGGTCTACGGCGGGCTGGTAAAGGTCGGGTTTCGCCGCAGCGGCATCTTTACCTACCGCCCCTGCTGCGACGCCTGCCGCGCCTGCGTGCCGGTGCGCATCCCGGTAGCGCGGTTCGAGCCTACGCGCGCGCAACGCCGCGCGCGCAAGCGCCACGCCGCGCTCGACGCCATCTCCCAAAGCCTGCGTTTTCGCAACGAGCACTATGCGCTCTACCTGCGCTACCAAGCCCAGCGCCATTCCGGCGGCGGCATGGACCAGGACAGCCGCGACCAATATTCGCATTTCCTGCTGCAAAGCCGTGCCAACACGCGCCTGATCGAGTTTCGCGACGCGGGCAAGCTCATGATGGTGTCCATCGTCGACATCCTCGAAGACGGGGTATCCTCGGTCTATACTTTCTTCGAGCCCGGCGTCGCTGCCAGCTTCGGCACGTACAACATATTGTGGCAGATCGAGCAATGCCGCAGCCTCGGACTGCCCTACCTCTATCTCGGCTACTGGATCAAAAACAGCCGGAAAATGGCCTACAAAGCCAATTTCCAGCCAATCGAGGGATTGATCGACGGCGAGTGGCGCGGCCTCGGCGGCGAAGACTTCGCATAGATAGCGTTGCGCCCGGACTATATACGCAGCGACTTAAGTCGCGTTTCCCGTTATTGCGGAGTTGTGATTTTGCGGTTGCGCGGACGAGAAGCCGTCCGCGCGGATCGCCGATTGCGCACGGACGAAAAGCCGTCCGCACGCAATCGGCGATCTCGGATGAAAACCCGCACTGTATTTTCTGTCTTGTAACGCATCCCACCTCAATTCTCCCCCCTCCCTGTAAAATCGCCCCATGCTATATTCCCTGGCACGCCCGTTTCTGTTCGGGATGGATCCCGAGGCGGCGCATGCGCTTGCCCTCGCCTCGCTCAAGCTGATCGAGCGCACCGGCATGGCTTCGATCCTGGCCGATACCGGTCCGGCGCGCAGCGTCAGACTCATGGGCCTGGAGTTCCCCAACGCGCTCGGCCTGGCCGCCGGCCTGGACAAGAACGGCGAGTACATAGACGCGCTCGCGGCCATGGGCTTCGGCTTCATCGAGATCGGCACGGTCACGCCGCGACCGCAGCCGGGCAATCCGAAACCGCGCATGTTTCGCCTGCCCGAAGCGCAGGCATTGATCAACCGCCTCGGCTTCAATAACCAGGGCGTCGAGCGTTTGCTCGCCAACGTCGCACGGGCGCGTTACCGCGGCGTGCTCGGCATCAATATCGGCAAGAATTTCGACACGCCGATCGAGCGCGCCGCCGACGACTATGAGTTCTGTCTGGCGAAGGTCTACGCGCACGCAAGTTATGTGGCGGTAAATGTCTCCTCGCCCAATACCAAGGACCTGCGCCGTTTACAGGGCGCGGACGAGCTCGGCGCGCTCGCCGGAAAACTGAAAACCGAGCAAATGCGACTGGCGGACGCGCACGGGCGCTATGTGCCCCTCGTGCTCAAGATCGCGCCGGACCTGGACGACGCGCAACTCGGGGCGATTTCCAGATGCCTGCTCAAGCACAAACTGGACGGCGTCATCGCCACCAATACAACGGTATCGCGCGCAGCGGTAGCCGGCCTGCGGCACGCTGAAGAAAGCGGCGGGCTGTCCGGAGCGCCGCTCGGCGCTACCTCGACAGAAATCATCCGCAAGCTCGCGCGACTGCTCGAGGGCAAGTTGCCAATCATCGGCGCGGGCGGCGTGATGAGTGCCGACGATGCGCGCGCCAAGCTTCGCGCCGGCGCGAGCTTGGTGCAGATCTACACCGGCTTCATCTATCGCGGCCCGGAACTGATCGGCGAAATTCTGCGCGCCGTGTCTGAGGCCGCGCCATGACCGAGCGCATGCTCGCCGAGCAAATCGATGCGCTACTGCCACAGACCCAGTGCGCCAAGTGCGGATATAGCGCTTGCATGCCGTATGCCGAAGCCATCGCGGCGGGCGAGGCCGATATCAACCAGTGCCCGCCCGGCGGCGAAGCCGGCATCGGCAAGCTTGCTCGGCTGCTTCAGCAAAGCGCCAAGCCGCTCAACCCGGCCAACGGCGCGGAGCAGCCGCGCACGCTCGCATTCATCGACGAGGCCTACTGCATCGGCTGCGCCCTGTGCATCCAGGCCTGTCCGGTCGATGCCATCGTCGGCGCAGCCAAGCTGATGCATACGGTGATCGCCGGGCTGTGCACCGGCTGCGGTTTGTGCGTCCTTCCCTGCCCGGTGGATTGCATCGACATGCTGCCCCTGCCAGACGCGCAGGCGCCCTGGACCCAGGACCGGGCCGATGCGGCGCGCGCACGTTTTCGCTTGCGTCGCTTGCGCCTTGAACGAGACCTGGC
>SCTX01000126.1 GCA_004298385.1 Betaproteobacteria bacterium | reverse complement strand
GAGGTGGGCCCCCTCGCGGCGCTGAAACGAGTGCTGACGATCAACTGCGCGATAGCCCAGGAACACGCGCAAGAGGTGCTGCTGGCGTACCGATCGACCAAGGACCTGATGTCGGAGCAGCGCCATCAGATCAAGGCAATCGAAACGGGGATCGTCGGAGAAATCCGGCAGTGCCTGGAGGCATGCATTCGTGAAGGACTGATGCACCCGTTCGACGTAAGGATAATGGCCTATCAGTACGTGATGTTCGGTCACACCTGGGCTCTGAAAAACTGGGCGTTCAGCAGGGATTTCACGGTGTCCGAATTCGTCGCGGAGGGAGAGAAGCTGCTCATCGTGCCGTTCCTCACTGGACCGGGACGCAGGAAAATGAAGACTGCGGGCACCAGAGCGGCCGGGAAAAAGCGCCGTGCGCGGGCGCGCTGATGCACAAGTGTTCCCGGAATCTCCCGTAGCCGACAGCTCGGCGGCGTCGCGAGGAGATCTCGCGCCGCCGCTGCGCGGCCGTTTCCGGCTCGATGCCTGACTTCAGACGCCGACCGCCGCCGAAGCCGGTGAGAGAATGCATGCGGTTTCGCGCTACCCCTCGCCGGCGCGAGGAGGCGCCGCTTGCGCCGCGCAGCTGATGATTCGCTCGGCCTCCAGCCACGCCAGTTCCGCCGCGTTCAGTCCCAGGCGCTCGACGAGCACTTCGCGCGTGTGCTCGCCTAGGAGCGGCGGCGCGCGGCGGTACTCGACAGGCGTCGCGGAGAAGCGCATCGGATTGGCCACGCCAGCCGCCATGACGCCCAGTGTGTGCGGCAACTTCAGCTTGCTCCCAAGGTGCCTGGCCTGGGGATGGGCGATCGCCTGCGCATAGTCGTTGATCGGCCCCGCGGGCACGCCGACTTTGGAGAAGATCTCTTCCCAGTCGGTCCGCGGGCGGGTGCGCAGCACGGTGGAAAGAAGCGCGTGCAGCTCTTCCCGGTGCTCCATCCGGGCTGCATTGTCGCGGAAGCGCTGATCCGATTTCCATTCCGGTTTGCCGAGCGCCCCGCAAAGCGCCTCGAACTGCGGCTGGTTCGCGCTCGCCACGATCATCTGGCCGTCGAGGCAGGGGTATACGCCGTATGGTGTGATATTGGGCGAGGCGTTGCCGCTGCGCTTGGGCACCTTGCCGCTGTTGAAGTAGTTCGACAAAACCCCCGAACTCATCGCGAGCGCCGCGCCGAACAGCGATACGTCGATGTGCTGCCCCTCGGCGCCGGTGTCGCGATGATGCAGCGCCGCCAGAATCGAGACCGTGGCGTACATGCCGGTAAACAGATCGACTATGGGCAAGCCGAAGCGCTGCGGCCCGCCGCCCGGCAGCTCATCGCGTTCTCCGGTAATGCTCATGAGCCCGGCCATACCCTGGAAAAGATAGTCGTAGCCCGGTTGCTTCGCGCACGGCCCGTCCTGCCCGAAGCCGGTGATCGAGCAATAGATGAGGCGCGGATTGATCTTCGACAGCGACGCATAGTCGAGGCCGTAGCGCGCAAGGTCGCCGACCTTGAAGTTCTCCACGCATATATCGGACTGCCCGGCGAGCCTGTGTATGAGCCGCTGCCCCTCCGGTTTCGATATGTCTATGGCCACCGAACGCTTGTTGCGGTTAGCGGATAGGAAGTATGCAGACTCGCGCGTCGGCGCACCGTCGGCGTCGGCCAGCCACGGCGGCCCCCAGTGACGCGATTCGTCGCCGCAATCCGGGCGCTCGATCTTGATCACGTCCGCGCCCAGGTCGCCGAGATTCTGCACGCACCATGGCCCGGCAAGCACACGCGACAGGTCGAGGATGCGTATTCCCTGCAGCGGTCCCGGCATGATGTGTTTTCTCCTTGATCTATTTCGGCTCGTCGAAACGCTCCCAATCGTACTCGAAGCGCTTGTTTCCTGCCCATCGGCGATGACGACGCGGTCCGCAATGCCCGCGCGAGCGAACTCCTCGGACAGAATGCGCAGTCTCAGGACATCGGGTTGCGCGCCGAATCCGCCGCACTTTTTCGGGACGGTGCGGGCGACATGGCCTTGCTCGAGCAGCAACCGTTGCCAAGCCTGCCGCTGTGCGCTGTTGAGGCGCGTGTCGCGCTCACTGCGCCTGAATGCCCGCCGCCTTGATGGCGCGGCCCCAGCGTTCCGTGTCCCGGGTCTGCAGTTCCAGCAGCGCCTGCGGCGAACCGGGATAGCCAAGCAGCCCGCGCCTGAGCAGGTATTCCTTGCCCGCCTCCGACTCCATCGCCCGGTTGATCAGCTCGCTCAAGGTCGTCACGACCGTGGGCGGGGTGGCGGCAGGCACCCAGACCGCAAGCCAGGAAAAGAAGTCGTACTCGGGGAAACCGGACTCGGCAATAGTCGGAATCTCCGGTGCGGCCGCGAGGCGCTGGTTCAGCGTTACCCCGAGCGCCACGACCCGCCCGGCCCGAACCTGCGTCAGGCCGGTGGCGATATCCGCGATGTAGAAGTGCACCTGACCGCCGAGCAGATCGGTCATGGCCTGTGGACTCGACTTGTAATTGACGTTCAGCGCGTCGAATCCCGCCAGGAGCTTGAGCTGTTCGACGCTGACGCGGCTCGCGACCGCCGCGCTGGCGTAATTGAGCTTGCCCGGATTCGCCTTGGCGAAGGCGATAAAATCCTTGAGGTTCCGCGCCGGCACCTTGTCCGGATTGACGATCAAAATGTAGGGCACGCGCGCGAAAGTGGTGACCGGGGCAAAGTCCTTGTACGGATCGTAGTTCAAGGTCTTGTACAGATGGATGTTCGCGGCATGCGTCGAATTGCCGGCGACGAACGCCGTATATCCGTCCGCCGGCGCGCGCGCCACCATCTCCGCCGCCAGGTTGGCATCCGCGCCGGGCTTGTTTTCGACCAGCACCGTCTGTCCGGTGGCCTCGCGGATCTTGTCGGCGAAAAAGCGCGTGGCGCCGTCGGTCGCCGAACCGGCGGCGTAGCCGACGACGAACTTGATCGGCTTCGCAGGCCATGCCTGGCCGTGCGCGGGAAACGACCCGAGCAAGCCGATAACCGCAATCAGCACCGCAAAAAACTTCCATTTCCTCAGTGCCATGATCTTTCTCCTTGTTTTCATGCGATCAAGCTGCGTGGAATGGGCAGTGGCATGTCGAGCAACATCTGCGCGTAGGACTTTCCCAGCGGGTCGGAACGCAGGCTTGCCGTTCCTCCGCCACCAAGCGCTGCGTGCATCAGGAAATTCAGCGCGGCGATCCCGGACAGATCGAAACGCTCGACGCTGCCTTCGACCAGATGCGCGAAATAATCTTTCACCCGTTCCGCGGCGAGCAGGGCGCGCAGCCATGGCAGGTACTCCACCTTGCGCGCGATGACGCCGATGTTCGCGTCATTGCCCTTTATGGTTTTCGCGTTCATGAATCGCCGTCCCGTTCGACCGCCGCGGCAGCCGTGATGCGTATCAGCAGACGACCGGCCATCACCTGTTCACCCGTCACGCACAGCACTTCGGCCACCGCGCCCTCGACGCGTGCGATCAAAGCGTGCTCCATCTTCATCGATTCGAGCACGACCAAGGTATCGCCTTTCTCCACCGTATTGCCGGTCTTGGCCGCGAGCAGCACCACCCGGCCGGAGAGCGGCGCGTGCACTGCCCCGCCGTCTCCGGTCTCGGCGCTGCCGCCGGCGCCGCGCGCATGCAGCGTCTCGTGGAACAGAAACTGCTCTCCCTCGTAGTGCAGCCACAAACCGGCGTCGCCTGCACGCGCGTAGCGGAAGCGATGCCGCACGTCCCCGGATTCGAAAGTTAGGGCGCTGCCGCTCCGCGCCGGGTGCAGCGCGACGAGCGTTTGCGCCGCAGACTCCGCGGATTGCGGCGCGATCTCGACCGCGCCGTCGCGGCGCACGAGCACGCGTAACTCGTGCGCGATGCCGCTGCCCGCCTCATCGAGCCGCACGCGGCTGCCGAGCCCCTGCGCATTGGTCCAGCCGCGCCCTTCGGCTGCCCCGGTGAAAAGCATCGCCGCGGCGCCGACCGCGGCGGGCGGCGCCTCGCGGCGGCGCGTTTCGGGCGGGAAATTGCGGGCGATGAATGAGGTGGTCGCCCGGCCGGCGGCGAACTGGGGATGGCGCAGGCAGTCGCGTAGGAAGCCGAGATTATGGCGCACGCCGAGCAGCACGGTGCGCTCGCAGGCCGAGACGAGCCTCGCCACGCACTCGGCGCGCGTGGCTGCGTGCGCGATCAGCTTGCCCACCATCGAGTCGTAGTACGGGGAGATGGAAAGCCCGGCCGCCAGCGCAGCATCGGTGCGCACGCCCGCGTCCGGCTCCCAAAGAAGTATCTCGCCGGCCTGCGGCAGAAATTCCTGCGCCGCGTCTTCCGCGCATAGCCTCACTTCCATCGCATGCCCCCGCGGCGCAACTTCGTGCTGCGCCAGCGGCAGCGCCTCTCCGGCTGCCACCCGCAACTGCCATTCGACCAGATCGAGCCCGGTCGTCAGTTCGGTCACGCCGTGCTCCACCTGCAGGCGGGTGTTCATTTCCATGAAGTAGAAATCGCCTTGCGGCGCAAGCAGAAATTCCAGCGTGCCGGCGCCGCGGTAGGCGATCGCGCGCGCCGCCGCGACCGCCGCGGCGCCCATCTGCTCGCGCAGTTCCTGGGTCACCGCGGGCGAGGGCGTCTCTTCGATCAACTTCTGATGCCGGCGCTGCACCGAGCAGTCGCGCTCGCCGAGATGGATGGCGTTGCCGTGCACATCGGCGAACACCTGCACCTCGATGTGGCGAGCCTCGCCGATGGCGCGCTCTAGGATCAACTGCGGCGAGCCGAAGGCCGCCTGCGCTTCGGAGCGCGCCGACCGCAGCGCCGCGACCAGTCCGGCGGATCCGTTCACCAGGCGCATGCCGCGCCCGCCTCCGCCCGCCGCCGCTTTCACCATCAACGGATAGCCGATCGCCTTCGCCGCACGCATCAGGCTGTCGTCATCCTGCTCCGCCCCCTGATAGCCGGGAATGCAAGGCACGCCTGCCGCGATCATGCGCTCCTTGGCCGCTGCCTTGTTGCCCATCAGGCGGATCGCCTCGGCCGGGGGGCCGACGAAGGCCAGGCCCGCCGCTTCGACCGCGGCGGCGAAGTCCGCGTTCTCCGCCAGAAAGCCGTAGCCGGGATGGATCGCCCCGGCGCCGGTCGCCGCGGCTGCGGCGAGCAGCCGCTCTATGGCAAGGTAGGAATTGCGCGGCGCCGGGTCGCCCAGGCAGTACGCGCGCTCGGCGAACTTGACATGCGGGCTGTCGCGATCGGCTTCCGAATACACGGCCACCGTGCGCAGCCCGAGCCTGCGCGCGCTGCGCATGATACGTAGCGCGATCTCGCCGCGGTTGGCGACCAGCAGCGTGTCGAACGGTCGGACGCAAAGGGTCACGGCGGCGTCGAAGTTCAGCGCTTGGGCAGTATGCCCATGTGCTTGCAGATGATCTGCAGCATGATCTCGTCGGCGCCGCCGGCGATCGAGATCAGGCGCAGATCGCGGAAGGCGCGCGAAACCGGGTTTTCCAGCGTGAATCCCATGCCGCCCCAGTACTGCATGCAGGAGTCGGTCACTTCGCGGCACAGGCGCCCGATCTTGAGCTTCGCCATCGAAGCGAGTTCGGTCATGTCTTCGCCCGCGAGGTGCACGTCCGCCGCGCGATAGACGAGGGAGCGCAGCAGCTCGATCTCGGTCTTCAGCTCGGCCAGGCGGAAATGCACCACCTGGTTGTCGAGAATCGGCTTGCCGAAGGCGATGCGGCTGCGCGTGTATTCGATGGTGTCGTTGATCACGTCGGTCAGCGCGGTGACGCGGCGGGCCGCCGCGGACAGCCTCTCTTCCTGGAACTGCATCATCTGGTAGGTGAAGCCCATCCCTTCCTCGCCGATGCGGTTGCGCTGCGGCACCCGCACTTCGTCCAGGAAAATCTGCGCGGTGTCGGAGGACCACATGCCGATCTTGTCGATCTTCTGCACGCTTACGCCGCGCGCGCGTTTGCCGTTCTCCTTGAGGGGCACGCAGACCAGCGACTTATTCCGATGCGGCGCGCCTTCGGACGTATTCACCAGCAGACAGATCCAATCGGCCTGCGTGCCGTTGGTGATCCACATCTTCGAGCCGCTGATGACGTAGTCGCCGCCGTCCTTGCGCGCGCGCGTCTTGATCGATGCGACGTCGGACCCCGCTCCCGCCTCCGATACGCCTATGGACACGACGGACTCGCCCGAGATCGCCGGCGCCAGGAACCGGCGGCGCAGTTCGTCCGAGCCGAAGCGGGCGAGCGCCGGCGTCGCCATCTCGGTCTGCACCGCGATCGCCATGCACACGCCTTGCGTGCGGATGCCGCCGATCGCCTCGCAGTAGGCGATCTCGTACGAATAATCGAGACCGAGGCCGCCGTACTCGGTCGATTTGTTTACGCCCAGATAACCGAGCGCGCCCATCTTGCGGAACAGCTCATGCGCGGGGAAAATCCCCGCCGCCTCCCATTCCTGCACATGCGGGTTGATCTCCTTGGCGATGAACTGCCTGAGGCTGTCCTGCAGGGCGATGTGCTCGCTGGTGAAGTGCATGCGATTCTCCGATGAACGTTCTAAAAGCGCGCCACGCCGTACTGCACCGGCCGCACCGTGCGCGCATCGCCTTCGCGGCAGGTGGCGAGCGCGAGCGCGAGCACGGTGCGGGTGTCGCGCGGATCGATAAGGCCGTCGTCCAGCAACAGGCTGCTGGTGTGGATGGCACCCGCCTGCCACTCGAAATTCTCCACAATGGCACGTTTCTCCTTCTCCAGCGCCTCCGCATCGAGCGGCTTGCCGCGCCGTTTTGCACCGGCTTCGGCGACGATCGCCATGGTGGTCGCCGCCTGCTCTCCGCCCATCACGGCGGACTTGGCGTTGGGCCAGGAGAACACGAAGCGCGGCCCGAAGGCGCGTCCGCACATGCCGTAATTGCCGGCTCCGTAGGACGCGCCGCACATGACGGTGATCTGCGGGACGCGCGCATTCGTGAGCGCCTGGATCATCTTCGAGCCGTGCTTGATCATGCCGGCCTCCTCGGAGGCACGCCCGACGATGAAGCCGGTGGTGTTCTGCAGATAAACGATGGGCGTGCCCGCCTGGTCGCACAGTTGGATGAACTGCGCCGCCTTGGTCGCGCCCTGCGGGTCGAGCGGGCCGTTATTGGTGATGAAGCCGGTGGCGTGGCCTTCGATGAATCCGGTGGCGCACACCGTTGCGCGGCCGTAGGCCGGCCGGAATTCGTCGAACGCGGACGCATCGGTGATGCGCGCAATCACCTCGCGCATGTCCACCGGCTTCCTGCTGTCGAGCGGCATGACGCCCGCAATCTCGTCCGGGTCGTGGCACGGGGCCGCGTATGCGCGTGTGGCGCCGGCGGCAGACGCGCGGTTCCAGTCGAGTCCGCTAACGATATCGCGCGCCATGCTGATCGCTTCGGCGTCGCTCGCGGCGACGAAGTCGGCGAGGCCGGACACCGTTGCATGCATATCGGCGCCGCCGAGTTCTTCTTCATTCGAGATTTCACCCGTTGCCGCCTTAAGCAGGGGCGGGCCGGCGAGGAAGGCAAGGGCGCGGCCGCGCACCATCACCACGTAATCGGACAGGCCGGGCAGGTAGGCGCCGCCCGCCGTGGACGAACCATGCACCACCGCGATCACGGGCAGGCCGGCCGCCGACAGGCGGGCGAGGTTGCGGAACATTCCTCCGCCGATGATGAAACGCTCCACCCGGTAGCTGCGCAGGTTTGCGCCGGC
>SCTX01000125.1 GCA_004298385.1 Betaproteobacteria bacterium | reverse complement strand
CCGCCCGTCAGGTTGTTCAGCGTGCCGTTGACGCTGAAGGTCGCGCAGCAACCCCCGTTCGCCTTGGCGATCGCGCCGCTGTTGTCCCACACCCGGTTCGCCCCCAGCGCTCCCGCCGTGAGCGTCACCGTCGAACCCGACGCCGTAGTCAGCAGCGTGCCCGCCACCGTCGCGTCCAGCGTGCCGTTGCCCCAGTTGAACGTGCCACCATTCGGGATCGTGATCGCCCCAGAACCCGTCAACGTCCCGCCGGTGAGTGTCAGTGATTGAAGTGAGATAGCATTGTTGACGGCCAACGTTCCGGTACTGTGTTCCAGCTCGATGCTTCCGCTTGTTGTTAGTGCATCGAGGACATTGCTCGTACCATTCACCGTAGCCTTGATGCCATCACCGGCACGCAAAGTGACCGTGCCAGCAGCTTGGGAAATGATGTTGCTCGAACTGCCCTGCCGGATCTTGCCGACTCCGTCCGGCGTGACGAAGTCAGCGTGCAGATTGATCGTCCCCGTTCCCGAAGCAGTCAGGTTGGCATTGACGTCGATGTTGCGGTGAGCCTGCAGAGTCAGTGAGTTGGCGCTCGACCAGGTTACCGGGGCGTTTACCAGAATGTCGCCGTTTCCACCCGTCGAGGCATCGGTCTGGATGGTCACCGGAGTGCTACCCAGGTTGGTCTGCAGCGTAGTCGCACCGATGCCGCTGGTGGTCTGCGCCGCGGCACCTGACGCAATCGTGAAATCGAGCGGGTCGATCAGCCACTCGCCTCCGCCGGTCCTGACGCTGAAGCCATCATCGACCTTGACGGCCGCCGCCGAGGTCTCGACAAACCCGCCGCTGCCCGGCGCACCGTTACCCTGCGCGCTGATTTCGCCGTGCGCCCTGAGTTCGCCGCTGATTTGCCCGTTCTCTTTGGTGATGACGGTGACGTTGCCACCCTCCCTCCCGTCAGCGCCGACTCTCGATGTCTCAGTCAGTTCGATTTTTCTCGTCGCCCGCAGGAATATCCGCCCTCCCTCCTTCACCAGACTTGAGGCATTCAGCGTGCCGCTGTTCTTAACGAGCACGCCTGCCATGCCGATGCGCCCCGCTTCGGCCACGATTTCGCCGAGGTTGGTGACATTGCCTTCGGCCCCGGTGATGTCCACCTTGACTCCGGGGGTGCCGCTGTCGACGAGTTGCGCCGTCTGCCCCGTAGCTAGAATTACTTCACCATTGGGCGCGTTGATGATGCCGTGATTCTCCACCGCCGGCGCGACGAGGTAGACGCTGCCGCCGCTCGGAGTACTGATCTGGCCGTAGTTTTCGACCTTGCCTGCGTTCGGCGTTGCTTGAAAATTCAGGCGCCCGGCGAGGAAGTCTTCGTTGCGGACGTTCAACGTGCTCGCGATAAACCCGGCCACGTCGATGCGCGCGCCCTGCCCGACCATGATGCCCGCCGGATTGACCAGCCACACCTTGCCGTTGGAACTCAGCGTGCCGAGCAGTACCGATGGGTCGCTGGTGACGACGCGGTTCAACACGCTGCTCGCGGCGGAAAACTGGTCGAAGCGCGTCGTCTCTCCGGCGCCGATGGAGAAGGTGTTCCAGTTGATGATGGCGCCGTTGCTGTTGGTGACCGTCAGCAGCTTGCCCGCCTGATTGAAGCTCGCGCTGCCGTTGACGACTTGAGGGGCGGTGGGATTGGACCAGGCCGGGGCGCTGGCGAAGCAGGCGGAGATCGCTACAACGATCAGGCGCTTCTTCGCCGTAATTCGTCTGGCGGCAAGAAATTGCGGCCTTATGCGGGATAAAGTTGTCCCCGTCTTACTGGCCATGATCTTCCCCTCCGTTTTTTTATCCTGGCAGCGGCCGCGCAGCACCCCTGCAGGTGCCGATCCGATGCACGCATCGGTTTTCGATACTACTCGCGTCGCGGACAAATCCATAATCAGATTATGGACATTAAGTCACAGTCTGCCACAAATTCTGGGTTGATGGCGATGCGCTTGTTTTAGAACGCGAACATCACATTGAGGTGGCCGCGCCAGTCGCCGCGCTCTTTGGTATTGGGCGGGCCGGCATCGAGCACCTGCCCCAGGTCGAAGCGCAGGCTGAAGTCCTTGCCAATGCCATAGCGCAGGCCTGCGCCGACGCTGGCGACGCCGATCCTGGCCGACGTGAGCGAGCCCTCGGGAACGCCATGGTTGTAGCCGCGCGAGAAGTCATAGAACGCGAGCACGCGCAGGCTGCCGGGGATGCCGGCCGCTTTCGCCAGTTCCGGCGTGTACGCCTCCACGTTGACGACATAGCCGCTGTCGGCCGAGGCCGCGCGCTCGGTGAAACCGCGCACCGCGGTCGAACCGGCGAGGCCGAACTGCTCGGCCGCGACCAGCGGTTTGCCGGCGTACTGACTGCTTGCGGCCACGCGCACCTGCCAGTCGGTCTGGAACGCGGTCAGGTAACTGCCCCCCAGGCGTACGATGCTGAAGTCGTCGCGCCCCGAGCGGTTGCCCGAGGTGAGATAGGAATAACGGTCAGTAGTGTCATCGAGGTTGGTGTAGCGGGTGCCCAGCGCCCAGTTTTGTGCAATGCCGATGCTGTAATCGAACATCTGGCCCGGACTCAAGCGCTGGCCGCTGTAAGTGAGGCTCAAGGGGCGCGTGGTGTAGGGCACGCAGGCGGCGATCGCCGGCGTCGGCGGATCGATGTCGGTTGGGTCGCCAGCCGAGGTGCAGCGCGAGTTGATGTACTTGTAGTCAAAACCGAAGATCAGCTTCGAGCTGTATTCGCCGCGGCGGGCAAAGTAGTGGTTCCAACGCAGGCCGAACACGTCGCCCTTGCCCACGATACCGAGCGCCCCGCCCAGGGTGGGCGAAGTGCTCGGGGTGTTCACGCCCGACTTGCCATAGATAAAATCGAGGCTGTCCCCCAGCGCATAGAAGGGGATGCGATAGCCAAGGCTGAATATGTCGACCTTCACCCCCGCCGGGGCGTCAGCCGAGCTAGTGTAGGCCAGAGTCAGAGTGTGATCGCGGTTGAACAGGTTCGCATGCTGGTAGGCCACCCCCACGCGCGATATGCCGGTGGCCGCGGTGCCGGTTGCGTCCACGGTTGCGAAGACGCGCTGCGGGTTCTCTTCGGTGACCACCACCTTGGCGTCGACCTTGCCCTCTTCCTCGCTCACACCCAGGGTCACTTCGATCTGTTTCGCCGGATTCTCATTGGAGAGCTGGATGTTCTCGGACATCCGGCGCAGATTGGGCGCACGGCCTTCCTTCAGTTCGGGCAGACCCGCGCGCACATTGGCGTTGCTGAAGATCTTGTTGCCGCTGATGAGGACCTTGCCGATGACACCTTCGGTGATCTGCAGGCGCACGACGCCGGTGGTCAATTCCTGCTCCGGCACATATACCTGCACGGTGCTGTACCCGGCCCGGCGATAAGCGCCTTCGAGTGCTTCGAGCGCTTTCTGGATGTCGCCATAAACGCGCTTGAGGCCCAACAACGGCGCCACCACGCGCTGCACCTCGGCTTCAGGCAGCAGTGTATTGCCTTCGATCTGGAAACGGACGATGTCGAAATGCTCGTCCTGGGCCAGGCTGGGGGCGGCTGCCAAGGCGACCAACAAGTGAATCAACGCCCAGCCCGAGACCATTTTTTTCATCTGTTATTTTCCAGTGCGAACTCTCAGTCTGGTTCAGGTTTCACCTGTACTCTACACATCTAGCTGATCGCGCGCATCTGCCGCAAGCGAGCTAGCCTTTGCCCCTGGCACCGCGCTTTCAATCCGCCAATAAGGCGGCGCTTCAAATCCTGTCACTAGCGGCTGAAGCGCGGCTCTCTGAGGTTGCCGGATAGGGCGAGATTGGCACGCGCCTGCGCCACGGGGGATTTGAGTTCGACGCTAAAGCGGCCGCCGACATTTTTCCTGCCGTCGACATCGGCGCTGCCGCTCGCGCTCACGGGGCCAGAACTGAGGCGAAGCTGCTGCAACTGAGTCCTGCCGCCCTCGCGCACGAAGCTGCCGCTAAGTTCGGCGAAGGCGGTCTTGCCGCCGACGCCACCGCCCTGCAACAGACGCGCCAGGTCCACCCCGAGCAATGAACCTTTCTGCACGCCGAAGGTTCCTTCCAGTCGCGGCGCGGCAAAAAGCTCGTCGTATGATTTCGCGCGCATTGCATACCTTGCCTTGCCTTCGAGCTTGCCCTCCTCCAACAGCGAGGGGGCGATTGTGCCCGGGTCCATCGCCCGCGCGCTGATTTCCCCGCTCAGGCTCCAGTCGGCCCCCCATTTGAGATTGGCGCTGCCGGAGAGATAGCCGCCGTAGATCCCGCCTTTGAATTCGCTCAGCCTGAGTTCGTCGCGGCTGATCACACCCTTGGCGTTGAAATTTTCCAGCATAAATGCGGCAGCAAACGGCATGCTGAACGCGTTGGTCTCGACCTCGATCTGTATGTCCTCGCCCCTGGGCTCGAGCAGCAGGCTCGTTTTATGGTCCGGCGTCTCGAGCGCGATTTTCTGCCAGGCGCCGTCTTCGCCCATGCCGATCTTCGCGTCAAGCGCGGGCAGGGTGATGGTCTTCGAATCGAGCTTCCCGTTCCTGACGATGACGCTCGCCACCTTCAAGTCCCGTCCCTGCGGTTTGCCGAACAGCAGTGCGATAAACCCCTCCTCGCTCAGCACCGGCGACTCGAGCTCGATCGATTTGAACGTCTTCTTGTCGCTGAACATGCCACCCAGCTCCGCGACGGCTTTGATCTGCGCCACCGCGAGCTGGCCTTCGTTGCCTACGGAAACGCCGTCCAGGCGCCAGTGAGGCAACGGCACAAGCGACAGGCGCAGCGCCTTGATTTTCACCGGCTGCTGCAAATGGGCGCCAGCCAGTTTCTCGAACTGCGGTATCTGGCCATCGAAGGAAACGAAGTGGATCCCGCCCAGGCCGAGAATCAGCAGCAGGAACAGTAATAGCGCAATCGGCTTGCCCCATTTGATCGGCATCCGGTACGCCACCCGGGTTTCCTCGGTTGTAGCCTTGGTCTCGTCGGCGCGCATTGCGGCCTCGGCGTGCACTGCGGCTTCGACGCGGACACGCTCCCTGGCTGTCTCCTTGTCGCGTTTGCGCGGATCCTCGCGCGGCTCGGCCGGTTTTTTTCCGTCCTTGGCTGCGGCCGCGGCCGCCTCCTCTTCCAGCTCTTTCTCCATATCCGCAAAATGGCTCTCGGTCTCTTCATTCTGAGCCTCGAGCTGCGCCTGCGCCTCGGCGTATTCCCGCTCCGGCGCCGCCGGTTCCACGCGCGCCTTGCCCTTGACCTGCTTGGGTTGTTGCGCCTTTTCGTCCTTGCGGCGCTGTTCCTCAGCGCG
The DNA here is from genome assembly GCA_004298385.1 of Betaproteobacteria bacterium. GTDB lineage: Bacteria > Pseudomonadota > Gammaproteobacteria > Burkholderiales > SG8-39 > 2-12-FULL-64-23. The sequence goes on along the minus strand of SCTX01000125.1, from coordinate 752 downwards.
CTGTTCTTCGGCTTCGGCTTCCCTGCGCGCTTTTTCTTCCGCTTCGAGTCTTGCCTTCTCCTCGGCTTCCTTGCGCGCCTTTTCCTCCAGTGCTTTGAGCATATTGTCGTCGGCACCGGCGGTGGGCTTCGCGGCCTCGGATTTCACCTCGGCGCCTATGCTCTTATCAGCATCGAAGTCGAATTCGATCTTGACCAGATCGTCCAGTGAGGGGCCGGGCTTGGGGGCAGCCGGCGCCTCCCCCGCGGCTGCGCGCCGCGCATTTTCCTCGGCGGCCCTGCGCGCGTCGGTTTCGATCTTGGCCTTGTCCTCGGCGTCTTTGCGGCTCCGCTCTTCGGCTTCGCGCCTCTCCCGATCTTCCGCGTCGCGCCGCGCGGCATCCGTTGCTTCGCTGCGCGCCTTTGCTTCGGCTTCCTTGCTCGCTTGTTCCTTGGCGCTGCGCTCGGCGTCTTCCCTAGCCTTGCGTTCGCTATCCTCTCTGCTTCTGCGCTCCGCGTCTTCTTTCGCCCTGCGCTCTTCCTCGAGCTTGGCGCGCAGTTCATCGGCCTCGCGCCGTGCCTTTTCCTCAGCTTCCTTGCGCTCGCGCTCCGCCTCTTCCTTCGCCTTGCGCTCCGCTTCCTCGCGCGCCCTGCGCTCGTCCTCGAGCTTGGCGCGCAATTCATCGGCCTCGCGCCGCGCCTTTTCCTCGGCTTCCTTGCGCTCGCGCTCCACCTCTTCCTTCGCCTTGCGCTCCACTTCCTCGCGCGCCTTGC
>SCTX01000124.1 GCA_004298385.1 Betaproteobacteria bacterium | reverse complement strand
TTCGTGCATTACCGTCCAAAAACAGCAGTTTTGAATAACATTGAGTTTGATCATGCAGACATCTTCGATGATCTTGCTGCTATCGAACGACAATTCCATCATTTCGTTCGAATTGTACCAAAGTCGGGCCTGCTTGTCGTCAACGGCTCTGATCAGGCTCTGGCGCGGGTGTTGAAGTTGGGCCACTGGACTCCCGTTGACTACTTCGGCGTGAGCGGCGGTTGGCAAGCCGAGCCGCTGGACGCCGAGGCCTTCCGTGTCAGCCTCGCCGGGCGAGAGCAGGGCAGGGTGCGCTGGGAACTACTGGGTCGGCATAACCGGACCAATGCGCTTGCGGCGATCGCCGCCGCCCGTCACGTTGGAGTGGCCGCTGGCGCAGCCTGCGAAGCGCTGGGCCGTTTCGGCAGCGTCAAACGCCGCATGGAGCTGCTCGGCACAGCGGGTGGCGTCGCGGTGTATGACGACTTCGCCCACCATCCAACGGCGATCGCCACCACGGTGGCCGGCTTGCGGCAGAAAGTGGGCAAAGCGCGCATCCTCGCCGTGCTCGAACCGCGCTCCAACACCATGAAACTCGGGGTCATGAAGGAAGCGCTTCCCGGCAGCCTCGCCGAGGCCGATCTAGTGTACTGCTACCGCGCCAACCTGGGATGGAATCCCGCGGACGCGCTCGCTCCACTCGGTGCCAAGGCGGTTTGCCATGACAATCTCGACGCCCTGGTTACCGCGATCGCCGCTGAAGCCAAACCCGGGGACCAAGTGCTGGTTATGTCCAACGGTGGTTTCGGCGGCATTCATCAGAAACTGCTCGATCGGCTGAATGCGGCTATCGCATTGCCAAAATGTTCGTCGGCGGCCCAGTGATCGAGTTCGCATCACTCCGAATTGTTGATCTACCTGTACGGCTTCAATAGTTCGCCGGGCTTGCACAATGCCCAAGTACTGAGACGCTCCATGCAATTACTTCGCAACAATTGCCACATCCGCGCGAATATTTTTGTCATTTTGGTTGCGGCCAGCGGCCGCGCTATGGAGGAGCGCGACCCGGGTGATAACCCTTGGGTAGACCGGCCTTCGAAATATGGCCATATAGCTCGGCGTCAGGGAAGGCGGCGAACGCCGTCTGGCGCACCTCGATCAGCTTGCTGATGTCAATGCCGGTATTCACGCCCATGGACTCGAACATGAACACCAGGTCCTCGGTGACTACGTTGCCGGATGCGCCCGGTGCCCAGGGACAGCCGCCCAGGCCGCCCAGGGTGCTGTCGAAATAGCGCACGCCCACCTCGTAGGCGGCGAGCGCGTTGGCCAGTCCGAGGCCGCGGGTATTGTGGAAATGCGCTTCGATGTTGAAGTCCTCGCCGATGACTTTGCGCACTTTCCGGAACAGGCGCTTCACCTGCTCCGGGTTGGCGTAGCCCACGGTGTCGGCGACGCTGATGGCATCCGCCCCGGCCTCCTGCAATGCCGCTGCGACGCGCACTACGTCTTCTTCCGCCACCGCGCCCTGCAGCGAGCAGCCGAAAGCGGTCGAGCATCCGCCCACCAGTTGCGCACGTTTGCTTTTTGCTTGCGATCTCACCAGATCGGCCATGCGGGCAAAGTCTTCGATCGCCTGCGCTGTGGTCTTGCGCACGTTGCTCATGCTGTGCGCCTCGGACACCGAGACGGGCACGGTAACCCGGCGCGCGCCGGCGGCGAGGGCGCGCTCGCAGCCTTTGAAGTTGGGCACCAACACCACCGGCGTCAAAACTGGGATGGCATTGGCGTACGCAAGTACTTCCTCGGCATCGACGAACTGCGGGATGATCTTAGCCGGCACGAAGGAGCAGACCTCGATCGAGCGCACGCCGGCGGCGGCCTCGGCGCTGATCCAGGCCTTCTTCGCCGCGGTCGGCATGAAGCTCTTGGTATTCTGCAGCCCATCGCGCGGGCCGACCTCGGTAATGGTCACCTCGACTGCGTTCATACGACTCCTTGCCGCTGCAAAGCGCGCGAATTCCGCTACATTGCAGCCTAGTTTGGCCAAGTGTTGCGTAGTGTACTCCTTCAGCCGGGGCAGGGACATGGCCGGACGCGCCCGGAATATGCGCGACGGTCCGTCGGCGCGGCGAAGCGCGGCTAGCGTATAATTTCAAGCTGCTGCGCTAAATCGGACGCAGCGCAAGCGCCAGGCCCATCAACCTGCGCGTCAAGTTTGGCGGCGGCGCTCGACCAACCCAATTCCTTCGGCCTTGATCCCATGAACGTGCTGTACGAAGAGACCGGCTCATTCAAGGTCGGCAGCGTGCTCGCCGAAAGCGATGCGTCGCTGCAGGTGGAGGCACCGCACGGCAAGAGGAGCAAGATCAAGGCGGCGAGCGTGTTGTTGCGCTTCGAAGTACCGCCGCTCGCCCAACTCATGGACAAGGCCGAAGCGCTCGCCGCCGAGATCGATACCGATTTCCTGTGGCAATGCTGCAGCGAAGCGGAGTTCGGTTTCGCCGACCTGGCGCGCGAGTATTGCGGCCATGCGCCTAATTCGCTGGAGGCCACGGCCATCCTGATCAAGCTGCAATCGGCGCCTATGTACTTCTACCGTAAAGGCAAGGGCCGTTTTCGCGCCGCGCCCGCCGACACGCTTAAGGCAGCGCTTGCGGGGGTTGAAAGAAAGCGAGCGCAGGAGGACCAGATCCGGGCGTGGGCGGACCAACTGCAGCGCGGCGCCATGCCCGAAGCGCTGCACGTCATGCTGCCGCAATTGTTGTACCGGCCAGATCGCAATCGCATCGAGACCAAAGCCCTGGAACTGGCCTGCGAAACGAGCGGGCTGTCGGCCGCGAAGCTGATCGAGCGCGCCGGTGCATTGCCCTCCAGCCACGACTACCATTTGGGAGCGTTTCTATTCGAATACTTTCCGCGCGATAGCGGGGTGTTCGAGAGCATCGCCGCGGACGAGCCACCCAGCCTGCCCTTGGCCGAGGTCGCGGCGTTCAGCCTGGACGACGCCAGCACCACCGAAATCGACGATGCATTTTCCCTGACGCGGCTTGCCAACGGCCGCTATCGCGTCGGCATTCATATCGCCGTGCCGGCACTGGGTTTCGCACCCGGATCCGCGCTGGACAAGATCGCGCGCGCGCGTCTGTCCACCGCCTACATTCCAGGCCGGAAGATCACCATGTTGCCGCCGCGGGTGATCGAACGTTACACCCTCGCCGAGGGTCGCGAATGCCCGGCGGTGTCGCTGTACCTGGACATCAACCCCTTGTCGCATATAGTGGAGGGGCAGGAAACCCGCGTCGAGCGGGTGAAAATCGCCGCCAACCTGCGCCATCATCAGGTCGAAGCGCTGGACGCGGCTTTCCTTGCCGGGGAGGAGCGCGGCGAGCTGCCGTTCGAGGCCGAGCTGTTTTTCCTGTGGCGGCTCGCGCTCGAGCTGGAAGCGGCGCGCGGCAAGCCCGCAACGCAGCAGGACCGCGTCGACTACAACTTCTACGTCGAGAACGAGCGCGTCAGCATTGTCGAACGCAGGCGCGGCGCACCGCTGGACAAGCTGGTGTCGGAACTGATGATCAGCGCCAACAATAACTGGGGCAGACTGCTCGCCGACCGCGGCGTGCCCGCCATCTACCGGGCCCAATCCGACGGCAAGGTCCGCATGACCACCGTGCCCTCCCCGCACCAGGGACTAGGCGTGTCACATTATGTTTGGGCGAGTTCGCCCCTGCGCCGCTACATCGACCTGGTTAATCAGTGGCAACTGCTCGCTTGCCTCTCGGGCACGGCGCCGCCATTCGGAAAAAATTCCGCCGATCTACTCGCGGCGATGCGCGAGTTTGAACTGACCTACGCGGCCTACGATCAGTTCCAGGGGAAAATGGAGCATTATTGGTGCCTGCGCTGGCTGCTGCAACAGCAGGTTACGCTATCAAAAGCACAGGTGCTGCGCGATAATTTGGTTAAGTTCGAGGGAATTCCGCTGTATGTCCGCGTGCCCTCGCTGCCGGAACTGGAAATCGGCAGCCGGGTGCTGCTCGACATCGAGGGGATAGATCTGATTGACAACTCGGTCAGAGCCCGATACAGGGGACCGGTTGAGGGCTAGGGGCCGATTAGCCAATCAGCGCATGGACACGTTGGGTATTGAACGAGACCAGGTCGAAGCAGACTGCTGTGCTGGTTCGAGTTCGCGACCTGGGGATTTTAGTCACACCGTATCCGAAAGGCCTTAAGCAATAGTTAAGATAAATTCTCTCGAAAAGCATAAAATACCTTGATTTTAAGTGTTTTTGAGGTCTGATTGTACAGCGCTTATCCGCTCGGTTCTGTGCGTCTGCGCTGGCCTGAATTCATGGCCGGCATGGATCCATCGTCGCGCAGTTTCACCTTCGCGCTGGGTCTGTCCATCGTGCTGCACGCTGTAGCGCTGTCCATCCATTTCAAGCTGCCCGGCATCATCGTCGACAGGTATGCATCCCAGGCGCTGGAGGTGGTGCTGGTCAACAGCAAAACCCGCGCGAAGCCGGCCAAGGCTGAAGTGCTGGCGCAGGCTAATCTCGACGGGGGCGGCAACACCGACGAGAACCGCCGCGCCAAGACGCCGCTGCCGGCGCTAAAGGAGGCCGAGTCCGGCGCCGATGCCAAACGCGCAGTGCGCCGAGTGCAGGAACTGGAAGCGCAACAACTGAAGATAATGACCCAATTGCAGGCGGCGAAAAGCGTGAACGCCGCCGAGCAGCCCAAAGCGGCTTCCGCGGCGCAGGCGCCGCAGCCCCAGGTGTCGGGCCAGGATCTCGCTGCCAGCGCGCTCGCGATCGCGCGCATGGAAGCGCAGATCTCGCGTCGGCTCGAGGAATACAACAAGCGCCCGCGAAAGGCGTTCATAGGCTCGCGCGCGCAGGAATACCGCTTCGCCCAATACGTCGAGGACTGGCGCCTCAAGGTCGAACGCATCGGTAATCTGAACTATCCGGACGGCGCGCGCGGCCGGCTCTATGGCAGCCTGGTGCTCAGCGTTTCGATAAAGGCCGATGGCAGCTTGGAGGCAGTCGAGGTGCAGCGTTCCTCCGGACACCAGATTCTCGACCGCGCTGCCGAGCGCATTGTAAAAATAGCCTCGCCTTACGCCGGCTTCCCCGCCAATATCAGGCGCGACACGGACATTCTCGTCATCACCCGTACCTGGACATTCGCTCCGGGTGACAAACTGTTTGGAGAGTGATCCTCCACCATGCCGGACCGATACGCCGTCATCGGCAACCCCGTCGCGCACAGCAAGTCGCCGCAGATCCACGCCGAGTTTGCGCGCCAGACCGGGCAGGACCTGGTGTATGAGCGGTTGCTTGCGCCGGCCGACGCGTTCATCGCGACCGCCAACGCGTACCATGCCGGCGGCGGGCGCGGTCTAAACGTGACGCTGCCGTTCAAGGGCGAGGCGTACGGTTACGCCGGCCGGCTGTCGGAGAGCGCCCACGCGGCACAGGCGGTGAACACACTCAAGTTCGAGGGCGATGCAATCGTTGGTGACAACACCGACGGCGCCGGACTGGTGCGCGACCTGGTGCGCAACCTCGGCTGCGCCGTCGCCGGCGCGCGCGTACTCCTGCTCGGTGCAGGCGGTGCGGCGCGCGGCGTAATCAGGCCCCTGCTGGAGCAGCAGCCGACGCAGTTGGTAATCGCCAATCGCACGCTCGCCAAGGCGCAATTGCTTGCGCAAAGCTTTAGCGGCGGTCTAGAGGCCGATACCTACGCGGCGCTCGCTGGCAGGCAGTTCGATCTCGTCGTCAACGCGACCTCGGCGAGCCTGGCCGGGGAGTTGCCACCGTTGCCGCCGGGCGTGTTCGCGCGCGGCGCGCTGGCCTATGACATGATGTACGGCATGGGAGAAACACCCTTCCTTGCGTTTGCGCGCGCCGAGGGCGCGGCGACGTGCGCAGACGGCCTGGGCATGCTGGTGGAGCAGGCGGCGGAATCGTTCTTTATCTGGCGCGGCGTGCGCCCCGACACCGCACCGGTGCTCAAGCTGCTCCGGCACGCGACCGCTTGAGCATGGCGCGCGCGATCAAGCGTGCCATGATGCGGCTGTGGCGGGCGCTCTGCTACGCGCTGGGTCTCTTGTTCGTCGCCCTGCTGCTGTACCAGAGCTGGTTCGCCGCGCACATCCGGTACTGGGCCGGACATAATCCAGGGAGCACCAGCTTCATGCAGGCGCGCCTGGAGCGCCTGCGCGAAAAAGACCCCAAGGCGAACCTGAAGCAGCATTGGACAAGTTACGCGCGCATTTCCGACGAACTGAAGCGCGCGGTGATCGTGGCCGAGGACGCCAAGTTCTCCGAGCACGATGGCTTCGATTGGGACGGCATCCAAAAAGCGCTGGAGAAAAACCAGAGGAAGGGAAAAGTGGTCGCCGGCGGCTCTACTATCAGCCAGCAACTGGCCAAGAATCTATTCCTCTCCGGCGAGAAAAACCTGTGGCGCAAAGGGCAAGAAGCCGTCATCACCTGGATGCTGGAAATGCTGATGGACAAGGAGCGGATTCTGGAAATCTATCTAAATGTCGCCGAGTGGGGCAATGGCGTCTTCGGCGCCGAAGCCGCGGCGCGGCATTATTACAATGTCGGCGCCGCCAGCCTGAATGCCGACCAGGCGGCACGGCTGGCCGCGATGCTGCCGCGGCCGCTTTACTACGAGCGCAACCGCGACTCCGAATTCCTGCGCCGCCACAGCGAAACCATACGCGCGCGCATGTCCTCCGCCCAGCTTCCCTAGATTGGACAAGCCGGAGCTTAGATATTTTTCAGCGCAGCACGCCTGCCGCGACGTGCGTCAACGCCATGCAGAATCAACAATCCAACGACGAAAAAGGCACCGGTGATCAGCATCGCGAGGCGGTGGTTGCCCTGCGATATCCAACTCACCGCGCCGTAGGTGATGGGGCCGAGGATGGAAGACAGGTTTGTCGCAAGCCCCCACAACCCGAAGAACTCGGCGCGGCGCGCGCTGGGGCTCAGATAAGCGACCAGCGCGCGGCCCGCCGACTGCGAGGCGCCCAGGCACAAGCCGGCGAGGTTAGCCGCAATCCAAAACAGCGGTCGGGCGTCGGCCACCCAGGCGATTAACACCATCGCGATCCAGCCGGCCAGCGTGAGCGCGATGGTCCTGACATGACCGATGCGATCTTGCGCATTGCCGAAGAAGAATGCGCCCAGCGCCGCGGTAACATTGACCACCAGCACCAACATGAGGGTGTCCTGGACGCTGAAGCCCATCGCCTGTTGGGCGTAAATTGCGGCCAAAGTGATCACGGTTTGTACGCCGGCCTGGTAGAACACGAGGCATACCAGAAAGCGGCGTAGGTCCTGATAGCGTGCTGCGTGGCGCAAGGTGTCCGCCAAGCGCCCGAATGCCGCGGCGACTGGCGATGCGCCCGCGCGCGCCGCTTGCGGCATCGCGCGCTCGCGCAGGATGGCGAACGTCGGCAGACTCGCCAGCGCAAACAGCGCCGCGGTAATCAGCATGGTTACCGGCACGAACTGGGCCGCGCGTTGACCCGCGGCTTGAGCCCAGGACACATAAGCGAGACAGACGCCCAGCGTAAGTAGGCCGCCCAGGTAGCCAAGGCTCCAGCCCCAGCCCGACACCTTGCCCAAATTCCTGCCGCGCGCCAACTCCGGCAGAAATGCCGCGACCAGGTCGCAGCCGGTGCAAAAGAAGAAATTCGATACCACTACGCAGACGACCGCGATGGCCAGATTGCCGGGGCCAGCCAAGGCAAGGGCCGCAGTGCCGATCACACACCCGACGGTGGTAAGAAGCAGCAAGCGCTTCTTGTTGGCACGCAGGTCGGCGTAGGCACCGATGACCGGCGCGGTGACAATCACCAGAGCGTAGGACAGGGACAATGTTGCGGTCCAGGCAAAGGTTGCCCAGGGCTCGTTGCCCGCCACTACCGCGACGAAGTAGGCGTTGAAAATTGCGGTAAGTACCACCGTAGTATAGCCGGAGTTGGCAAAGTCGTACATCGCCCAGGCCCAGACTTCCAATGGCCCCGCCCCCAACTCAAGTCCGCCGCCGCTGCGCACTTTGGCCATATTCGAAACCAATGGAAACGCGATGCAACCATGATAACCCGGCTGCTAGAATCCGCCCTGGGGTACCGGCACACGCCTGAACCCGTCATCTGCCACGATTCGAAAAGGAAGCGGACACCATGCTCAAGGAATTCAAGGAATTTGCGATTAAGGGCAATGTGATGGACCTGGCGGTGGGCGTGATCATCGGCGCCGCCTTCGGCAAGATCGTCGAATCCGTAGTCAGCGACCTGATCATGCCGGTGGTGGGACGGGTGCTGGGCGGACTGGATTTCTCCAACTACTTCCTCGCGCTCAAGGCCATTCCCCCGGGCACGGCGGCAACGCTGGAGGCGGTGAAAAAGGCGGGAGTGCCGGTGTTCGCATACGGCAACTTCCTGACCATTTCCATCAATTTTGTGATCCTCGCGTTTATTGTTTTCCTGCTGGTGCGCTGGATCAACAAGCTGAAGCGCGCCGAAGCCGCCGCGCCGACGCCCGAGCCGCCCGAGGAAGTGAAGCTGCTGCGCGAAATCCGCGACAACCTTAAGCCGCGTTAGATCCGCATCCTGCCCGATCGCCCGGGAGCTTCAACGGCGCCCGCGCGGCTTGCGCGCCGTTCGCGCCGCGTTTTCATTTGCGCAGGGTTGAGAACGCCGCATCGGCAGCTCTGACGGTCGCGCCGATTTCCTGCTCGCTGTGCGCCGCGGAGACAAAGCCCGCTTCATAGGCCGAAGGCGCGAAATGCACGCCGCGCTCGAGCATGGCGTGGAAGAAACGGTTGAACGCCTCTTTGTCGCACTCCATCACCTCGGCGAAGCTGTGCGGGACGTTTGCCCGGAAATAGATGCCGAACATGCCCCCGATCGCCTGCGCTGAAAACGCCACGCCGTGTTTTTTCGCCGCAGTGGCCAGGCCCTCGGTCAATGCCAGCGTATTGACGCCGAGTTTTTCGTAAAAACCGGGCGCCTGCACCAGCTTCAGCGTCGCCAGGCCGGCCGCCATCGCCACCGGATTGCCCGACAGCGTGCCTGCTTGATAGACTGGTCCGAGCGGCGCGATTTTCTGCATGATCTCGCGCCGACCACCGACGGCGCCCACCGGCATCCCTCCGCCGATGACCTTGCCCAGCGTGGTGAGGTCGGGCCGGATGCCGTAGCGCCCCTGCGCCCCGGTCAAGCCTACGCGAAAGCCGGTCATCACTTCGTCCAGGATGAGAACCGCGCCGTGTTTGCTGCATAGCTCGCGCACGCTGCGCAGAAATTCGGGTTTGGGCGCGACCAGGTTCATGTTGCCCGCGACCGGCTCCACGATCACGGCGGCAATGTCCTTGCCGCTCTCGGCGAAGCTGTGCTCCAGTTGCCCGGCATCGTTATAGTCGAGCACCAGGGTATGGGCGGCGGTCTCGGGCGGGACGCCGGAAGAGCTCGGCTGGCCGAAAGTGAGCGCGCCCGAGCCGGCTTTCACCAGCAGACTGTCGGCATGGCCGTGATAGCAGCCCTCGAACTTAATCACCCGGTTGCGGCCGGTATGGCCGCGCGCCAAGCGCAACGCCGTCATCGTGGCCTCGGTACCCGAACTGACCAGGCGCACCAGCTCCATGCCCGGCAACAATTTGCACAACAGCTCGGCCATTTCGATTTCTGCTTCGGTCGGTGCGCCAAAGGACAGGCCTTTCTTAGCAGCCGCGCACACCGCGGCCACCACCTCGGGATGGGCATGGCCCGCCACCATCGCGCCCCAGGAGCCGATGTAATCGATGTATCGCCGGCCTTCGCTGTCCCACATGCAGGCGCCTTCACCGCGCGCGATGAAGCGCGGCGCTCCGCCCACGGCGCGAAACGCCCTCACCGGGGAATTGACTCCGGCGGGTATAAACCGTTGGGCCTTGGCAAACAAGGATTCGTTGCTCATTGCTGCATCCCTTGCTGTTGATAAAGTCGGATAAAGCCGGCCGCGTGCTCGGCGATGTCGGCGGCATCGAATACTGCGCTGATAACCGCTACTGCGTCTGCCCCGGCGGCGAACACCTGGGATGCATTTTGCAACGTAATGCCGCCGATCGCCACCAGCGGCAGGGCGAAGCTTCGGCGCGCCTCGGCGAAAATCGCCAGCGGCGCGCGCACCGCGCCCGGTTTGGTGCCGGAACTGAACACGCTGCCGAAAGCCAGGTAATTCACGCCCGCCTGCGCCGCGGCTTCGGCCAGTTCAATGCGGTTGTAGCAGGAAGCTCCGAGCAGTTTGTCCAGCCCCAGGCGCCGCCTCGCCTCGCCGAGGTCGCCGTCGGCAGCGCCCAGATGCGCGCCGTCGGCGCCGAGTTTCAGCGCGAGCGCGACATCGTCGTTGACGATGAAAACTGCACCGGCTACGCGGCATAACGCAGCCAGCGCGCGCCCCTGCTCGAGACGCAACTCCGGGCCGGCGGTTTTGTTACGGTATTGCACCATAGAAGCTCCACCCCGGAGCGCTTGAGCGACTTTGTCGACGAGAATATCAGTGCGAGGCTCATCCGGCGTGATCGCGTAAAGCCCCGCAAGTTTGCGCATCACGCTTCAGCCATCCTGTTTCGGTTCATCGTCCCCGGCTTCGCGCGCCCAAAAAAACCGGTCGGGTATATGCTGCCCCATGCCCGGGCGAAAACCGGCGTTGAGCGTCTGCCAGGTGTATTCCTGCGCCTCGCGCACCGCTTCGGGTATATCGAGACCGTTGGCGAGTGTGGCGGCGATGGCCGAGGCGAGCGTACAGCCCGAGCCGTGATAGCTGCCGGGCAAACGCTGCCAACTGTCGCTGCGAATCACGCCCTGCCGGCCGTAGAGCGTATTGACCACCTGCGGCGTATTCTCGTGCGTACCGGTGATCAGCACGTACTCGCAGCCCATCTCCAGGATGCGCCTGGCGCAATCCTCCAAAGACCGTTCCTCGTCGCGGCCGTCGTCGGCCAGGCGCCGCGCCTCCAGGCTATTGGGCGTGATGATGGTGGTCTGCGGAATCAGCAGTTCGCGCATGGCCTCGATCATGTCCTCGGTCGCCATCTCGTCGCCGCGACCGGAGGCCAGCACCGGGTCGAAGATCAGCGGCACGTCCGGATAGTCCGATACCACCTCGGCAATAGCGGCGCAGTTTTCCACGCTGCCCACCATACCGATCTTGAACGCCGCCACCGGCATATCTTCTAGCAGCACACGCGCCTGGTCGCTGACCCAATCGGCGTCGATCGGCAGCACATCCTCGACCCCCGCGGTGTCCTGCACCGTGATCGCGGTGACGACGCTCAGGGCGTGGCAGCCCATGCTCGACAGCGTGAGCAAATCGGCCTGAATGCCGGCGCCGCCGGTGGGATCGGCGGCGGCAAAACTGAGGACGATCGGAGGCAGTAAGGAGGGCATGGTCGGCGCCACGCTGGAACAAGGCATGGCAACAAGGTAAGATGCGACGCTATTTTAACCCTAACCAAGACCCAGGACATGACGGCAGCATCGACCAGCACCGAATTCAAGACTTGGATGTGTCTCATCTGTGCCTACGTCTACGACGAGGCCGCCGGCGTTCCCGACGAGGGGATTGCCCCGGGCACGCGCTGGGAGGACGTGCCTATCAACTGGACCTGCCCGGAATGCGGCGCGCGCAAGGATGACTTCGAGATGGTGGAAATCTAGCCGCGCGAAGCTGCCGGACTCACCGGCTTGAAAAAACGAAAATTGTGTATGTTCCACCAGAGGTCTAAAATAGCACTGTGGCAATCGACCTTACCCACCATTTTCTCATCGCAATGCCGAACATGGTGGACCCTTATTTTGCCAAGTCCCTCACCTATATCTGCGAACACAACGAGCAGGGCGCGTTGGGCGTGGTAGTCAACCGCCCTATCGACCTGAGCCTGCAAGCGCTGTTCGAACGCATCAATCTCCACCTTGAACAGCACCAGTTGCACGACATTCCCGTATATTTCGGCGGGCCGGTGCAGACCGACCGTGGCTTCGTGCTGCACCAGCCGGTTGGGGAATGGCATTCCACACTGAAGGTGCGCGCCAGCCTCGGCCTTACCACCTCCAAAGACATACTCGAAGCGGTCGGAAAGGGCCGCGGTCCGGCCAAGATGCTGGTCACCCTGGGCTACTCCGGCTGGGCGGCGGGACAACTGGAGCACGAACTGGGACAGAACGCCTGGCTGACGGTGGAAGCCGGCGAGCAGATCATCTTCGATCTGCCCGCCGAGGAAAAGCTGCCCGCAGCGATGGAACTACTGGGTGTGGATTTCGCCAGCTTGTCCGAGGATACTGGGCATGCTTGAACGGGGTGCGGGAGGGCGGCTAAGCAGCAATGAAAAAACCCTATCGACCGTGATGCCGGCCCCCACTCCTACCCCCCAACTCGTTAATTCTCAGCGCGTAACCGGAACGGTTCTGGCCTTCGATTTCGGCGAAAAATTCACCGGTGTCGCGGTCGGCGAATCCAGCGTCGGCATGGCGCATCCGCTAGCGCTGATCACCACGGAGAGCAATGCGGCACGGTTGGACGTAATTGCCGCGCTTATCGCCGAATGGAAACCCGGCTTCCTGGTGGTGGGGCTGCCGCTTTCGATGAACGGCACGGAGCATGAACTGACGCGTCGCTGCCGCCGCTTTGCGCGCCAATTGGAATCCCGTTTCAGGCTGCCGGTCAGGCTGGTGGACGAGCGCCTGAGTTCGGCCGCAGCCGAAGAGGCGTTACGGGCAGCGGGAAAAGGGGGGCGAAAGCACAAACTGCACGCCCATCAGGTGTCGGCACAGATCATTTTGCAAAGCTATTTCGATGACCCCGGCTCTTCCTGATCCCGAAACCCTGTGCGCCGGGCTGGTGCGCGAGCTCAAACCGCATATCACCGCCGATACCGCCCTGGTCGGCATCCATACCGGCGGCGTCTGGCTGGCCGAGCGGCTGCATGCGGCGCTCGGCATCGCGCTGCCCTTGGGTTTGCTCGATATCTCCTTCTACCGCGACGATTTCGACAAGACGGGACTGCATCCGCAGATAAAGCCGACGCAAATCCCGTTCGAAGTCGACGGCCGCCACATCGTCCTGGTCGACGACGTGCTCTACACCGGCCGCACCGTGCGCGGGGCGATGAACGAATTGTTCGACTACGGCCGCCCGGCTTCGATCAGCCTCGCCGTGCTGATCGACCGCGGCGGGCGCGAGTTGCCGGTCGCGGCGCAGTATGTAGGCGCCCGGCTGGAGGTGCCGTCGGGGCGCATGCTGGTGCTGGACCTGGACGAGAACGGCAAACTCAGGCTTAAACTGGATGCGTAACCCACAACTGAACGACGAAGGCGAGCTGCGGCACCTGCTTACCATCGAGGGTCTGCCGCGCGAAATTCTTACCCATATCCTCGATACCGCCACCTCTTTCGTCGGCGTCACGGCGCGCGAGGTCAAGAAAGTGCCGCTGTTGCGCGGAAAATCGGTGTTCAATTTATTCTTCGAGCCCTCCACCCGCACCCGCACCACCTTCGAAATCGCCGCCAAACGCCTCTCGGCCGACGTCATCAATCTCAACATCGCCGTGTCCTCCCATACCAAGGGCGAGACCCTGCTCGATACGGTAGACAATCTTTCCGCCATGCACGCCGACATGTTCGTGGTGCGGCACGCGCAAAGCGGCGCGCCGCACTTAATCGCGAGCCATGTTGCCAGCCACCTGCACGTTATCAACGCCGGCGACGGGCGCCACGCCCACCCGACCCAGGGCCTGCTCGACCTCTACACCATCCGCCACTACAAAAAGGATTTCACTAGGCTGTCGGTGGCCATCGTCGGCGATGTGCTGCATTCGCGCGTGGCGCGTTCACTGATCCACGCGCTCACCCTGATGGGCACGCCCGACCTGCGCGTGATCGGACCCATGACTCTGATCCCCGCGGGCGTGGACAAGTTGGGCGTCACGGTGTTTCACGACCTGGAACGGGGCCTGCGCGACGTCGACGTGGTAGTGATGTTGCGGCTGCAGAGCGAGCGCATGCGCGGCGCGCTGCTGCCTTCCGCGCAGGAATTTTTCAAGTACTACGGCCTGACCCAGGAAAAGCTGGCGCTGGCCAAGCCCGATGCGATCGTCATGCACCCGGGACCGATGAACCGCGGCGTGGAAATAGATTCCGCGGTGGCTGACGGCTCACACGCGGTGATCCTGCCGCAGGTGACTTTCGGCATCGCTGTCAGAATGGCCGTGATGAGCATACTGGCGGGGAATTAAATTAGATGAAAATTCATATCAAGAACGGCCGCCTGATCGACCCGGCAAACAACATCGACACACGGGCCGACCTGTTTGTCGCCGCCGGAAAGGTCGCTGCCGTGGGCAACGCACCGGGCGGCTTCAGCGCCAAGCGCGTAATCGACGCTGCGGGCCTGGTGGTGTGCCCGGGGCTGATCGACCTGTCGGCGCGGTTGCGCGAGCCCGGATTCGAGTATAAGGCAACGCTGGAATCGGAAATGCTGGCCGCAGTCTCGGGCGGCGTGACCAGCCTTGCCTGTCCGCCCGACACCGAGCCGCCGTTGGATGAACCCGGCCTGGTGGAAATGCTCAAGCACCGCGCGAAGACGCTCAACCTCGCGCACGTTTATCCGATCGGCGCGCTCACCGTCGGCCTCGCCGGCCAACAGCTCACCGAGATGGCGGAACTGCGCGATGCCGGCTGCGTCGGTTTCTCCCATGCCGATGTGCCGTTGCCGGACAATCAGGTGCTGTGGCGCGCGCTGCAGTATGCCGCCACTTTCGGCTTCTGCGTCTGGCTGCGCCCGCAGGACGGATATCTGGCGAAGGACGGGGTGGCGCACGACGGCGAGGTGGCCACGCGCCTGGGGCTGCCCGGAATTCCCGTTTTTGCCGAAACCATCGCCGTTGCCACCATCATCCAACTGATGCGAGCCACCGGTACGCGCGTGCACCTGTGCCGCCTGTCTACGCGCGAAGCGGTGGCCATGGTGCGCGCGGCCAAGCGCGACGGCTTGCCACTTAGCTGCGACGTCGGCATCCACCACGCTCACTTGTCGGAAATGGATCTGGGCTATTTCGACTCGCATTGTCACCTGCTGCCGCCGCTTAGGAGCGCGCGCGACCGCGACGCGCTGCGCGAGGGATTGAAGGACGGCACCATCGACGCGCTTTGTTCCGACCACGCCCCAGTAGACGAGGATTCGAAGCTGCTGCCTTTCGGCGAATCGGAAGTCGGCGCCACCGGCTTGGAACTGCTGCTGCCCCTGACGCTAAAGTGGGCGCTCGAAATGAAGGTGCCGCTGGCGCAGGCGCTCGCCCGTATCACGCGGGAGCCGGCGCGCATCCTCGGCCTGGATGCCGGCCACCTGTCAGAAGGCTATACGGCCGATGTCTGCGTATTCGATGCGGAACATTACGGCAAGGTGAGCGCCGCCGCGCTCAAAAGCCAGGGCAAGAACACTCCCTTCCTCGGCATCGAACTGCCCGGCAAGGTGCGCTACACCATGGTACAGGGTCGGATCGTCTACGACGCGGGAACAGGCTGAACGCAGTCGGGCGCAACGGTAAACCTGGTGCGACAATCTCCTGCGCAGCGATCCAGGGTCCGGCCTATTCGCGGTCTTGCGCAAGCAAAGCCTTGGGTTGAAACCCCGCCACTGCGACAAACACGTTTTTTCGGCGCGAGCTTAGTCCCCGGGTGATCTTTACCTGGCCCCGCTTCACGCCCAAGCGCTCGGCCAGGAATTCGATCAGACATGCGTTGGCTTTCCCGTCCACGGGGGGCGAAGCCAGACGCAGTTTTAGGCAATCGCCGTACAAGCCGGCGACCTCGGTGTGCTTGGCGCCGGGCTGGGCTTGAATCTGGAGCCTGACTCCGTCGCGGCCGATCTGATACCAGCTCAAAGCAGCTGCGCCACCGAGCGCGTGAGGTACTCAAGCGGGATCAGCAGCAGTTGCGCCGCGACCAACGCGAACAACGGTGATAAATCGACGTTGCCGATGGGCGGAACCAAGCGCCGGAACGGACGCAGGAAAGGGGCAGTAAGCGCGTTGAACAGCGGCGCCAGCGGCGCGTACGGGTTGACCCAACTGATCACCGCCTGAATTAGAATGACGCCGATCAACAAATACAGGCTAAAACGCGCCAATTCGAGCAGGGCCACGCTAAAAAAAACGCCTGCCAATACCCCCGACCCAGAGCCGGGGCTTTCCCCCTTAAGCAGATAGAGCAGGAACAGAAGCAGCCCCTCTATGAGCCAGGCGAGCAGGAAACTCGCCAGATCCAAGCCGAACATGCCTGGAATCAAGCGCCGCGCCGGTAGTACCAGCCAGTTCGTCAGGGCGGTGACGAACTGCCCCAGAGGATTCCGAAACGGCGCGCGCAAGAGTTGCAGATAGAAGCGCGCCAGAAGCACAAAAACAAAAAACCCCAATACCGTGTCAAGCAGGAACCGCAGAATTTGGCTAAACATTTACTTGTCCGTACCCAACTGCTCACCCAGCTCCCGCGCGCGCCGGTTGGCCGCGTGCAGCGCCCGCACAATCAAATCCTTGACCCGGTCGGCATCCATGCTGGCAAGGGCGCGCTCGGTCGTCCCGCCCTTGGAGGTGACGCGCTCGCGCAGCATCGCCAGGTTCTCCGGACTCTGCGCCGCGAGTCTGGCCGTTCCGGCGAAAGTTTCGACCGCGAGCTTCTTCGCGTCTGCGGCGGAAAAGCCCATTTCCTGCGCCGCCTGCTGCACTGCCTCGATGAAGTAGAAAACGTAAGCCGGGCCGCTGCCGGAAATCGCCGTGACCGGATCGAGTAGGCTTTCCTCCGGCACCCATAGCGTCGCGCCCACGGCGCCGAGTATGGACTCACACAAGGCGCGCTGGGCGGAGTCGACTCCAACGTTTGCGTACAGGCCGGTGATGCCGGCGCCGATTAGCGCCGGCGTGTTGGGCATGCAGCGTACCAGAGTGGCGTAGCCGCCGAGCCAACGCGACAAATCGACCAGACGGATACCGGCGGCGATGGTGATTACGAGTTCGCGCCCAAGCCGTGGTTGCAGCGCCTGGGCCGCAGCGCGCATCTGCTGCGGCTTGACTGCCAGTACCACCGCCTCGCCCAGCGGCGCGGCTGCAGCCACGCTGTCCGTGCAGGCGACGCCGAACTGCGCGGTGAGCCGCGCGCGCGCCTCGGCTTGAATCTCGACCACGCGGATGCTGGCAGGATCATGGCCCTTGCCGATGAGGCCCCCGATCAGGGCCACAGCCATATTGCCGCCGCCGATAAATGTAATTTTCACGCCTTGGCCCTTTCACCGAATATCGCCGTACCTACCCGAACGATGGTAGCCCCCTCCATCACGGCCGCCTCTAGATCCTGCGACATGCCCATCGATAGGGTATCGAGCCCGAAACCGGCGGCGTTGAGTTGCTCCAGCAGGAGGCGCAGGCCCCTGAAGCGCCGGCGCTGCGACTCGATATCGCCGCTGGGCTCCGGAATGGCCATCAGACCGCGCAACCTGAGCCGCGGCAGGCTACGCACCGCCTCGGCCAGCGGCGACACTGCGTCCGCCGCCACACCGCTCCTGCTCGTCTCCCCGCTCAGGTTCACCTGCAGGCAGATGTCGAGCGGACCCAACTTCGGCGGGCGCGCCTGCGCCAAGCGCAATGCGATTTTCTCGCGCGCGACCGAATGCACCCAATCGAAATGCTCGGCGATGGCTCGCGTCTTATTGCTCTGGATCGGGCCGATAAAGTGCCAAATGAGCGGCAGGGCCGGCAGCGCGGCGATCTTCTCCACCGCCTCCTGCACATAATTCTCGCCGAATTCGCGCTGCCCCGCCGCATACGCCGCTCGCACCTCGCCTGCGGCAAAGGCCTTGCTCACCGCCAGCAGGGCAATATCGCCGGGCTTGCGCCCGGCCGCCCGCGCTGCCGTTGCGATACGCGCTCTTACGACTTGCAAGTTACTCTCGATTGTGGACATAATTTGGCGCGGGCGTGAAGGCGGGAAACCGGCGATAAATCGCACCCACTCGGTCAGTTGAATTCCCGCCTGGCGCATCACTTAGCATGGAGCGATTATAAATGGATATCTCTGAACTGCTTGCCTTCGTGGTCAAAAACAAGGCTTCCGACCTGCATCTTTCGTCGGGCCTGCCGCCCATGATCCGCGTGCACGGCGACATCAAGCGCATCAACCTGCCGGCGATGGATCACAAGGACGTCCACGGCATGATCTATGACATCATGAACGACGGCCAGCGCAAATTCTACGAGGAAAACCTAGAGTGCGACTTTTCCTTCGCCATCCCGGGCCTGGCGCGTTTTCGCGTCAACGCCTTCGTCCAGAACCGCGGCGCCGGGGCGGTAATGCGGACCATTCCGTCCAAGATCCTGTCGCTCGCCGATCTGAAGTGCCCAAAAATATTTGAATCGATCGCGGACCAGCCGCGCGGCGTAGTGCTGGTGACCGGGCCAACCGGATCGGGCAAATCCACGACGCTGGCGGCAATGGTCAATCACAAAAATGAAACCGAAGAAGGGCACATCCTGACGATCGAGGATCCGATCGAGTTTGTGCACGAATCGAAGAAATGTCTGATCAACCAGCGCGAGGTTGGTCCGCACACACTTTCCTTCAACAATGCGCTGCGTTCAGCCCTGCGCCAGGATCCTGACGTGATCCTGGTAGGGGAGATGCGTGACCTGGAGACCATCCGATTGGCGCTGTCCGGTGCCGAAACCGGCCACCTTGTTTTCGGCACGCTGCACACCAGTTCGGCCGCGAAGACCATCGACCGCATCGTCGACGTGTTCCCGGCAGCGGAAAAGGACATGATACGCGCGATGATATCCACCTCGCTGAAGGCGATTATCTCGCAAACACTGCTCAAGACCAAGGACGGCGCCGGCCGGGTCGCCGCACACGAAATAATGATCGGCACGCCGGCCATCAACAACCTGATCCGCGAAGCGAAGATCGCGCAGATGTACTCGGCGATCCAGACCGGCCAGCAATTTGGCATGAAGACTCTTGATCAGGACCTGCAAGATCTGGTGAAAAGAAACGTAATCACGAACGCCGAAGCGCGCAGCAAGGCCGCCAATAAAGACACTTTTCCCGGCTAGCAGACTCGGGCTGCGAAAGCCGGGTGCAAGCCTGACCTAGGTTGCGCCAACGTCGGGGGCGCGCGAAGCACAGGCGGCCGAAGATGCATACAATATGCGGGGATAGTTGGACCAAACAATCAACGAGGTGAAATATGGATAGCGGCCAGTCAACCAAGTTCATGTACGACCTGCTGCGGCTGATGCTCAGTAAGAAGGGTTCTGATCTGTTCATCACCGCCGACTTTCCGCCGGCGATGAAGCTCGACGGCAAGATGACGCCGGTCATGGACCAGAAGCTTACCGGCCAGCATACCGCCGATCTGGTGCGCGCAATGATGAATGACAAGCAGGCAGCCGAATTCGAGGCGACCAAGGAGTGCAACTTCGCCATCGCCCCCGCAGGCATCGGCCGCTTTCGCGTAAACTGCTTCGTGCAGCAAGGCAAAATCGGCATGGTGATGCGCACGATCACCACGACCATACCCAAGTTCGAGGATCTGGGCCTGCCGCCGGTACTCAAAGATGTGGTCATGAACAAACGCGGCCTGGTGATCATGGTGGGCGGCACCGGCTCGGGTAAATCGACTACGCTCGCGGCGATGATCGGCTACCGCAACCACAACAGCTACGGTCACATCATTACCATCGAGGACCCGGTCGAGTACGTGCATCCGCACGTCAATTGCCTGATCACCCAGCGCGAAGTGGGGGTTGATACGGCATCCTGGGAGGCGGCGCTGCACAACACCCTGCGCCAGGCCCCGGACGTCATCCTGATCGGCGAGATCCGCTCGAAGGAAACCATGGAGCACGCGGTGGCTTTCGCCGAAACCGGCCACCTTTGCATGGGTACGCTGCACGCCAATAGCGCGAACCAGGCGCTAGACCGGATCATAAATTTCTTTCCCGAGGAACGCAGGGCACAGCTACTAATGGACCTTTCGCTCAACCTCAAGGCGCTGGTATCGCAGCGGTTGATTCCGCTGAAGGAAGGCAAGGGACGCGCGGCAGCGATCGAGATCATGCTCAACTCGCCGCTGATCGCCGACTTGATCTTCAAGGGTGAAGTGCATGAAATCAAGGAAATCATGAAGAAGTCGCGCGAACTGGGCATGCAGACCTTCGACCAGGCGCTGTTCGATCTCTACGAGGAAGGCAAGATTAGCTACGAGGACGCACTCAGGAACGCCGACTCGGTCAACGACCTGCGGCTAAACATCAAACTGCACGGGAAGGAATCGAAGAACAAAGACATAAGCGCAGGCATCGAGCATTTGAATATCGTTTGACTCGGGCAGAGCCGCCGCTTTGCCCGACATCACCCCGTTCAGCGCCGGCTAAATATCGAGCCGCGCGATCAGCGCATTACTCTCAATGAACGCCCGGCGCGGCTCGACGTCGTCGCCCATCAGTTTTGAAAAGATCTCGTCGGCTGCTATCCCGTCCTCGATCTGCACCCGCAACAGCCGCCGCTTGGTCGGGTCCATGGTGGTTTCCCACAATTGCTCCGGATTCATCTCGCCCAGGCCCTTGTAGCGCTGCAGCGCGGCATTTTTCTCCACTTCCTGCAACAGCCAGGCCATTGCCTCGCCGAAATCCCTCACCGCCTGCCGCTTCTCGCCGCGCGTGACAAAGGTGCCGGGGCCGATCAAGCCCTGCAGTAACTGCGCCGTGCCGAGCAATTGCTGATAGTCGCCGGAGAGCAGAAAATCTTCGTCGATGACGCATCTGCGGCTGTTGCCATGCACGCTGCGCTCGATCAGAAGGCGGTGCCGTTCGTTCTTTTCGTCGAAGCGCGGCGTCACCACCATTTCCTTGTCGGCGAGCGCACGCTGCAGCCGCTCGGCGCTCACGCGCGTAGTTTCGGCGTCGCGCAGATCCAGCTTCAGGCCGTTACTCAGGATCGCAACCAGCACGTCACGGTCGATGAGCCGCGCAATGCGGTCGATAACGGCGCGAGCGAGCAAATACGAACTCGCAAGCTGGTGCAGCGCCTCGCCCGCGACCGGCTGGCTATCCTGTTGCGGCATCAGCGTTGCGCCTACTAGAGCCTGCTTGAGCATGTACTGAGACAACTCGTGCTCGTCCTTGAGGTAACGCTCCTCCTTGCCGATCTTGGCCTTAAACAGCGGCGGCTGGGCGATATAGATGTGGCCACGCTCGACCAGATCCGGCATTTGCCTATAGAAAAAAGTCAACAGCAGCGTGCGGATGTGCGCGCCGTCGACGTCGGCGTCCGTCATGATGATAATGCGGTGATAGCGCAGTTTGCCGAGGTTGTAGTCGTCCTTGATGCCCGTTCCGAGGGCGGTGATCAGGGTGGCGATCTCGGCGAAAGAGATGAGCTTGTCGAAGCGTGCCTTCTCTACGTTGAGTATCTTGCCTTTGAGCGGCAGGATTGCCTGGAACTTGCGGTCGCGCCCCTGCTTGGCCGAGCCGCCGGCGGAGTCTCCCTCCACGAGATAGATTTCGCATAGCGCCGGATCCTTCTCCTGGCAGTCGGCGAGCTTGCCCGGCAGCCCCATGCCATCGAGCACGCCCTTGCGGCGCGTCATTTCGCGCGCCTTCCTCGCGGCTTCGCGCGCGCGCGCGGCGTCGACGATCTTGGCGGTGATGATCTTCGCGTCCCCGGGCCGCTCGAGCAGGAACTCCGCAAGTTTGGCGGCGACCACCTCCTGCACGAGTGGCTGCACTTCGGAACTCACCAGTTTGTCCTTGGTCTGCGAGGAGAACTTGGGTTCAGGCACTTTCACCGAAAGCACGCAACTCAGACCCTCGCGCATGTCCTCCCCGGTGGTCTCGACTTTGGCCTTCTTCGCCAGTTCCTGACCCTCGATGTATTGGTTAAGCGTGCGCGTCATCGCCGCGCGTAGCCCGGTGAGATGGGTGCCCCCGTCGCGTTGCGGGATGTTGTTGGTGAAGCAAAGTACCTGCTCCTGATATGAGTCGTTCCATTGCATCGCAACTTCCACGATGATGCCGTCTTTCCCGCCGACCGCATGGAATACGTTGGTGTGCAGCACCGTCTTATTGCGGTTGATGAACTCGACAAAACCTTTCACGCCTCCGGAAAAAGCGAAGTCTTCCTCCTTCCCCGCGAGTTGGTCCACCAACCGGATCTTGACGCCGTTGTTGAGGAAGGACAATTCGCGCAACCGTTTCGCCAGGATGTCATAGTGGTATTCGACCGTACTGAAGGTGGCGGTGCTCGCCAGGAAATGCACCTCGGTGCCGCGGCGCTCCGTGGCGCCGGTTTGCTGCAGCGGCGCAGTGGGAACCCCGTCGCGGAACTCCATGCTGTAGGTTTTTCCATCGCGACGTATGGTGAGACGCAGCCACCTGGACAGCGCATTTACCACGGACACGCCGACGCCGTGCAGACCGCCAGCGATCTTGTATGACTTGTTGTCGAATTTGCCGCCTGCATGCAACTCGGTCATGACGATTTCGGCGGTCGAGCGCCCCTGCTCGTCATCTGGATGCTTCCCGGTGGGAATGCCGCGGCCGTTGTCGGTGACGCTGATCGAGTTGTCGGTGTGAATCGTCACCGTTATCTCGTCGCAATAGCCAGCCAGGGCCTCGTCGATGGCGTTGTCCACCACTTCGAACACCATGTGGTGCAGTCCGGTGCCGTCCGAGGTGTCGCCGATGTACATGCCGGGACGTTTACGTACCGCATCCAGACCCTTTAGAACTCTGATGCTGCTTTCTTCATAGTCGCCGTTGCCGGCATGCCGCGGATTCGTTTTATCGTTCATTCCTGTTCTTCTCTTAACTTGTGTGACAGACTTGCGCTGTGCTAAATAAATTACGGCTGTTTTTGCGCAAAACCTCTCAGATGCGCATCGGCATGACGACGTACTTGAAATTGTCGTTTCCCGGAACGGTGATCAAGGCACTCGAGTTGGCGTCTCCCAAAGCACACTCGACGTCGCTGCAATCCAGATTATTGAGTACGTCCTGCAAATAGTTGACGTTGAAGCCTATATCCAGGGCCTCGCCGGTGTAAGTCACATCGAGTTCCACCTGCGCCTCTTCCTGCTCATTATTGCTGCAGATGATTTTGAGGCTGCCATCGACCAGCATCCAGCGCACACCTTTGAACTTCTCGTTGGTAAGAATGGCGGCGCGCTGCAAGGCTTGCAGCAGCACGATCCGGTTGAGTAATAACCTTTTGTTATGCGTAGTCGGGATAACACGCGTGTAATCGGGAAACTTGCCGTCCACCAATTTCGAGATAAGAACGATGCTGCCGAAGGAGAAGCGTGCTTGGGTCGGCGACAGTTCCACGTCGACCGGATCTTCGCTGTCGGACATGAGCTTGGACAACTCGAGGATGGTCTTGCGCGGCAGGATTACCTCTTGCGCGCCGTCTGTCTTGTGCGCTGCGCTCGCGAGAGCGAGGCGGTGACCGTCCGTGGCCACGACGGTAATTTTGTCTCCTCCCGTCACCAGCAGCAGGCCGTTGAGATAATAGCGGATATCCTGCTGCGCCATGGCGTACTGCACCGAAAGAAACAATTGTTTTAGCACCTTTTGTGGCAGCGTCATCTTGGTGCTCGCGCCCTCGGCCAGAGACAGCCTAGGAAAATCCTCTGCCGGCAAGGTCTGCAGATTGAACCTGCTCTTGGCTGCTTTAACCTGCAGTTTCTTTTCCTGGAGCGTCAGCGTCACCTCGGATTGCTCGGGCAAAGCGCGCAAAATGTCCAGCAGTTTCCTCGCGCCCACGGTAATGGCTTTGGGTTCTCCCGGGTTGTCGCAAACGGTTCGAGCCGAAATTTGGATCTCAATATCGGTGGCGACGATGGTTATGTCCAAACCCTTGTGCTCCAAGAGTACGTTGGAGAGGATGGGCAGGGTGTGACGTCGCTCGATAATGCCGGAAACAGCATTAAGCGGTTCCAGTAAAGGCTCTCTATTTATCTTTATAGTATTCATTATAGTTTCCTGATAATGATAATAATGCCGCATTTATCCGTGGATATCTTGGTATTTGCCTTTGTATTCTTGTCGCTAGGCTATTTTCCTGGCGTGTATAACGTTGTGAGCTGTTTTTTATGATTTGTGGACACAATCGGGCTTGGGGAAAAATCCCGAGTAATCCACAGGAAGCCGGAAGTTAGCGGGAGCGTTCACCCTTTCAGCACCTGTTCCAGCACATGGTAGTCGTGATTGATCTCGGTGTGTTTCTCGCGTAAGGAGGCGATCGTGCGGCAGGCGTGCAGAACGGTCGTGTGATCGCGGTTACCGAAGGCATCGCCGATGTCAGGCAGGCTGTGCTGAGTCAGTTCCTTCGCCAGAGCCATAGCCATTTGCCGCGGGCGGGCGACGTTGCGGCTGCGTTTCTTAGAGTGCATGTCGGAGATCTTTATCTTGTAGAACTCAGCCACCGTTTTTTGAATATTATCGATGGAAATCTGACGGTTCTGCACCGACAGCAGATCCTTGAGCGCTTCCTTGGCCAGATCGAGCGAAATATCCTTGCCGTTGAAGCGGGAAAAGGCAATAACGCTTTTTAGCGCCCCCTCCAGTTCGCGCACATTGGAGCGGATGTGTTTGGCGATGAAGAACGCGACTTCCTCGTCTAGGCGCACCGAGATGGCCTCGGCCTTTTTCAGGATGATGGCCACGCGCATTTCCTGCTCCGGCGGCTCGATGCCGACCGAAAGCCCCCAGGAGAAGCGCGACTTGAGCCTCTCTTCGATGCCGCTGATGTCCTTGGGGTAGGTATCGCAAGTGATAATCACCTGCTT
>SCTX01000123.1 GCA_004298385.1 Betaproteobacteria bacterium | reverse complement strand
GCAAAATCCATGAACGCCCGGGCCGTCGCCGAAAGCTGTTTGCCCACCGGGTAGGCAAAATGCCAGTGGTTTTCCAGCGGAAAGCCGTCGACGTCCAGGCAAATCAGCCGCGAGGGTTCGGGCTCCAGTCCGAACGTGAAGCGCGACATGATAGCCACGCCCAGGCCGGCCAGGATGGCTTCCTTGATCGCCTCGTCGTCGCTCAGCTCCATGCTAACCTTCGGTGTAAGACCGCGCTGCTCGAACAGTTTCGTCGCGAGCAGGCGTGTCCCGGACCCGGGTTCGCGCATGAGGAAGGGTTCCGCGGCGAGGCGCCCGAAGCTGATCTGCCGCGCGTTGGCGAGCGGATGGTCGTCGCGCGCGAACACCACCAGCGGATTAGGCAGGAGCGCCTGGGTCACGACGTCTTCCCTCTCGATCGGCGAGGCGAAGACGTACAGATCGTCCTCGTTGTTCGCGAGCCGGTCGATCAGCGTTTTGCGGTTGTGAATCGCGAGCGACGCTTCCACGCCCGGGTAGCGCCCGATGAAGGCACCGAGCATGCGCGGGGCGAAGTACTTGCCGGTCGAGCAAACGGCCAGCCGCAGACGCCCGGTCTCCATGGCGCGCAGGCCGTTGAGTGTTTCCTCGAGCGTCGATAGCGCGCGAAACACGTCATGGCAGCCCGCGTAAAGGCGCTGCCCCGCGTCCGTGAGGTACACGCGCCGGCCGATCTGCTCGAATAGGGGCAGTCCGACTGTCTCGGTGAGTTTTTTTATTTGAACCGAAGCCGTCGGCTGGGCCATGTGAAGTTCCTGCGCCGCAAGGCTGAAATTTCCCAGGCGCGCGCTCGCCTCGAAAACGCACAGTTGCGGCAGTGTTCCGTGCTTGAGATAGCGTCGGATATTTGCTTGCGGCATGACGATTCCTCCTCGAATCGATTGCGATTCCGCCATGCCGTAAACGCACAGCGGCCTTCACCTCTGGATGAAGGCCGCTATTAAAAATACCTTCACCCGATGGGCAAAGGTCTCGCTTGCACGATGCCGACGCGACCGGGGCGTAAAGCCCGTGTTGACGACCGCGTCACAGCAGCCACTGACTGCCGAAGCTACTCCCCTTTGGAGGGATGCCCGGCTCCCGCCGGTGCATGCAATTCATTTATAGCAGACCAGATCCGGCCGATCAAGGTCTATTTGCGGTAGATATCCATTACCAATCGTAATGCCAGCCATTGGTAATCGTTTTCGCAACTTCGTTTTCATAATGCAAGCCATCACAAACTTCAATTTTTCTTCGGCGGCGGCATCATCCATACTTGGTTGAACGAAGCGTCGCCACGCGGCGTGTACCTGCCAGTGGCTGCGCGAATCCCCAGGAGTCTGCAATGCAAGACAGAGAAGCCCACGGCAAGCCAATCGAAGAACTCGTCAGCGTTTTTCAGACACACCTTGAACGCGGGCTGACCCGGCAGGAGGCCGAGGAGCGTCTCGCGAAGTTCGGCGCCAATGAACTGACCGAACGCCCCCGGCCCGGATTCTTCGCCCTCCTCTGGGACCAGTTCAACAATTACCTAGTGATCATTCTGATCGTCGCGGCGCTGGTTTCGCTCGCGCTCGGTGAGTACGTCGACT
This sequence comes from Betaproteobacteria bacterium, assembly GCA_004298385.1. GTDB lineage: Bacteria > Pseudomonadota > Gammaproteobacteria > Burkholderiales > SG8-39 > 2-12-FULL-64-23. Next base: position 3,949 of record SCTX01000123.1, on the reverse strand, counting down.
CCATCGCCATCATGTTCATCGTGGTGCTGAACGCGGTGGTTGGCGTCATTCAGGAATCGAAGGCGGAACAGGCCCTCGCGGCCCTGAAGAAGATGTCCGCCCCCAATGCCCAAGTCATGCGCGATGGCCAGCAGATCACGGTTCCCGGCCGCGAGATCGTCGGCGGGGACATCGTCCTGCTGGAAGCCGGCAACTATGTTCCCGCGGATCTGCGCCTGCTCGCGAGCGTCAACCTCAAGATCGAGGAGGCCTCGCTGACCGGGGAATCGGTTCCCGTCGAGAAGAACGCCGGGGTGGTGCTGGACCAGGAAATCCCTCTGGGCGACCGCAAGAACACCGCCTTCATGGGCACGCTGATTACCTATGGACGCGGCAAGGGACTTGTGACCGGCACGGGGATGAACACCCAGATCGGTCTCATTGCGGAGATGATCCAGTCATTCGAGGACGAGGATACGCCGCTGCAGAAGAAGCTCGAGCATCTGGGCAAGGTTCTCGGAACGGCGTGCCTTGCCATCTGCGCGCTGGTGTTCATCTACGGTTTGTTCCGGGACACCCACCTCACGGATGCCCTAAACACAGGCTTCCTGAATTATCTGGAGGCCGAGAAGAAGGCCATCATCAATCTATTCATGACCGCGGTGAGCCTCGCGATTGCGGCTGTTCCCGAAGGCCTGCCGGCTATCGTAACCATCTGCCTCGCCCTGGGGATGCAGCGGATGATCAAACACCACGCGCTGATCCGCAAGCTCCCTGCCGTCGAAACGCTCGGCTGCGCCACCGTGGTCTGCTCCGACAAGACCGGCACCCTGACGCAGAACCAAATGACCGTGGTTCAGGGGTGGGCAGGGGGCAAGCGATTCCGCGTAACGGGAGAAGGATACAGTCCGAACGGACAGTTCTTCCTCGGCACGGACGCCTTCGACCCGCGCACCGACGCGGACACGGCACTGCTGCTCCACGGTGCGCTGGTCTGCAACGATGCGAAGCTGGAGGAAAGAGCGGACGATACTGGCAAGCGCTCGTGGCAGATCATCGGCGACCCCACCGAAGGCGCCATGGTCGTTGCCGCCGCGAAGAGCGGATACGGGCGCGGCGAGCTGGAACAGGCCCTGCCTCGTATGCAGGAGATTCCCTTCGATTCCGACAGAAAGCGCATGACCACGATACACCGCGTTGACGGCGCGCATGCCAAGATTGTCGTTTCCGGCCTTGGCGCTCCGCCGCTCATCGCCTTTGTCAAGGGCGCGCCCGATGTCATCCTCGACCTATGCAGCCAAGGGCTGGAATCCGGCCAGTCGGTCGGCCTGACGCCGGAGCGGCGCCGCGCGATACTCGAGCAGAACCAGGACATGGCGAGCAACGCGCTGCGGGTGCTCGCGGTAGCCTATCGCCCGATGCAGGAACTGCCGGCAAGCGTAACCCCGGAAACCGTCGAAAAGGATCTTGTCTTCGCCGGACTACTCGGAATGATCGACCCGCCGCGGCCCGAGGTGGTCGACGCGATCAAAGTGGCCAACGGAGCCGGACTAAAAAGCGTCATGGTGACCGGCGATTACAAGGATACCGCCGAGGCCATAGCCCGGGACATCGGCCTGTTGACCCCGGGCGGCGTGGTGCTTACCGGCCCGGAGATCGAAAAGCTGAGCGACGAAGAGTTGGCGGCCAAGGTCGACAGGCTGCAAGTATGTTGCCGGGTCTCGCCCCAGCATAAGACGAGGATCGTCGATGCCTTCAAAGCGCGAGGCCACGTCGTGGCGATGACCGGCGACGGCGTCAACGACGCGCCGGCCCTGAAGCGGGCGAATATCGGTGTCGCCATGGGTATCACCGGCACCGACGTGGCCAAGCAGACGGCGGACATGGTCCTCACCGACGACAATTTCGCCAGCATCGTCGCGGCGATCAAGCAGGGGCGGATTATCTATTCCAACATCCGCAAGTTCGTCTACTTCCTGCTTGCCTGCAACGTTGGAGAAATCCTCATCATCTTCGCGGCTATGCTGATGGGAATGCCCATCCCCCTGAGGCCGGTACAACTGCTGTGGCTCAATCTGGTCAGTGACGGCGCCCCCGCCCTCGCCCTGGGGCTGGAGAAGGGCGATCCCGATATCATGACGCACCCACCCCGTTCCCCTACCGAGCCCGTGATCAACAAGGACATGGCGATTGGCATCGGCGTAGTCGGCATGGTCGACGCCATCGCCATTCTTGCCGTCTTCTATCTGGCCCTGCAGCGCTATCCCGATCAGTTGGTGGCGGCCCAGACCATCGCCTTCGTCACCCTGTGCAGCTCGGAACTGATCCGCGCGTTTACCGCCCGGTCCGAGTACCACAGCATCTTCTCCATCGGCGTGTTTTCCAACCGCTGGATGGTCTGGGCCGTGGGGGTGTCGTTCCTGCTGGTGCTGATGGTGGTGTACGTGCCGTTCCTTGCGCCGTTCTTCGACACCGTGCCGCTTACCGCGGGCGACTGGCTGTTCATGCTGCCTTTCTTCTTCGCCTCGCCGGTCGCGATGGAATTGCTAAAGGTTTACTTCCGCAAACGGACGGCAACGGCGATGAAAGCAGCGCAAGCACCCATGTCCAGCGCATCCGTCGCCGGCTCTGCGCAGCAGGGCGCAAGTCTCGCATCGATGTCGCAACAATTCGCAAGAGGAAACACCATGCTAAAGGTACTTATCCCGGTCGACGGCTCCCGTAATTGCCAGCTCGCGGTAAAGCATGTCATCAAGGAATTCATGAACAACACGGCGATGGAGATTCACCTGCTGAACGTGCAGCCGCCGTTCAGCAGGGACATTGCGCGCTTTGTCAGCAGTAAGAGCCTGCGCGAATACCACCGTGATGAGGCCGAAAAGGCGCTGGGCCCGGTCAAGCAGCTGCTCGAAGGTTTCAGCATCCCCTACTCGGTGCACGCCGAGGTGGGTGAAAGGGCGAAAACCATCACCGATACGGCCCGCCGCCTGCGCTGCGACCACATTGTGATGAGCACTGCGCGCAAGAACTCGCTCACCCGGCTGGTCGAGAACTCGGTCACCAACAAGGTGCTTGAACTCACTTCGGTCCCGGTCGAGATGATCGTTGGAGACGCGGTATCGAAGTGGGAGCGCTATGGCATTCCGATCGGTGTCGGGGCCGTGCTTGCGCTTATGCTGGCCGCCGCGGACTGAGGCCTGCGCTCCGCCCCCTGCACGCGCGATGCCGCTCGTGCTGCGCAAGAAGAGTGCGCGCCGAACGAGGAAGCGCGGTGCATGGGAGGCTTCCCCAGGCGCAGGCGTTCCAGCTATACTGCCTTTCGGTCGCATCAACGAAAGCGATCGGATCGCCGTGTCGCAAGACGGCTTTCGCTCCAGACGAAGGCGCTGCGCGCTTATCGTTTCGGCAAAACGGCCTTGCGGCTCTGCGATGTTGTTCTTACACGTCGCGATTGCCCCGAGTGTGATTAAAGTCAAACCCGGCAAGTGGAGGGCCGGTTAGCCTAGACGCCACATGTTGAGGACTGCACGCCCAGGCAAGTTTTTGGATCCGGCCAGACGCAGGAGGACATATCTTGGATATCCAAACGATAGAGCATGTCTATCGACGTTACGCGGGTTTTTACGATGTTTGTTTCGGCGCGGTGTTTCAGCCCGGTCGCAGGGCGATAGTCGACAGGATGGATTGCGGTCCGGGCGAGCGTATTCTGGAAGTGGGGGTGGGCACCGGGCTCTCGCTGCCTTTGTATCCGGAGAACGTGAACGTCGTCGGCATCGATATTTCCCGCCCTATGCTAGATCAGGCCTGCGAGCGGCGAGCGCGTTGCAGACTCGAACACGTGGCCGGGTTGATGGTCATGGACGCCGAAAACATGGGTTTCAAGGATGACAGTTTTGACAAAGTGGTCGCCATGTATGTCGCCTCCGTGGTTCCGGACCCGGGACGTCTGGTCGACGAGATGCGCAGGGTG
>SCTX01000015.1 GCA_004298385.1 Betaproteobacteria bacterium | reverse complement strand
GAGCCGCAGGCGCATGCGCTCAACGACCACGATATCATCGAGCTTGCCGGGGTGAAAGTGGAGTTTTTCTTCAAGCCCTGACTTCCTGCTCCTAGAATATGAAGGAGGTGGCTTGAAACAGCATATCGTCAGGATTGCGCTTGGCCTCGCGCTGATGCTGCTATTCGTCGGGCATGTCGCCGAATTCTACAACATCGGCTTCATTGCCCGGCTCGACAATATCATCTATGACACGCGGCTCGCTCTCACCATGCCGGGCGGGGTTGATCCGCGCATCGTCATTCTGGACATCGACGAGCGCAGCCTGGACAAGACCGCGCTCGGACGCTGGCCTTGGCGCCGCGACAAGATCTCCGCGCTGCTGACCAAGCTTTTCGATGAATTCGGCATCGTCATCGTCGGTTTCGACGTGGTGTTCGCCGAGCCCGACGAGAGCTCGGGCCTGCCGGTGCTCGACAAACTCGCCAAGGGCAGGTTGAAGGACCTGGGGCAGTTCCAGTCGGCGCTCAACGAACTTCGCCCGGAACTCGATTACGACGGCATTTTCGCCAAGACCCTCAAGGGGCGGCCCATCGTGCTGGGCTATTATTTCAACAGCGAGGAGGACGCGGTGCAGTCCGGCGCTATCCCCGAGCCGGTACTGCCCAAGGGAACTTTCCAGGGCCGCAATATCAGTTTCACCACCTGGAGAGGCTTCGGCGGCAACCTGCCGGAGTTTCAGGCCAACGCCGCCAACGCGGGCCACTTCAATCCGCTGGTCGATGCCGACGGCGTGTCGCGCCGCGTGCCGATGCTGGCCGAATACCACGGCGCCTATTACGAGGCTCTATCGCTTGCCATGATCCGGGTGTTGGCGGGGTACCCGAAGGTGGAGCCCGGTATCGCGCCCGGTCGATTCGTCAGCAAGAGCTACTCGGGGCTGGAATGGCTGAAGGTGGGGCCGGTCACCATCCCGGTGGACGCGAACGTCAGCGCGTTCATTCCCTACCGCGGCAAGCGCGGCAGCTTCAAATACATCTCGCTCGCCGACGTGTACTTCGGCAAAGTGCCGAAAGACGAACTCCGCGGCAAGATCGCGCTGATCGGCACTACCGCCCCGGGCCTGCTGGATCTGCGATCCACGCCGGTCGGCAGCGTATTTCCGGGAGTGGAGATCCACGCCAACATGATTGCGTCGATGCTGGACAACGACTTCAAGCAGAAACCGGCTTATATGCTTGGCGCCGAGGTGCTGCTGCTGCTGATCGGCGGCATCGCGCTATCGATGCTGGTGCCCCTGCTCAGCCCGTTGAAGGCAACGCTGGTGTCCCTGCTGGCGATCGTGCTCATCACCGGCTTCAACGTGATCGTTTGGACCAACGGCGGCATGATTCTGCCCCTCGCCTCGAGCCTGCTGATGATTGGCGCCTTGTTCGCGTTCAACATGTCGTGGGGCTACTTCATCGAGTCGCGCAGCAAGCGCCAGTTCACCGAGTTGTTCGGCCAGTACGTGCCGCCGGAGTTGGTCGACAAAATGGCCGCGGATCCGGAGAAGTACAGCATGGAGGGCAAGAGCGAGGAACTCACGGTGCTGTTCTCGGACATCGTCGGTTTCACTTCGATCTCGGAGAGCCTGGAACCGAAGGAGCTATCGCAGTTCATCAACGACTATCTCACTTCCATGAGCATGGTAATCCGCAACAACCGCGGGACGCTCGACAAGTACATCGGCGATGCTATCATGGCCTTCTGGGGGGCTCCGGTGGAGGATCCAGAGCATGCGCGCCAGGGGGTGATCAGCGCGATGGCGATGCAGACCGAGCTCGACAAGTTGCGCGCACAGATGCTCGCCCGCGGCTGGCCCGACATCCGCATCGGCGTCGGCGTCAACTCCGGAAAAATGCGCGTCGGCGATATGGGTTCGAAGCTGCGCAAGGCCTACACGGTAATGGGGGACGCGGTTAACCTCTCATCGCGCCTGGAGGGCCTGACGCGCGTCTACGGCGTCGGGATTCTGGTCGGCCCGAATACCAGGCAGATAGTCAAAGACGTAGTATTCCGCGAGGTCGACCGGGTCAAAGTAAAGGGCAAGGACGAGCCGGTGGATATCTTCGAGCCGATCGGCATGGAGGGCCAAGTCGACCAGAAGGTCGTGGACGAGATCAAGCTGTGGCACAAGGCGCTCAGGGCCTATCGGGCGCAGAAATGGGACGAAGCGGAGATGGATTTATTCAACGTGCAACGCATGTCGCCGGAGTGCAAGCTCTATCAACTGTATTTCGAGCGCATCAAAGAGTGCCGTGCCGATCCGCCCGGCCCCGATTGGGACGGCGTGACCACTTTCAAGACCAAATAAGGCTCGGGCGATGAAGCTGAGGGTGCTCGGATGCAGCGGCGGAATCGGTGGGCGGCATCTGCGCACCACCTCGCTGTTGATCGACAATGACATCCTGGTTGACGCCGGCACGGGAGTGGGAGATGTGTCGCTCGCGGAATTGACGCTGATCGACCATATATTCGTCACGCACTCGCATCTGGATCACGTCTGCTCCATCCCGTTTCTGGTCGATACCGTCGGCGGCATGCGCAACAAACCGCTCACCGTCTATGCGGTCGAGCCGACGCTGGAGATCATGCGCAACCACTTGTTCAACTGGAGCATCTGGCCCGACTTCACCCAGATCCCGACCCCGAACAAGCCGTGGATGCAGTACCGGGCGGTGCAGCTCGGCGAGACGGTGGAGATAACAGGGCGCAAGATCACGCCGCTTCCGGCCAATCACGCGGTGCCGGCGGTCGGCTATCAGGCGGACTCTGGCCGAGCAAGCCTGGTGTTTACCGGCGATACCACCACCAACGATCCGCTGTGGAAGATCGTGAACCAGATCGCCAACCTGCGCTATCTCATCATCGAAACCGCCTTCTGCAACCGCGAACAGGATCTTGCGATTGCGTCCAAGCACCTCAGCCCAGGCCTTTTGGCCGAAGAGTTGGCCAAGCTGGAGCGCAGCGCGGACGTGTTCATCACCCATCTCAAACCGGGCGAGATCGAGCTGACCATGCAGGAGATCGAAGAATGCGCCGGGCAATACAAGCCGCGCATGCTACAGAACAACCAGGTGTTCGAGTTTTGATGGCGGCGGGAACAGATGTCTTTCCGGAAACGCGCATGGCAGCCAGCAAAGTCAGCGTAGAAACGTTGAAACACTTCGAGCCGCTGTCGCCGCTGTCGGACGCGCGCTTGAAGGAACTCGCAGACCTGTGCCGCATCGAGTCTGTCGGCCGCAACCTGGATCCGTTCAACCTGCGCTCGATCGCCGGTCAGTCGGTTTATCTGCTGCGCGGTGAACTCGCGCTGGCTTATGGCCAAGGCAGATCGGAGGTAGTAGTCGGCGGTTCCGCCGACGCGCGCTACCCGCTGGGAAAGCGACGCAGTTTCATTTCGGCCAAGGCGGTGACTGAGGTGCAACTGATACGCATCGACGACGACCTGCTCGACATCATGCTCACCTGGGACCAGGTGGCTATACAGGAGCAAGCCGGGGCGCAGCAGCCCGCCGAGCGGCCCGCCAGCGGCGCCGACTGGAGCGTCATGTCGGGGCTGTTCGGCATTAACAAGCTGCGTTTGGGCGCCTTTTCCCGGTTGCCCCCGGCGCACATCGACGAGTTGCTGCGGCGTTTTGAGCGAATCGAGGCGAAAAAAGGCGAGGTGATCATCCGCGAGGGCGCGGAGGGCGACTATTACTATCTGCTCGAGTCCGGCAGGTGTCAGGTCGAGCGCATGGTGGGCGGGGTCAGCATGGCGTTGGCCGAGTTGAAAAGCGGCGATACCTTCGGCGAAGAGGCGCTGGTAGCGGAGGCGAAACGAAACGCAACTGTCACCATGAAAACCGAGGGCAGCCTGTTGCGCTTGAGCAAGCAGGATTTCAACGCGCTGCTGCGCGAACCGCTGCTACGCGGGATCAACATGGAGCAGGCCAAGCAGAAGGCGCTGGGGGGCGCCGAGTGGATAGACGTGCGCTACATGTCCGAATATCAATACGACAAGTTGCCCGGAGCGGTCAATATCCCGCTATCCGAAATCCGCAACGCATTCGGCGCATTGGACATAAACAAGGAATATGTCGTCTATTGCCAAAGCGGCAGGCGCAGCGCGGCCGCCGCTTTCCTGCTGGCGCAGCGCGGCTACCACGTCTATCTGCTTGAAGGAGGGTTGTGGGGCGGGGACAGGCTGCCGTGAAGGAAGAAACGGCCCGCGGGCCCGCCGCGCACCGGCAGCGGCGCGGGCAAGCCGGCACGGGAATCCCGGCGCCGGGCGGTCCGGAGAGCAACCGGGCGCAGACGCCTTTTTTTTGCCGTATAGTATGAAACATGTTGTTGTAGTCGCAGCCGCCGGCTGCGCGGATCCATTGGCGAGGTCACTATGAGTGCAGTTCTGAATACCCCGGCGGCTGCGGCAGCGGGACCGGCGGACGTCAACGCCAGGTTGATGTTCTCGAAAAATCTGCAGAACGTCACCAACAAGATCCATGCCACCTCCAATATCGACGAGATCATGCTCGAGGTTTCGTCGGATATCTGCAGCCTGTTTAACGCCGACCGGCTCACCATTTACGTCATTGGCGAGGACAAACAGTCGATCGTGTCCAAGGTCAAGACCGGGCTCAATTCCTTCAAGGACTTGAGGCTGCCGATTGCCGAGCAATCTGTCGCCGGCTATGTCGCCTTCGCCAAGAAAATAGTCAACATCAGGGATATCTATGATGAAGTCGAGCTGAAGGCGATCAACCCAAACCTGCGCTTCTTGCAGGAGGTGGACAAGCGCACCGGCTACCGCACCAAGCAGGTGCTGGCGGCGCCGGTGGTAGACGGCGAGGAGTTGATCGGTGTCATCCAGATAATCAATAACAAGGCCGGCGTGCCTTTCACGCCGCTGATGGAAGAAGGCGTGATCCAGTTGGCGCAGACCCTGGCCATCGCCTTCAGGCAGCGGCAAAAACCCCAGATCATCAAGACCAAGTACGATTTCCTGGTGAGCGACGCGGTGATCTCGCCGGCCGAGTTCGAGCTGGCGGCGCGCTCGGCGCGCAAGAAAGCGGTGGATGTCGAGCAGGTGTTGGTGGAGGAATTCCAGGTCAAGCTGCCCGCCATCGGCCAGGCGTTGTCGAAATTCTTCGGCGTGCCCTACGAGCCGCACAAAGCCGACCGCATCAAGCCGCCGGAACTGCTGAAAAACCTGAAGCGGGAGTATGTCGAGCAGAACCAGTGGGTGCCGATCGACGACAGCAAGGACGGGTTGGTCGTGTTGTGCCTCGATCCCGAGCGGGTAAAGAGTTCGCGCATCGTGCAGAACGTGTTTCCCAAGAGCAAGCTGATCTACCGCGTTACCACGCAACGCGAGTTCAAGGAAACGCTTAATATCTTCTACGGCGCCGAGGTGGTCGATACCGGCGATATCGGCGATTTGCTCTCTGGATTGGAAGACGATGACGAGGCCGGGGGCGATGTCGCCGGAGACGATCTTTCCCAGGCGGCCGACAACGAGCTGGTGAAGCTGGTGAATAAGATCGTCATCGATGCCTACAACCAGGGGGCCTCCGACATCCACATCGAGTCCTATCCCGGCAAGGGCAAGACCGAGATCCGCTTCAGGAAGGACGGTTCGCTTGCGCCCTATATCGAAGTGCCGTCTTCCTACCGCAACGCCATTGTCGCCCGCGTCAAGATCATGTGCGACCTGGATATCTCGGAGAAGCGCAGGCCCCAGGACGGCAAGATCAAGTTCAAGAAATTCGGGCCGCTGGACATCGAGCTGCGCGTCGCCACCATCCCGACCCAGGGCGGAGTCGAGGACATCGTCATGCGTATCCTCGCCGCCGGCGAGCCGATTCCGCTCGAAAAACTCGGCCTCACGCCGCACAACCTGGAGACCTTGAAGGTCGTGGTGAGCAAGCCCTATGGCCTGTTCTTCGTCTGCGGTCCTACCGGCTCGGGCAAGACCACCACCCTGCACTCGGTGCTGAAACACCTCAATACGCCGGACACCAAGATCTGGACCGCCGAGGACCCGGTCGAGATCACGCAAAAGGGCTTGCGCCAGGTGCAGGTGAACAAGAAGGCGGGGCTGGATTTCGCCATGGTGATGAAGGCGTTCCTGCGCGCCGATCCGGACATCATCATGGTGGGTGAGATGCGCGACAAGGAAACGGTGGGCACCGGCATCGAGGCTTCGCTCACCGGCCACCTGGTGTTCGCCACGTTGCACACCAACAGCGCGCCGGAATCGATCATCCGCCTGCTCGACATGGGCATGGATCCGTTTAACTTCTCCGACGCCCTGCTCGGCATCCTGGCGCAGCGCCTGGCGAAACGCCTGTGCGCCAAGTGCAAGCAAGCGTACAACCCAGCTCCGGAGGAAATGAAGGCCTTCCTGACCGAATACTGCAGCGAACTGATCAATACCGCGACCTTCAAGCAGAACCCCAAGGAGGGCTACGAAAACGTGTACAAGGAATGGGTCAAGGAATACGCCAACGACAAGGGCCAGTTCACCATGTACAAGAAGATCGGCTGCGACGGCTGCGGCGGCAGCGGCTACAAAGGCCGGGTCGGCCTGCACGAGCTGCTGGTCGGCACCGATCCGCTGAAAAAACTGATCCAGGAGCACGCGCGCGTGGCTGAAATGCTGGCTTGCTGCCTGAACGAAGGCATGCGCACCCTGAAAATGGACGGCATGGAGAAAGTCTTGATGGGGCTCACCGACATGCACGTGGTGCGCGCGGTCTGTATCAAGTAGGCGCGGAGCAGGCGGCGATGGGGAAAACATAACGTGGAGGCGGCGCCGAAGGCCCAGGCAATGGCGATCCAGAACGTAGAAGACCTGTTTCGGCGGCTGGAGCAGCTCAACGAGATCGGCGCGTCGCTGTCGGCCGAAAGGGATATCAACCGGCTGCTGGAAAGCATCCTGCTCGCCGCCAAGGCGATCACCCGCGCCGACGGCGGCACGCTGTACCTCTTAACCGAGGATGACGGCACCAAGCGCCTGAAGTTCGAGATCATGCGCACGCAGTCGCTCAACATTGCCATGGGTGGGACCACCGGCACTCCGATTCCCTTCTATCCGATCCATCTGTACGGCAAGGATGGCGCGCCCAACAAGCAGATGGTGGCGGCGTTCGCTGCGCTGACCGGCCAGACGGTCAATATCGCCGATGCCTACACTGCGGAGGGCTTCGACTTCAACGGCACGCGCAGCTTTGACAAGAAGACCGGCTACCGATCGAAATCCTTCCTCACTGTGCCGATGAAGAATCACGAGAACGAGATCATCGGCGTGCTGCAGCTAATCAACGCCCAAGATCCGAATAGCGGCGAGGTGGTGGCGTTTTCGGATGCGGACCAGCGACTGGCGGAGTCGCTCGCTTCGCAAGCAGCCATCGCGCTCACCAATCGCCAGTTGATCAACCAACTGGAGGCGCTGTTCGAGTCGTTCATCGCCATGATCAACACCGCGATCGACGAAAAGTCCCCCTATACCGGCGGGCATTGCCAGCGCGTGCCGGAACTCACCATGATGCTAGCCGAAGCGGTGAACCAGACCAAGCAGGGAGCGCTCAGCGATTTCGACATGAGCGACAGGGACCGCTACGAGCTGAAAATCGCGGGCCTGCTGCACGACTGCGGCAAGGTGACCACACCGGTGCACGTGGTGGACAAGGCGACCAAGCTGGAGACGATATTCGACCGTATCCATCTCATCGATACCCGCTTCGAGGTGCTCAAGCGCGATGCCGAGATCGAGCTGCTCAAGAGCACCGCCGCGCTGCAGCAGCAGGGACTGGACGATTTGTCGCTGCGCGAACGCGGCAATCAGCTGGAACAGGCGTACAAATCGCGCTTGCGCCAGTTCGACCAGGATCGCGAATTCCTGCGCAAGTGCAATATCGGAGGCGAATTCATGCCGCCCGAAGCACAGGAGCACGTGAAGAAAATTGCTGCTTACAAGTGGCTGGACCAGTCGGGCAATACCGCACATTTTCTTACCGACGACGAAATCGAGAACCTCAGCATTCCGCGCGGCACGTTGACGGCAAAGGAGCGCGAGATCATCAATTACCACATCGTCGCCACCATCAAAATGCTGGAGGCGCTGCCTTGGCCCAAACATCTTCGGCACGTGCCGGAATACGCCGGCGGGCATCACGAGCGCATGGACGGAAAAGGCTATCCGCGCGGCCTCACGCGCGAGCAGATGTCGGTGCAGGCGCGCGTCATGGGCATTGCCGACATCTTCGAAGCGCTCACGGCCAGGGACCGTCCCTACAAAAAGGGCAAGACATTGACCGAGTCCCTGCAAATCCTGGGTAATTTCAAGCAAGGCGGCCACGTCGATCCCGATTTGTTCGACGTGTTCATCCGACGCAAGGTATACCTGCGCTACGCCGAACAGTTCCTTGATGCGAACCAGATCGACCGCGTCGACGAGACAAAGATTCCCGGTTATAGCCCCTGAGGCGAGCGCGGCGCCGGGCTGTCCGGGAGCGGACTCAGGTCCTGGGGGTAGGGCCCCGGGTCACATAGACGATCAGACCTTCGGTGGCCATGTCGATGAATTTTTCATCGTAGCCCATTTCCTTGAGTTCCCAGCGGAACTCATTGCCCAGTTTGGCCTTTTTGTACCAGCCGAGCTTGTTCTCCCGGTTGAATTCGGCCGCGCGGGTAAAAGCTTCTTCGAGAATTCCGGACAGGCGCTTTTGCGATACCATCTGGGCGGGATTGTTGGCGATCGCCGGCGGATAGCGCTTGGCCACGTCTTGGGCTAGGTTCGTGGCAAATTCAGTAACCTTACGTGTGGAAAAAAACTTTAGGATCATGATGCTCCCACGGAAGATGGCCAAGTAAGGACCCAGCGCAAATTATACCAGCCCGGTCCGCGCGCAAGAAGCGTGAATTACGCGGCGTCCGTGGCTCACGCACGCCGAGAGCAAAAGCGCATGCTGCCTGATCTGCGTGCGAATAGATGAAAAGGTGCGAATGCGCGCACCTGTTTCCGCCGGCGCAAAGGAAGCATTGCGGCCGATACTGAAGGAAATGGCTTGATCAGAATTTTCATTGGATTCGATCCGCGCGAGGCGGTTGCTTATAGTGTGCTTGCGCACAGCATCCGGGCGCGCGCCAGCGTGCCGGTCACCATCGCGCCGCTGGCGTTGTCACAACTGAGCACCGTGCTGACGCGCGAACGCCACGCGCTGCAATCGACTGATTTTTCTTTTTCCCGTTTCCTTACGCCCTATTTATCCGACCACGCGGGGTGGAGCCTGTTCATGGACTGCGACATGTTGATGCGAGACGATGTCGCCAAGCTGTGGGATCTGCGTGATGAGCGATACGCCGTGCAGGTGGTCAAGCATGATCACAAACCCAGGGAAACCACGAAGTTTCTTGGCGCGGTGCAGACCGCATATGCGAAGAAAAACTGGTCGAGTGTGATGCTGTTCAATAACGCCAGGTGCGGAAAGCTGACGCCGGACTACGTCAATACCGCCGGCGGCTTGGAACTGCATCAGTTTAAGTGGCTGGAAAGCGACGCTCTGATCGGCGAGTTGCCGCACCGCTGGAATTATCTGGTGGGCTATGACGCCCCCAGCGAGGATATCGCCCTCGCGCACTACACCATCGGCGGCCCTTACTTTCCCGAATATGCAGACTGCCCCCTGGCCGACGAATGGCGTGCCGAGCGCGACGCCATGCTCTACGCGCGTTCGCCGCGTTAGCCGCGCCGTCTGGCGGGAGATCGGGACGTGTTACAAAGGCTGAAAAGTTGGCTCGCGGGAACCGGCGCTCGATGGCGCGGCAAGGCGCCGGGCACCGCAGCGCCGGCAGTGCCCGGGGCGAACTCGCCGCTGGAAATAGCACTGTCCGCCTGTCCCGACGACGCAGATCTGAATTACCGCGTGGGCCTCATCCGTCTTGCCGAGGGCGATGCGGCCGGGGCGCTGGACTATTTTCACCTGGCCTTGCACTACGCCCCATACTTGTTTCCTGCCTGCGCAGCGCGGGTGCGGGCGCTGCTTGCTTTGGGCAGGTCGTCCGAGGAGGCCGGCGCGTACCGCGAGTTCCTGCGGGCCAATTCGGGCCACCCTGGCGCGGCGTACGCGCTCGCCCTCTGGCACCACGCCCGCGGCGAGTATGGGCCGGCGCTCGAACTTCTGCATCCGCTGGCTGACCGGCGCCCGTCCGACAGGGATGTCTGTAACCTGCTTGGCCTGATCCTCGGGCGTGAGTTCGGCCAGTTCGAGGAAGGGGAGCGCTTGCTGCGCTTGGCTCTGGAACCGGACCCGTACTGGCCGGTGGCACTCAGCAACCTGGGCTGGATCCTGCTGGAAAAGGGCGACTATGTGCAAGGTCTGAAATTGCTGGACTCGGCTCTGGCGCGCGATCCGGATGATCACGAGACGCGCCTCGTGCGCAGCTACATGAACCTCAAGCGCGGTGAATTCGAGCAAGGTTGGCGCGATTATGAAGCGCGTCATCACAGCCGCTTCGCGATACGTCGGCCAGTTCACTTTCCGCAATGGGACGGCGCGTGGGTCGGCGGGAAGACCTTGCTTATCTACGGGGAACAGGGCTTTGGCGATCAGATCATGTTTGCCTCCTGTTTCCACGAGGCGATCGCGCGCGCCGGGCGTTGCATCATCGAGTGCGATGCCAGGCTGGTGGCGCTGTTCCGGCGCTCCTTTCCGACCGCGATCATTGAGGCAAGCGCGCCCTCGGGGGAGCGCGCGGCCTGGACTGCCGACGCGCTGGCCGTCGACTGCCAGATTCCGATGGGCAGCCTGCCCGGGTTCTTCCGCAAACGCTGGGAGGAATTTCCGTGCCATGCAGGTTACTTGCGCGCCGCGCCCGAGCGAGTTGCGTACTGGCGCGCCAGGCTCGATGCCCTAGGGCCAGGACCAAAAATCGGATTGTCCTGGCGCGGCGGGATCGCCGTCACGCGCCGGCATTTGCGTTCCCTGGCGCTGGAACAGTTCCTGCCGCTGCTGCGCCTGCCGGCTAGGTTTGTCAGCTTGCAGTACGGCAACTGCTCCGATGATTTGGATACGCTACGCCGGAGCCACGATGTGATCCTGCCGCACTGGCAAGACGCGATCGAGGACTACGATGAAACTGCGGCATTGGTTTGCGCACTTGATCTAGTGATCAGCGTGTGCACCGCGGTCATCCATCTGACGGGCGCCCTGGGCAAGCCCGTCTGGGTCCTGGTCCCGGCGGTAGCGGAATGGCGCTATCTTGACCGGGGTGAGAAACTGCCCTGGTACCCAAGCTCGCGCCTGTTTCGCCAAACGGAATCAGGACGATGGCAGGATGTAATAGGGCAAATTACCGAACAATTTGACCGATTGCCTGACAGTCTGTTGAAAAACTCGTAGGACAAGCAATTGCCTGAGGGAACTGCACTTGCTCCTGCTCTCGATCGCGCTGATCTGGTGGAGGCACAACGGGGAGTTCCCTCTTTTTCGACACCCTCCTGAAGTGATCGATCCATATTCCATGTGACGTTTATTGTCATTAAGTGACCCGCGCGGGAAGCGAATTGAGCCACCAAGCTCAGATCGAATATAGAGTCACAGGCAATATTGGGTAATCTCTTGCAGGTTGGCCTTTTTTTGAATTACGCTTGGTCGGCATCACCATGACTCCGACCTACTGCGCGCTGACGGGCACGATCACCTGTGGAAGCACCGGAACGCTGACGGAGTACCAGCCGGCGACCTGTGAGAACCGATTTCCCGCGAATCGGACATCCGCCCACACCAAAAGAATCGGTCCACGTCGAATATTGGCATACAGCTTGCTCTGGTAGACATACAGCGGCGAACAGTCGCTGCAATTTTTTGGGGGATTTTGGTATGAAAGCAATGCAAAAGGGCTTTACCCTGATTGAATTGATGATCGTGGTGGCGATTATCGGTATTCTGGCCGCGGTGGCATTGCCGGCCTATCAGGATTACACCGTTCGGGCCAAGGTGTCGGAACTGATGCTCGCGGCCAGTGGCGTACGCACCGCGATTTCGGAGAAATTCCAGACCGACCCGAGCAACACGGCCTGCGCCGGCGGCGGGGCGACCATTCCGGTGGTGGGCAAGATCGCGAC
>SCTX01000122.1 GCA_004298385.1 Betaproteobacteria bacterium | reverse complement strand
TATCCCATGGAACGGTGATCGACGAGATGCCCAGAAGCAGCCCCACGATCGGCGCGAAGGCGAAAATCATGATGCTGTCGTTCAACGCAACCTGCGACAGCGTGAAATACGGGTCGCCGTTGGTCAGCCGGCTCCAGACGAACACCATCGCGGTGCAAGGCGCGGCGGCGAGCAGGATCAGGCCGGCGATGTAACTATCGATCTGCGCCGCGGGCAACATCGGCGCAAACACCCCGCGGATGAAAAACCAAGCCAGGAAGGCCATCGAAAACGGTTTTACCAGCCAGTTGATCACCAGCGTCACGCCGATGCCCCTGGTGTGGCCCTTGACTTGGTGCAGCGCGCCGAAGTCGATCTTCAGCAGCATCGGGATGATCATCACCCAGATCAACAGACCCACCGGCAGGTTGACCTTGGCGATTTCCATCGCCCCGATCGCCTGGAACACGCCGGGCAGACCTTGCCCCAGGGCAATGCCGAGGACGATGCAGATCGCGACCCAGGCGGTGAGGTAGCGTTCGAAAAAACTAAGGGGCGCGGCGGCCGCTACCCCGGTGGCGATTGCACGCGCTGCGCCCATGACTTATTGGCCCATCTCGCGCAGGCGGCCGATCCGGTCGAGTTCGCGTTTGATGGCCATGGCATCGAGCTTGGCCAGCGGCAGGCCGGTAAACAGCGAAATCCGGCGATGCAACAACTTGAACGCCGCGGAAAAGGCTTTGCGTTTCTGTTCGTCGCTGCCGGCGACCGCGGCCGGATCTTCGATGCCCCAATGCGCCGTCATCGGCTGGCCCGGCCAGATCGGGCAAACCTCGCCCGCCGCGTTGTCGCAGACGGTGAATACGAAGTCCAGTTGAGGGGCGCCGGCGGCGGCGAACTCTTCGCAGTTCTTGCTGCGCAGGCCGGTTACGCCGAGATTCCGTCGTTGCAGCAGTTCGATTGCGAACGGGTTCACCTCGCCCGCAGGGTGGCTGCCGGCGCTGAACGCGCGGAAACGCCCTTTGCCGATGCCGTTGAGGATGGCTTCGGCGAGGATGCTGCGGGCGGAGTTCCCGCTGCACAGGAAAAGAACGTTGAAAACGCGTTCGCTCATTCAGGACTCCGGCGCAACTAACCGGCGGACGCGGCGCGCCGCCGCTTTATCGGGGCGGCGGCAGCGCTGACCTTGGGCCGGCATTGCGCGCCCTGGCAGCAGTTGTCGGTGAGATACGCCAGCAACGCGCTCATCGCGGCGTAGTCGGCAACGTAGAAAATGAAACGGCCCTCCTGCCGCCCGCGGATCAGCCCGACCCGGCTCAAATGAGCAAGATGAAACGAAAGCGTCGCCGGCGCGAGTTCCAGCTTTTCGCAGATCAAGCCGGCATTGACACCCGGCGGCCCTGCCTGCACCAGCAAGCGATAAATCGCAAGCCGCGTTTCGTGTCCCAGCGCGGCGAGGCTCTTACTGGCGGATTCAAGTTCCATATTTCGAGTATTATCGAAAGAATGCGCCATGTCAACCGCTTCGCCGCCTGCGCCGAATGCGCCGGTGCCGGTTCATCGGCCGAATGTTTCGGCGGCGCGCGCCGGTGGCATAATGGGACGGCGCTCGCCCGGGCGCTTGTATCGGTCTCGTTCGGATCATCGACTGGCGCTACGGAAAAATCGGAACGGCTATGAAAGCTACGCGGAAAATGGCCCTGCTTTCGATCGCCACGTCGATCGCGACGCTGGCCTTGAAGTTCGGCGCGTATTTCCTGACCGACTCGGTGAGCCTGCTGTCGGACGCGCTGGAAGCCCTGGTCAATCTCGCCGCGGGCTTGGTCGCCCTGACCGCGCTCACCATCGCCGAGCAGCCTGCGGACGATCGCCACACCTATGGCCACGACAAGGCCGAGTATTTCTCCAGCGGAGTCGAAGGCACGCTGATACTCTTTGCCGCCGCTTCCATCATCTACGCGGGATGGAACCGTTTCTTGCACCCGGTCCCTCTGGATAACCTCGGTTGGGGAATCAGCGTCGGGCTGCTCGCGGCGGCGATGAACTTCGCCACCGCCCGGCTCATGCTCAAGGTCGCGGCGAAGCATGACAGCGTCACCATCGAGGCTGACGCCAAGCACTTGCTGACCGACGTGTGGACCTCGGCCGGCGTGTTGGGCGGCCTGCTGGTCATCGTGTTCCTGCCGGGATGGCAAATACTCGATGCGCTGATCGCGGTCGCCGTCGGCTTGCACATCGTCGTCACCGGCATCGACTTGCTGCGCCGCTCGATCGACGGCCTGATGGATGCGGCCTTATCGCCGCGCGAGATCCGCCAGGCCGAGGAACTCATCCGTGCCGGGCTGCCTGCCGAGGCGAGTTTTCATGCGCTGCGCACGCGCAAATCGGGCGCCACGCGCTTCATCGAGTTTCACCTGCTGCTGCCGGGGGAGACCAGCGTGCGCGAATCCCACGCTTTGTGCGACCGGCTTGAAGAATCCATCGCCAGGCATCTGGCAAAGGCATCGGTCAGCATTCACGTCGAACCGCAGGAGGCGCAACAGCCCCTCGCGAAATCGCCGTGATGCGGAGTTCACTTGGGGAATGAGTGATGAAATACAAGGACTACTACCAGGTGCTCGGCGTCGAACGTGACGCCGACATCGACGCGATCAAGAAGGCCTACCGCAGACTCGCGCACAAGTATCATCCGGATGTCTCCAAGGATCCCGCCGGCGAGGAGAAATTCAAGGAGATTGCCGATGCCTACCAGACCCTCAAGGATCCGGAAAAGCGCGCCGCCTACGACCAGTTGGGCCGTCATCGGCCTGGACAGGAATTTCGGCCGCCGCCGGACTGGGGCAAGCAGTTCGGGGATGCGCCGTTCTCGTCCGACGACATTGATTTATCCGAATTGTTCGCCGGGCTCTCGAGCGGGAGGCGGCACGCGGGGCGGCAGGGCGGCACCTTTAAAATGCCCGGACAGGATTACGAGGTTACGGCGCACATCAGTTTGGATGACGCCGCGCGCGGTGCCACGGTAGATCTGAATCTTACCGTGCCCGAATATGACGAGCACGGCCGGCTGCATCGCGTCGAGCGATCGTTCAAGGCGCGCATTCCCAAAGGCGCTACCGATGGACAAAGGTTGCGGCTGCGGGGTAAAGGCGGAAAGGGGTTCAACGGCGGACCCGACGGGGACTTGTATCTCAATATCGCCCTGCACCCGCATGCGCTCTACCGCGTCAGCGGCCATGACCTTTACCTGGACCTGCCTTTGACGCCATGGGAAGCCGCGCTCGGCGCCGTGGTCGAAGTTCCCACGCTGGGCGGATCGGTTCATCTCAAAGTGCCGCCGGGGACGCATGCCGGACAGAAATTGCGGCTTGCCCGGCGCGGATTGCCAAAACCGAGCGCGGAGGAAGGCGACTTGTTCGCGATCGTCCAGATCGTCGTGCCCACCGTGCTGAGCGAGCGCGAGCGGGCCTTGTTCAAGGAACTGTCGGATGGCTCGACCTTCAATCCGCGCGGACATTTCGAACAGGAGATGAGAAATGAAGCTCGAACAAGCTGATGCAGTGTGGCTGGACGCTAATCACGAGTTTTCGTTCGCCGAGCTCGCACGGTTCTCCGGTCTGTCCGAAGCCGAACTGCGCGAGCTCGTGGACTATGGTGTGCTCACGCCGACCGATCCGCAGGGTGGCGAGTGGACCTTCGGCGGGGATATCGTCGTGACGATGCAGGCCGCGGGACGCTTGCGCGACGACCTGGAGCTCGAGCCGCAAGCGCTGGCGCTGGCGCTGACGCTGATCGGCCGCATCCGTGAGCTCGAAGCGCAGTTGCGCGGCTTGCGCGCGCAACTGCCGCGCCGACCTCCTTGAACCCCTTGCAAAATGAATTTTGCGAGGGGCCCGATCCAGGGGAGCATGACGGGAAGGTATCCGCGCATTTCGAAACCGGTTCGCAGAGCTTGTTAAACAATGTCAAACTCCGCCGCGGGCATTGATTTTTTGGCGCTTTTGGCCACATGATGAAGCAACTCGAATTTTTGCGAGACGCGCATGATCAGCCTGTTCGGCGGCAAGAAACCGGACCACCCCATGGCCGACATCAAGGAGGCCAGAAAGATCCTCGGCGAATTGCCGGCCAATGACGCGTTCAAGTGCGCGGACGAACTGAGCCATTGGCTCGCGTCGGTCATGGCCGAGGAAGGCTTCAAACCGGAATATCGAGCCCAACTGGTGCAACTGCTGGACGAGACGGCGCAGATTTCCCTGCGCAAGCTTGGGCGCGATTACCTCGCGTCACCGCGCCTGGCGAAATTCCAGGAAATCCGTCTGTGGAAGGCGATACACGAATACTGGCGCCAGGCGGCGCTCGCTTACGCCGCCTGCGTCGAGCTCTACGCCAGCGGCGCCAAGGGCGCCGATGCGCTAAAGGCCGACATGCCGCTGCTGCTCGCGCGCGCGCTGCGCGCGCTTGCTGCCCAGGTGAAGTGGATGTACATGCGCTACGGGCCGATGGATCAGTCGGTGTGGGGACTCATCGCCAAGGTCTATGCTTTGGCGGAAACCCGCAAGTTTGCGAAATCCGCGGTGACGCTTTATCCCGGCATCCCGGGCGAATCCACGCCGGAACAGGAATTTCTGAAGGTGGTCATGCTGTCCGCGTCCTCGCCCGACAGCCTGTTGCCGCTGGAGATGGAACTGTGCGAGCGGCTGATCGCCCACTTTTGCGCCTCGTTCACCCTGCGTCTGGACCTGCAGCCCGATATCGCCTACTGGATCGACCTCGCCACCAGCCAGGCGCCGCTGCGCTTGGCGCGCCCACCCCAGCATGCGCCGACGCTGCGATTTTTTGCCGCAGGCAAGGCGCTGGAGGACCTGGAAAACTTCATCCGTACGGTCAAGACGACGGGCAGCGTGCCGCCGCAGGTGAATCTGGGCGGTACTTATCCGGCCGAAACCGTGCTCGACGTGGCCAACCATCTGGCGTTGTACTGGTCGCCCAAGCCGCCCGAGCGCAAGCATCAGCGCCATCGGGTGAAGTCGCGCCTCAATGTCACCCATGGCTACGACGGGGTGCTGGCCGTGCTCGGCGGTGCGCCCGACCAGGATAGCTCCGCCGCCGAAACCTGGATCGTGGAGAACGTCAGCGCCGGCGGCTTCGGCGCCGGCATCCCGGAGATGAAGGGTGACTGGCTGAAAATAGGCTGTCTGCTCGGACTGCAGCCCGAGGGCGGCGACAACTGGGTGCTCGGCGTGGTACGCCGCCTTCAGCGCGAAATTCCGCAGAAGGGCTCGGTCGGCATACAGACCATCGCCAAGTCCGCGCGCTTGCTGCAATTGAGCGTGGGCGGCGGCGCCGGCGGCGAATCCGGCATTCTCATCGGCGACGGCAGCGAGTCGCCCGGCGAGGCGCGCGTGTTGCTGCGGTCCGGCGTGTTCGTCCCCGGGCAGAACATGGAATACCGGAAGGGTGAAATGACCTGCCTGCTCATGCCTCAGGGCGTGGTCGAGAGCGGCGAAGAGTACGAGGTGGTCAAGTTTCGCGAGATGATACGCGAAACCTCGATCGATGAATGACGGGCGCTGCGCAAAGCGGAAAGTCTTGATCGCGTTCAGCCATCCATGGTCAAGCCGCCGGCAGGCTGTCGAAGTTAGGCGCGCGCGAACTGTTGCCAGCCATCCTGAGCGCGGCGCAGGATCTGCCGGTGAAGTCATGGCGAAACACGCGGCGCGCCGCACGGGCCGCTATAATGGCGGCATCCGCCTCGCTCCCCGGTCTCCATGTACCAACAATACTTTGGCCTCGCCGAAGCGCCGTTCTCCATTGCGCCGGACCCGCGCTATCTTTACCTGAGCCAGCGCCATCAGGAGGCGCTGGCTCATTTGCTCTATGGCGTGAGCGGCGATGGCGGCTTCGTGCTGCTCACAGGCGAGGTGGGAGCGGGCAAGACCACGGTCTGCCGCTGTTTGCTGCAGCAGATTCCCGCCTCCTGCGATGTGGCCTATATCTTCAATCCCAGGCTGACGGTGGAGGAACTGCTCTCGACCATCTGCGTCGAATTCGGCATCGCCTGCCCGACCGGCAATGCCAGCATCAAGGTGTTCGTCGATTGCATCAACGCTTACCTGCTCGACGCCCATGCCAGGGGCCGGCACACGGTGCTGATCATCGACGAGGCGCAGAATCTGTCGGCCGACGTGCTCGAACAGATGCGCCTGCTCACCAATCTGGAAACGAACGAGCGCAAGCTCTTGCAGATCATCCTGCTTGGCCAACCCGAGCTGGCGTTGATGCTCGAGCGGCCGGAGTTGCGCCAGTTGAGCCAGCGCATCGTCGCGCGCTATCACCTGGGGCCGCTGACCAAGGCGGAAGTCGCGGCCTATGTGCGGCATCGGCTCGAGATATCGGGCGCGCGGCGGCAGTTGTTTCCGGCCGCCTTGATGGGCCGCGTGTATCGCTTGAGCGGCGGCGTTCCCCGGGTCGTCAACGTGCTGTGCGACCGCGCGCTGCTCGGCACCTATGTGCAAGGCAAGGAGCGGGTCGATCGCGCGACGCTGGCGCAAGCAGCGCGCGAGGTGTTCCATCTGGAGCCGCACAGGGACCTGGTGCGGCCTTTGCTGGTGGCCCTGATTCTGGCGCTCGGCGTTGCGCTGGCGACGACGCTGTATCAACTGGAGCTGAGTGAGACTCAAACGGCAATGGCGCCTGCGGGCATGGCAAGACCCGCTGCTCAGAGCATAGCCGCGGGGCAGGCCAAAGACACTCCGGTGAGGGAGGTCAAGCCGGCAGCGGCGCTGCCGGACACGCTGGAATGGCCGGCGGACGAACCACGCTCGCGCAGCAAGGCGATCGCTTACGCCGCGCTGTTCCGCGCATGGGGCGCGGACTATAACGGCGCGGACGCGTGCCGCCAGGCTGAAAACCTGGGGCTGCGCTGTCGCGGCGCGCGCGGCGGATTGGAAGAACTGCGCCGATTGAACCGGCCCGCGGTACTGCTGCTGCGCGACGAGCAGGGCCGGTCGTTCCATGCCGCTTTGATTGCGCTCGCAGACAAGAGCGCCACTTTCGCCATCGGCGCCGAAACGAGGACGGTCGCGCTGGGCGCCCTGGCGGCGCAATGGGCGGGGCAGTACACCTTGCTTTGGCGCATGCCGCCGGATGCGCAAGAGACTATCCGTTCGGGGGAGCGCGGCGCGGCGGTGCAATGGCTGATAAGGCAACTCGCCGAGGCGCAGGGCCGGGTTTCCGCTAGCGGCAAGGACCCGTTGTTCGACGACGTCCTGGAGCGTCAGGTGAAACAGTTTCAGCTCGCCCAGGGATTGATTCCGGACGGCGCCGTCGGACCTCAGACGGTGATGCGCCTCGCCGGCGTGGGGGATCGATCGGCGCCGAACTTGCTGCCCAGGCAAGGGGGACAATAGGCATGTCGTATATTCTCGACGCTTTGAGGAAATCCGATCAGCAGCGCCGGCGCGGCGCGGCGCCGACGCTGCTCGCTGGGCAGGCGACGGCGCTAGCCCCCAAACAGCCGGCGTTTCTGGCCTACGGCTTGCTCGCGGCGGTGCTGGTCGGCGCGGGCATGGCGATCGGCTGGCTGCGCCCATGGCAAGCGGAGCAAGCGGCTCCCGCAGCCGACGTTGCCGCGGCGAAACCGTCCGCAGCAAACATGCGCCAGTCGGTTCCGCTGCGGACCGAGATCGCGCCGGCGCCAGAACCGCAGGCGCGGAGTGCGACACCGGCTACGCAAATTGCGCCCGCTCCGGCGCCTGCCCGAGCGGCGGCGCCGGCGCCCGCGACAACGCCGGTGAAATCGCAGTCGCGCGCAAGCGCCGGAGCCGAAGCGTCCGGCAAGCCGCGGGATGACGTCGCTGCGGTGTCGAGCAAAGCGGTGGCGGTGGCGCAACAGCCGCCAGGCACCGCCGCCGCCGATTCCGCGCCGGCGCAAAATGTAATTTCGCTGGCGGAACTGCCGCTCGCGCTACAGCAGGAGCTGCCGGCAATGACGATTTCGGTTCATGCCTATTCCGGTAATCCGCGGGACCGCATGGTCGGCGTTAACAACCGGATGCTGCGGGAAGGCGATTCCGTGGTTCCCGGTCTCAAGCTGGAGCAGATCACAGCGGAAGGCATGATATTCGGCTACAAGGGGTACAGTTTCCGCCGCGGCGTAAAGTAGGACGGGGTTATTATGCGTACCATTATTTTGTCACCTGTTCGGGTCCCCTCTCCCGTCAAGCGGGACCGAGGAAGGAGGATCGAGGTGCTCGAGGATGCGCCGCACCGCGCCCGGATCGTCGATCAGGGCGATCAAGCGCATTTACTCAGCAACGCGCTTGCAAGCTGAAACCGCCTCGCCAAACGCTTGAAACAGGGATCGGTTCACAGGGTTGCGTTGCGGGTCGTACTCCGCGTGCCATTGGACGCCGAGAGCAAAGCCCGGGGCGTCGGCAATGCGGATCGCCTCGATCGTGCCGTCGTCTGCCACGCCCTCGACGACAACACGCTCGCCGGGATCGAGAATGCCTTGCCCGTGAAGTGAGTTCACGCGTATGGTTTCCTGGCCGAAAAGCCTCGCGAAAGCACCGCCGGAGACCAGGCGGACATTATGACGGTCGCCGAAGAGGACTGCCGGATCCGGATGGATTTCCCCCGTTTCCAAGCGCAGCATCCGATGGTTCAAGCGCCCGGGCAACTCGCGGATCTCGGGATGCAGCGAGCCACCGAATGCGACATTCATCTCCTGCAGGCCGCGGCAGATACCCAATAGCGGCACGCCACGAGCGACGCAGGCTTCAACCAATGCCAATGCGAGCGCGTCGCGCGCCGTATCGTAGGGTTCGTGTCTCGGATGAGGCTCGGTCCCGAAACGGCTTGGATGAACGTTCGCGCGAGCCCCCGTCAGCAGAATTCCGTCGACCGCCTGCAGCAACGCGCCGATCTCCGTGATGTCCGGAGATCCGGCAAACATCACTGGCAACGCCCCGGTGACTTCCGCAACAGCCCGAAGATTTCTTTCTCCGACAAGCTGCGCGGCAAACCGGTTCTCTACGAGGTAAGCGTTCCCGATGACACCGACCACGGGTCTCTTCATGGCTTGGCTCTCACTTTCCCACCCGCAAATCCTCAAACGCGTCATCCAGTCGCCCGAGCGCTTCTTCGAGGATCGGGCGCGGCATGGCGAAGTTAAAGCGCAGCCACGTCTCGCCGCCTGGCCCAAACTGCTTACCGGGGCTGGCAAAGATTCGCGCACGGTTTTTGACCCTGGCCGCAACCACCTCGGGAGCGAGATCAGTTCCGGAAAAATCGACCCACGCGAGATAGGTGCCGGCAAGGCGCATCGCGCGCGCGCCGGGCGCCGCGGCCTGAATGCGCGCTTCAAACAGATCGCGGCTCCTGGCAAGATAAGGCAGCAACGCATCGAGCCACTGCTCGCCCGTTTGCCAGGCCGCTTCGGTCGCGATCATGCCGAATCTGTTGTAGGAGCCAAGGCCGCTCGCCGCGATCCGCGCGTCGAGGCGGCGCTTCAAGTCCATGTTCGAGGTGATGCAGGCGCCGACATGGGCGCCGGCGAGATTGAAGGTCTTCGTCGCGGCGACGCATGTGATCAGCCGGTCCGCGATCTCGGGCGCGGCAGACATGGTCGGAGTGTGCTTCGACCCGGCGAATACGAGATCGCAATGGATCTCGTCGGAAACCAGGATCAAGCCGTGCCCCGCGCAGAAAGCGCCCAGCGCGCGGATCTCATCCACCGACCAGACGGTCCCACCGGGGTTGTGCGGGCTGCAAAAGAAGACGACTTTTGTCCGCGGCGTCATCTCGCCGCGCAATGCATCGAGATCCATGGTGTAGCGCCCCGCGACCTCGACAAGCCGCACCTCGAGAATGCGCCGGCCACTGGCGAGAATGATCTTGCGAAAAGCGTGATAAGCGGGCGCAAAGACGACGACTTCGTCACCCGGCTTACACACCGCCTGAAGGATGAGGCCCAGCCCGGATACGATCCCGGGCGTCGGGCTAACCCAGCCCGGATCCAGCCTTAGGCCATGGCGACGCGCCATCCAATCGACGAGCGCGGCCGCCCAGCTACCCGTGTCGGCGTAATAGCCGTGGATTGCGCGCTGGACCTCCGCGGTGAGCGCTGCCGTGACGCCCGGTGGCGACGCGAAATCCATGTCCGCCACCCACATCGGAATCGCATCCGGCGACTTGATGCCGGAAAAACGCTCGATGCTGTCCCACTTCGAAGAGTGCGTACCACGGCGCTCGATGATGCGGTCGAAATCAAACATAAGACTGCGTCTCCTGCCGGGGCCCGGCGCGAACGCCTGACGGATAGGTGAAATAGATGCCTGGACCCCGAATTCATTAGAGCGGAGTTACGGTGTCGCCAGGCCGCTTATTCAATTCTAGCAATTGTTATTTCAACTGCAGCTCGAAGCTGCCTTCGTCTCGTTCGACCGCAATCATGCGCATCAGCGGCGCGAGCTGCTGCAGGTGCTCCGGCGGAATGCGCGCGCTTCCCAGGAACGCAGGGTTGCCGCCGCTCGTCCAGGAGCCACGACCGTCGAGTTGAATCGGTCCCTGAAGGGTGCGCAGGGACGCGCGCGCCGCGGCGCCTTCGCCCTCGATGCGCAGCTCATAGTCTCCCAGGGGCGAGACCGGTGTGTATGCCGAGCCGGCGCCGCGCCATTGCAGCGTCGCCTTGCCCTGGATGGCATTGCGCCCGAAGGAAACACGCGCGAGGCGCAGCAGCACGTCGCCGCCGAGCCCGAGCGGCGCCAGCTTGGGTATGGCCAGGCCCAGCGCCGCGGCGGGCAAATCGATGTCCGCGTCGGCCACCTCGACCCCCGCCAGGGAAATCGTCACGGGAAAGCGCCTGGCCGCAAGGTCCAGTCCGACTTCGTAGCGGAGTTGCCCGCGCAACATATAGGCAGGCAGTAGCTGCCAGGTGATGCTTTTTGCGATCCCGCTTCGCCGCATCCGATCGCGCATCTCGATCTGTCCCGTGCCAGACCACAGGGTGCCATGGGCTTCGGCGAGGCGCAGCCTGCCTTCGCTAGCTTGCTGCAGGCCGGCGTCGATCAGGCTCGCCGGCGCGGTGGCAATGAGCGCGAGGGCGTAAGCGCCCAGCCCGAGGCTAAGCAAGCGCCAAGGGCTCACTGCTGTCTGGCGCGGGTGAAGGTGGCGGTGATCCCCACCATTCCCGGCGTGGACAGGGCTTCGATCCGGCCGGTGTCCATGCGGATGCGCTCGGCCTGCAGGCTAGCGACCCAGGCGAGCCATTCCGCGAACGCGACGGCGCCGAATACCACTTGCGCCTGATTCGCGTCCGCGGCATCGATGCGAACGAGCGCGCGGCCGAGCCCCGCAGCCTCCGCGCGGCTTTGTATCAGCGTGCGCAGGTCGGTTTGCGCCGCGGGCGGGACCGGCATGGCGCGCACGCGCTCGAGTTCGGTCGCGTCTAGGTCAAGGCGGATCGACTGTGCGCGCAGAACGGACAAAGACGCATTCAGTTGCGCGCGCGCGCGTTGCGCCGACTGCGCCAGCCACAGGTACAGCACGGCCGCCATCACCGCGGCCAGAATCGCGATCAGCACTCGATCGCGCGGCGAGCGCGATTCCCAGAGTTTACGCAGCCGCGCCCTCATGACGAACGCACCGTCAGGACCACTGCCGAACTGCCCGCGCGCGTTCCGGCCGGGGTAGCGTCGACGCGCATGCCTGCCTGGAGCAGGCGCGCCACAATGCGGCGCACGCTCGCCTCTTCGACGGCGGCTAGTTCCAGCGTCATGCGCCCGCTCTCGTAGGAGGCAATGCGCAGGCCGCCCGCCGGCAGTTCCTTCAATGCAGCGGCCACTTTATCGATCATCGGCACGAAGTCGCCGCCATCGGGCAGGCCGGCGGCGTGGCGCGCCTCGGCGAGCTTGCGCCGCATTTGCAGCGCCGGGTCCGCCACCGCGACCGCATCGGGAAAGGCGGCGCGAAAACGCAACTCCATACGCTGGCGCAAGCTGCTCTGCTCGCCGGCGAGCCGCGTCCAATCCGCGACCAGCGCCAGCGCATGCACGGCCAGGGCGATGCTCACCAGCCAGGCCGCCGGCCGCAGGCGCGGCAGAGCGCCGGGGAGCAGGCGCCAGCCTTGGCGCTCCCGTGCCAGGCTGATGCCGGCATCGGGCGGGGCGCTACGCCAGTCCCAGGGTGCGGCAAGCCGCAGCGCGACTCCGAGCTTGCGTTGCCATGCATCGAGATCAGGCGCCGCATCCGCCGCGGGCGTGCTCATATGCAGCGCGATGGTATTCGGCGCCTCGATGCGCGCTTTCGCTTCATCGAGCATCAGGCGCAAGGACAGCGGCGGCGATTCCCGGTCGCCGCAATCAGTCGCCGCGCCTTCGAATTCGCCGCTGCGCACGAATCCCTCGCGGCCGTCCCAGGCGAGGCTCCATTCTCCCGCCGTCCACGGCAACATCAGGGTTTCGCAGTGAACCTCGTACTCGCCGATGCCGGCGGCCTCGAGCGCATCGTGCCAGGCTTTGAGTCCCTCCCGGTCCGCCACCGCGAGCACGTCGGCGTCCGCGGCGGAGCCGAGCCAACTCACCTGGTTGACATCGGGATCGCCCAGGGTTTCTTCCTCGACCGCGAAGGCAAGCACCGAACCGGCGCGGCGCCTGGCCGCCTGCGGCAGGCGCACGCGGGTGATCAGGACTTCCGTGGCGGGAAGCACCAGTTGCACGCGCTCCGCGCGCTGCGGCAACTGCGCCGGCGGGCCCTCTCCCAGGACAGGTTCGCGGCCCTCGCCGACAAGCGCCCATTGGCACTGGCGCGGCGTGTCGCGCGACGAACAGTAGATCCGAAGCAAGCTCATAGGGAAACTCTGCTTATCTGGTTAAAGTGTTCATTTCAGGCGGTCACAGGTATTTGCGCCAGAGCACAACGGGCCATCCGCTGCCGGTGCGCGCGAGCAGCGCCTTGCCGCGCGCTTGCGCGCCGCCGATGGTCACGCGCAGGGTCGCCACGAAATAATCGCTGCTCACGCCGATGTCCCCCGCGGCGGCTGCTACTCCGCGCGGAAGCCGTTTCGAAAAGTCGTCGCGGTCACGATAATAGGCCCGATCCCGCTGCGCCACCAGCGCCTGGGCGTTGGCCAGATCCAGACCTTCGATGACCGCGGCAAGCACTTCCGGCGGCGCAGTATTCACATTGACCGCGGTGAATCCCGGCAGCGCCGTCACGTACGGCTGC
>SCTX01000121.1 GCA_004298385.1 Betaproteobacteria bacterium | reverse complement strand
CACGGCCTGCGCCGGCGGCGGGGCGACCATTCCGGTGGTGGGCAAGATCGCGACTGCGACGGTAACCGATGCCGGCTTGGTCACGGTCACGGGCAGCACGGCCTCGACCAGCATAGGCCAGGCGGTGACCATTACCGTGACGCCGACTTACAGCACGCTGACGGGTACGATCACCTGGACATGCGTCGGTTCGCCGTCCAAATACATGCCCGCCACCTGCCGTTAAGAAGCTGTTACCAAATGAGGGGACACGTCCCCTTATACGCTCACCTAATTAAGAGATTGTTCCGGTCATTCTGAACCAGCCTCCAAGCGAACGGCCGTCCCGAAAAACCCCTCTGCGGAGGGGCTTTTCATTTCAGGTGCCGGCGCGAGCAGGCAGCGCTCCGGAAAAGTCGCCGAAGATTTACGCGGTTTGTGTGTTTCCGCTATCCTTGAGTGCCAGGTGCTGCGTCCGCTAGATCCTGGCGGACGGACCCGGCTAAACAATGAGAATGTTATTCAAATCGCTGTTGCGCAATATAGGGCGTGCTTCCCCGAAGGCGGCCGCGCGCGCGCGCACGCCAGCGGAATTGATGGCCGAGGCGCGCGCGCGATTCGACGCCAACGATCTGGTCAGGGCGCAATTGCTGTTCGAAGACGTGCTGGAACTCGAGCCCGGGCATGCGGATGCGCTGCATTTCCTGGGGCTGACAGGGCATCGTGTTCGCGATCTCGGCTTTGCCATGGAGTATTTCGAGCGCTCCATCGAGGCTCGTCCCAAGGACGCGGTGTTCCACAATAATCTTGGCAGCGTTCTCGTACAGGCCGGGCGGACGGAAGAGGCGGCCGCTTTTTTCCGCAAAGCCCTGGAGATCGACCCCAAGCTGAACATCGCTCGCATCAATCTGATTTATGTAATGATATTGCTCGAAAACGCGCGGCCGGAGGATGTGTATGCCGAGCATGTCGCTTGGGCGAAAATCCATGCGGACCCGCTGCTGGCACAGGCCAAGCCCCATGACAATTCGCGCGATCCGGAGCGGCGCCTGCGCATCGCTTACCTCTCGGCCGATTTTCGCCAGCACGCGCTGACCTATTTCATCGAGCCGGCGCTGGCGCAGCGCGACAGCGCCGCGTTCGAAGTGTTCTGCTATCACAGCGGCCGTATCGTCGACGACGTGACCCGGCGCCTGGCGCAGTACGCCGATCACTGGCATGAGATCATCGATCTGGACGACGAGCAGGCGGCCGAACTGATCCGCAGCGACGGCATCGATGTCCTGGTCGATCTGTCCGGCCACCTGCGCGATAACCGCCTGTTGGTGTTTGCGCGCAAACCTGCGCCGATTCAGGTGACCTATCTCGCTTACCCCAATACCACCGGCATGAGCGCCATGGACTACCGTATTAGCGACGCGGTTTGCGATCCGCCCGGCGCGACCGAGCGCTACTACCGCGAAACGCTGATACGCCTGCCGCGCTGCATGTGGTGCTACCAGCCGCGCGATGACATGCCGGCGGTATCCCCGTCCCCGGCGCGGCTGAGCGGCAGGCTGACCTTCGCGTCCATGAACGGGGCAAACAAAGTGACCGAGCGCATGCTGACTCTATGGGCGCGCATCCTCGGTGAGGTTCCCGATTCGCGCCTCGTGCTCACGACCGTGCCCGAACAGGGGCGCGAACGCATACGCGCTACGCTGGCGCAGGCCGGAGTCGCCGAAGAGCGCGTCAGCATGCACGACCGGCTGCCGACCAAGGATTTCTGGGCGCTCTATGCGGGGATCGATATCATGCTCGACACCTTCCCGATGAACGGGGGCACCACCACCTGCGAGGCGCTCTGGCTGGGCGTGCCGGTGGTTACGCGCAGCGGCGACATTTTCCAGTCGCGCGCCGGAATGAGCATACTCGGCACGATGGAACTCGATGAACTGATTGCGCCGGACGACGAAGCGTACGTGCGCATCGCGGTAGCGCTGGCGCGCGATGGCGGGCGCCTTGCGGCGCTGCGTGCCGGGCTGCGCGAGCGCATGCGCGCGTCGCCGCTTACCGATGGCCGCGCCTATGCGCGCGCGCTGGAAGCAGCCTACCGCGGGATATGGCGTACCTGGTGCAGCGGTTCGCCGCAATGAGTGCGCCGGCGGGCGCCGAAACCGCGGCGTGGTCACGCTGATGCTCGCGCGCATGCTTGCGGCACTGCTGCCGGACGCCCCGCGCAGTGTCAGCGCATTGGAGCGTTCGTCCCGCAGGGGACTGCACCGCGCCCTTGGCGCTCGGGAGGCATCGTGTTGAAGCGCCTGCTGCGGGCGCTCGATCGGCGCCCGTCGTGCGAAGCCCGGACGGAAGATGCCGCCGAGGCGGGGCGGCATGCCGACCGCGCGCTGGAGCGCTATCGCGACGGCGATAAAACGGCGGCCGCGGCCTTATGCCGCTCGGCGCTCGCGCTGGACCCCCGCCAGGCGCCCGCGTGGAGCCTGCTTGGGCGCATCGCCCTCGACGACGAGCAGCTGGAGCGCGCACTCGAATGCTATGCGCATATTTTGGCCATCGAGCCGGACGAACCCGATTATCTGGTCAATGCGGCCGAAGTCAACCGTCGCGCCGGACACCTCGGCCGCGCATTGGAACTGAGCGAGCGGGCGCTATCGCTGCGGCCCCTGGACGCACGCGCATGGCAAGTGCGCGGCGGCGCCCTGGAGGAGATGGACCGGTTGGACGAGGCATTGGATTGCCTGCGCCATGAACTCGAGCTCAAGCCGGACAATATCGATGGCCACTCCAATTTGCTGTTCCTACTGAGCCGCGCCGATCTGCTGCCGCCGCGGCAAGTGGCGGCCGAATACCGCCGCTGGGGCGAGTTGTATGCCGACCCTTTGTCGGCCGCGGCGGCACCGCACGCCAATTCGCCCGAGCCTGACAGGCCGTTGCGCATCGGTTACGTGTCGGCCGATTTTCGCCGCCATGCCGTGGCCTATTTCGCCGAGCCGTTTCTTGCGCGGCACGACCGCAGTGCCTGGCGCGTATACTGCTATTCGAATTGCAGGCGGCCGGACGACGTCACGCAGCACCTGCGCGGGCTCGCGGACGAATGGCGCGATATCGCCGCGCTTTCCGACGACGCGGCGGCGCGGTTGATGCGCGACGATCGCGTCGATATTCTCGTCGATCTTGCCGGACACACCGCCGGCAATCGCCTGCTGCTGTTTGCGCGCAGGCCGGCTCCGGTACAAATGACCTGGCTCGGGTACCTGGGCGGCACCGGGATGGCCGCGATGGACTACCGGATCAGCGATCGCTACGCGGATCCGGCGGGCGAAGCCGACGATCAATACCGCGAACAGTTGCTGCGCCTGCCGCACAGCAAGTGGTGCTATCTGCCACCGGCCGGAATGCCCGCGTGCAACGCGCTGCCCG
Organism: Betaproteobacteria bacterium; assembly: GCA_004298385.1. Taxonomy (GTDB): domain Bacteria; phylum Pseudomonadota; class Gammaproteobacteria; order Burkholderiales; family SG8-39; genus 2-12-FULL-64-23. The sequence goes on along the minus strand of SCTX01000121.1, from coordinate 24,926 downwards.
CGCAGCGCCACGGCTACGTGACCTTCGGCTCGTTTTCCAGTTTTCCGCGCATCAGCAACGAGACGCTGCGGGCCTGGGCGCTGCTCCTCGGCCGGCTGCCCGGCGCCCGCCTGCGCATGACCGGCGCGCCTGGCGGCGAAAGCCTCGACCGAATGCTGGAAATTTTCGATGCGGCCGGCGTATTCGCCGATCGTCTCGATCTCGTCGGCCGCCTGCCGCTGGATGCCTGCCTGCAGCAGTACCTGCAGATCGATATCGCGCTCGATCCGTTTCCGTGCAACGGCGCCACCACGACCTGCGAAAGCTTATGGATGGGCGTTCCGGTGGTCAGCCGCAGCGGCCGCAGCGGCGCCTCCCGCTCGGCCATCAGCCTGCTTACCAATGCCGGGCTGCCGCAGCTCGTCGCCGGCTCCTGGGAGGGATATATCGACACAGCGCTCCGCCTCGCGGCGGATCTGCCGGCCCTGGCGCAACTGCGCGCGACGCTGCGCGAACGGCTGCGCGCTTCACCGCTGCTCGACGCACAGGGGTTCACGCGCGATTTGGAGGCGCTCTACCGCGATGCGTGGCGCAGGTGGTGCGCTCGATCCACGGCGCCAGGCAAATCATGCTGAAAGGGCTGCTGTCGGAACTGCTGCGGCGGGGAAACTCGGCGGGCGCCGCGGGCGACGATCCCGCGCCGCAGATCGAGCAGGCGGTCAGGCTGATGCATTTGCGCGACGATGCGGGCGCGGCGCGGATTTGCGAGCGCGTGCTCGAGCGCCATCCGAAAATGGTCAAAGCGTGGGAACTGCTCGCGGTCGCCGCGCTCAACCTGGCCGATTATCCGCTCGCCGTCGAGCGTTTCGAGCGCGTGCTTGCATTGGCAGGCGACGATGCACAGGCGCTCGCCAATGCGGCGGAGGCGAATCGCCGCGCCGACCGCTGCGATAGAGCGCTGGAGCTCATCGGTCGCGCGCTCGCGCTCAAACCCGGCTTCGCGCCGTTCCTGCATATTCAGGTGCTTGCCCTGGAATCGGCCTGGCGCAGCGAAGAGGCGCTTGCCGCCTGCCGCGCCGCGCTGCGCTTGCATCCGGATTTCGCGAAGCTGCACGTCAGCTACACGACCTTGCTCAACCGCACGGGGGCCGATCCCGCGCTTATCCGGGACGCGCATTGCCGCTGGGCCGAGTGTCACGCAGCGCCGTACGCGGGCGCGCCGCCGCATGGCAATCCGCCGCAACCCGAGCGCCTGTTGCGTATCGGCTATGTGTCGGCCGATTTTCGCCGCCACGCGATGAGCGACTTCGTATTGCCGCTGCTCGAGCATTACGATCCGGCGCGGTTCGAAGTATATTGCTACTCGAACACGCCGGTACGCGACGACATTACCCTCCGCTGCGAAACCGTCGCGCCGCATTGGCGCGATATCGTGTCACTGCCGGACGCTGCGGCGGAGGCGCTGGTGCGCGGCGACGGCATCGACGTCCTGATCGATCTCTCCGGGCATTCGATCGGCAACAGACTCGGCTTGTTCGCGCGCAAGCCCGCGCCGGTGCAGGTCACCTATCTCGGCTATCCAGGCACTACCGGCATGCTGCAGATGGACTACCGGATCACCGACGCGCGCGCCGATCCCCCCGGTACGAGCGAGGCGTATTACCGCGAGCAGTTGCTGCGGCTGCGGCACAGCGTCTGGTGTTTCGCGCCACCGCTGCAGATGCCCGAGGTCGGCCCATTGCCCGCGTTCACCGCCGGGCATATCACCTTCGGATCGCTGAATTCCGCATTCAAGCTCACGCCGCAGTTGGTCGCCTTGTGGTCGCGGCTGCTCGCTGCGCTGCCGGAATCGAAACTGCTGCTGGCCGGAGTTCCCGCGGGGGCCGCACGAGCGCGGATCTCGCGCGAGTTCGAGCGCAACAACACTGATCCGGCCAGGCTGGAATTTCACGGTTATCTGCCATGGGGTGAATTCTGGGCCTTGCACGGTCGCATCGACATCGCGCTCGATGCCTTTCCGTGCAATGGCGGCGCCACCACCTGCGAGACCTTGTGGCTGGGTGTTCCCCTGGTCAATCGCGCGGGCGAGGCGTTCGTCTCGCGCGCCGGCCTGAGCATACTCACCACCATAGGTCTGCCGGAATTGGTGGCGTACAGCGAGGACGAATACCTGCGCATTGCGCTCGATCTGGCGCATGACCGGACGCGCCTGGCCCGGCTGCGCGCGGACATGCGCGAGCGCATGCGCGCTTCGCCGCTGCTCGCGACGGCGGCGTTCATGCGCGATCTCGAGGACTGCTACCGCACCGCGTGGAGGCAATGGTGCGTGCGTCGGACCGCGGCGCGAGGCGGCGTATGCTGAAGGGTCTGGTGCAGGAGCTGCTGCGCCGCGCCGGCGAGAGCACGCCTGCGCATTCGGAAACCACCCCCGATCGCCTTCATCTGTGCATAATCGAGGCGGCGCAGCACGCGGCCGCGGGCGATCATGCCGCCGCGGTCGGCTTCTATCGCGAGAGCCTGCAACTGCAGCCTCGGGACGCGCGGATCTGGTGCAACTTCGGCGCGGCGCTCGAAGCCGCAGGGGAGGCCGAGGAAGCCGAGCGTGCGTACCGCCGCGCCCTGGAACTCGATGCCGCGCTGGCGCAGACCTGGTACAACCTCGGGCATTTGCAGCAGGAGCGCGGCAGGGCCGGCGAAGCCGAGGCTTCCTACCGCTCGGCTCTGACCCTGCTCGATGGGGCACGCGATCACGAGCTGTGGCAACTCGCGTACTCGAACTGGGGACTGCTGTTGCAGAATCAGGGAAGACTTAAGGACGCGGTAAGTCTGTACCGCGAAGCGCTCGCGGCGGTTCCGGCTGACGCGAGCCTGCGCAGCAATCTGCTGTTCTTGCTGACCGCAATGCAGGATGTCGGTCCGGCCGAGCTGCTCGAGGAGCACCGCGGCTGGGGCAGGCTGCATGCGCGCGCGCACGCCGCCCACGCCAGCGTGCCGGATCCGGAACGGCGCATCCGGGTCGGATATGTTTCGGCCGATTTCAACAGCCACCCGTTGGCGTTTTTCGTCCTGCCGCTGCTCGCGAACCGCGATCGCGCGCGCATCGAGGCGGTGTGCTATTACAACGGCGTGAAGCAGGATACGATCACGGCGCGGCTGCGGGCATCGGCCGATCAATGGCGCGACATCCGTTGGCTCAGCGACGCGGACGCGGACGCCCTCATCCGCGCCGACGGCATCGACATCCTCGTGGATCTCTCCGGGCACACGGAGGGCAACCGGCTGACGCTGTTCGGCCGCAAGCCCGCGCCGGTGCAGGCGACATTCCTCGGCTATGCGAACACCACCGGGCTGGACACCATGGATTACCGCATCACCGATGGCTACGCGGACCCGGCGGGCACGGACGCGCGCTACGTCGAAAAACTGTTGCGCATGCCCAACAGCGTGTGGTGTTATCAGCCGCAGCGCGTCACGCCGCCCGCCAATCCTGCGCCGGCGCTCGAAAACGGGTACGTCACTTTTGCCTGCTTCAACGGCGCCTACAAGCTCAACCAGCCCTTGATGAAGGTCTGGGCCGCCATTTTGCATGCCGTACCCGATTCCCGGCTGATGCTGGTGAACGTGCCTACAGGCGGAGCACGCGAGCGCATCATCGCTTGGTTGGGCGCGGAAGGCATCGGCAGCGGCAGATTGGAACTGCACGCGCGCCTGCCCACCGACGAGTTCTGGGCGGCGCACCGGCGCGCCGATATCGCCCTGGATCCCTTCCCCTGCAACGGCGGAGCGACCACCTGTGAAACCTTGTGGCTGGGCGTTCCCGTGATCACGCTCGCCGGCCAGACGTTCGTCGCGCGCGCGGGGGTAAGCCTGCTCAGCAACTGCGGCCTGACGCAACTGATCGCGGGCAGCACGGAGGAGTACGTGGCGCTGGCGGCGGAGCTTGCGCGGGAACCGCTGCGCCTGGCCGATATGCGCGTCAGGCTGAAGGGGAGTCTGCCTGGCTCGCCTTTGCTCGACGCGCCGGCCTATACGCGGGCACTGGAAGCGCATTATCGCGCGATATGGCGGCAGTGGTGCAGCCAACAAGGCCGCGTGCATGCTTAAGCGGCTGATGCGCCAACTGCTGCGCGCGCGGGGTGCCGACGTGGTCGTTCGCGGTCGCGCCGAGTTGATCGAACGCGGCCGCGCCGAACGCGAGCGCGGCGAACCCGCCGCCTCGCTGGCCAGCCTGGAAGCCGCGCTGCAACACGATGCCAGGGACGTCGCAGTCCTTGCCGAACTTGGGCTGACCTATCGCGCGCTCGGCCGCCGCGACGAAGCGCGAGCGGCGTTCGAGCGCGCCGCGGCGAGTGATCCCGGCTCGGTGCTCCCGTTCATGTACCTCGGCAATCTCGCGCACGAGGCCGCTCGGCTGGACGACGCGGTCGCCGCGTATCGCGCGGCGCTCGCCATCGATACGCATAATGCCGCGTTGTATTACAACCTTGCCCTGACCCTGATGTTGCGCGGCGAGGCGGCCGGCGCGGTGGCGGCGTTCCGCGACTGCCTCGCCGAGGCGCCCGACTACGCCGAGGCGCGCAGCAGCCTGCTGTTCGCGCTCAATCTTTCCGATAGTGCCAGTCCCGAGGATAGCGCCGCCGAGCATTTCGAATGGGGCCGGCGCATTGCCGATCCGCTCTCGCGCGAACACGGATTTTCAAACCCGCGCGAGACCGAGCGCCGTTTGCGCATCGGCTACGTGTCGGCCGATTTTTTCGAACATGCGGCGACCGACTTCATCCATTCTTTCCTGCCGCACCACGAGCCCCGACTGTGTGCAATCACCTGCTACTGTAATGCGCCCATGCCCGAGGCGAGCCGGGGCCTGTATGGCCACACCTGGCGCGACATCAGGGCGCTCGACGATGCGCAGACCGCAAGCCTCGTCAAGCAGGATGCGATCGACGTGCTGGTCGACCTGTCCGGCCACACCCGCGGCAACCGTCTGCTCGCGTTTGCGCGCAGACCGGCGCCGCTGCAACTGACTTTCCTCGGCTACCCGAACACCACCGGCATGCGCGCCATGGACTACCGCTTGACCGATGCGTACGCAGATCCGCCCGGCGTCACTGAGGGGCGTTACCGCGAACGGCTGCTGCGCATGCCGCACAGCCTGTGGTGTTACCGCATGCCGGCTGACGATGTCGCCGCGGAAGGTCCGCTGCCGGCCTTGGAGAAGGGCCATGTGACCTTCGGCTCGATGAACAATGTGGTCAAGCTCAACGCGGAACTGATCGGCCTGTGGGCCGGGCTTCTGCTTCAGGTGCCGGATGCGCGCTTGCTCCTCGCTACGATTCCGCCGGGCAACGCGCGCGAGCGCGTGCTGCGCATATTCCTCGAAAAAGGCGTAGATGCGCGGCGCCTCGAATTCAGCGATCGCCTGTCCAAGAGCGAATTCCGGGCATTGCACCAACAAGTCGATATCGCGCTGGACTCGTATCCCTGCAACGGCGGCGCGACCACCTGCGAGACACTGTGGCTGGGAGTACCGGTAGTCAGCCTGGCCGGCGATGTATTCCAGTCGCGCGCCGGCCTGAGTCTGCTTGCCGCGGTCGGCTTGCCGCAGTTGGTCGCGCGCAATGCTGCCGAGTACCTCGCCATCGCCGGCGATCTGGCGCGGGATCTCGGGCGTTTGCGGCGGCTGCGCGCCGATTTGCGGGAAACCATGCGCCGCTCGCCCCTGTGCGATGCCGAGGCTTACACGCGCGCGCTGGAACACATCTACCGCGGCATCTGGCGAGAATGGTGCGAGAGCCCGGCGGCCGGGCCGCAGAAGCCGTGAAATTAGATTTAGCGCCGCCGGCGAAGCAATGTTTCCCCAATGATTGATCAGGCGATCGAACTCATCCAGTCCGGACGCATCGCCGAAGCCGAACAATGCCTGCGTCTATGCCTCGAGCGCTCGCCCGACAATGCCGATGCCCTGCATTATCTGGGTTTGCTGTGCCATCAGACCGGCCGCATCGACGAAGCCGTCGCGCTGATCGGCATGGCGGTCGAGCGTTCGCCGGACACGGCGTTCCTGCGCGCCAACTTCGCCGAAGCCCTGCGCTTGCAGGGGGACCTGGACGCGGCCGAGCGCCATGCGCGCGTAGCGGTGCGCCTCGCGCCGGAGCACCCGAATTTTCAGTTCAACCTGGCCATGGTGCTGGAAGGGCGGGGCCGCTTCGCCGAAGCGCTGGATGCGGGAGAGCGCGCATTGGCCTGCCGGCCGGATTGGGTCGAGGCGCTTTCGCTCAACGCGAGTCTTTGTTTCGCGCTGGAGCGGCTGGACGAAGCGGTCGAATTCAGCCGGCGCGCCTGCGCGCTCCGCGCCGACGATCCTTCGCTATTGATCGGGTCGATGCGCTACCGCGCCTGGGCCTGCGACTGGCGCGGCCGCGACGCCGATGTGGCGCGGCTGGAGACCATGCTGGCGCGCTGGGTAGCGCACCCGGACGATGCGGCATTCGCTACCGTCAATCCGTTTGTCGCCTATGAATATCCGCTTCCCCGGCAACTGCGCCATGACGTCACGCAAGCTTACTGCGAGCGTGTGCTGAAGGCCGCGGGAGCGCCGCTAGCGCCACGGCGAGCGCCGGCGCCGCTGGGGCGCAGGCGTCTACGCATCGGCTACGTGTCAGCGGACTTTCACAGCCATCCGACCATGCACCTGATGGCGAGCTTTTTCGCGCTGCACGACCGCAGCCGCTTCGAGGTATTCGCCTATTCGATCGGCGCGGACGACGGCAGCGAGTATCGCCGCCAGGCCGCCGGCTCGGTCGACCGCTTCATCGATATCCGCGCCGAGAGGGCGGGCGAGAGCGCGGAGCGCGTCCGCCGCGACGGCATCGATATCCTGGTCGACCTGAAAGGTTTTACCCACGAAGCCCGTCCCGAAATCTTCGCGCTGCGGCCGGCGCCGCTGCGGGTTGCCTGGCTGGGATACCCGGCCTCCACCGGCCGTGGCCTGAATGATTACGCCGTCGTCGATCGCGTCGTTGCGCCACCGGAACACGCCGGAGACTATGGCGAGAAGCTCGTGTGGATGCCCAATTGCTATCAGGTGAACGATTATCGCCAGCCGATTGCGCAAATACGTCCCACGCGCGCCGCCCTCGGCCTTCCCGAAAGCGGTTTCGTTTACGCCTGCTTCAATCATGTGTACAAGATCGAGTCACCCGTATTCCATGCCTGGATGCGCATACTTGCGCGTGTGCCGGGCAGCGTATTGTGGTTGTATGCAAGCAAGTCCGCGGCGCGCGCGAACCTCGCGCGCGAAGCGGCCGCGCTCGGCATAGATCCGGCGCGGCTGGTGTTCGGGGAAACGCTGCCGAAGCCGCGGCACCTCGCGCGCCTCGCGCAGGCGGATTTGTTTCTCGACACCTTCACCATCAACGCCCACACCAGCGCGTCGGATGCGCTATGGGCCGGGCTGCCGGTGCTCACCTGTCCGGGCGACGCCTTTCCCGCGCGCGTGGCCGCGAGCCTGGTCGTTGCGGCGGGCTTGCCGCAACTGGCCTGCCGGAGCATGGCGGATTACGAGAACACCGCGGTACGGCTTGCGCACCAGCCGGCGGAGTTGCGCAGCCTACGCCGGATCTTGGCTGCCCGAGAACGGCTGCCGCTGTTCGACACGCCGCGCTTCGTGCGCAACCTGGAGAGCGCATTCGAGGCGATGTGGAAGCGTTATCTCGCCGGCCTGCCGCCCGAGGCATTTGCCGTCGGTGAACAACTGGTCTGAGGCAAGGCGCGCGACCTTCGCCTCAGAATGCATTCCATGAAAATGACGACATACAGGGCTTGGCTGGTGCTTCTCTGTCTGCAGGCGCTCCTTGCCGTGGTGATTTTCTGGGATTTTCTCTCCGGCAAGTTTTATTTTGCCTACACCGACATCGGCAGCGACAGTTACTTCGCCTATGTCCCCTATGCGATGCACATGGCTCGCACCATCGCCCGTGAAGGATTTACCGGCTGGTCGTTCGAGATCGGTCTGGGCAGTCCGACAGCCTGGTTGCTGGGTGATGCGTTCACGCTGCTGAACCAGGCCGGCGGGCCCGACAACGTCCTCGCCTTGCGCATTTGGGTCTATCTGCTGAAGATCGTGCTGGGAGGAGCATCCTTTTTCGCTCTGATCCGTTGCTTCGTCACGCGCTGGGAGACTGCGGTTATTGCCGCGCTCGCGTATTCATTTTGCGGCTATGTCGTCGTCAATGGCCAGTGGGATCTACATGCCACCGAATTCGTCTTCTACCCGCTGATCCTCTGGGCAATCGTCGGACATCTACGCACCGGCAACGTAATTGCATTGCCTTTGGTCTTGGCGGTTTCGCTCATATCGGGTGTCTTCTTCGTGGCCGTGGGCGTCTTCCTGCTGCTGACCTGCGTGGCCTGCATTCTTACGAGCAGCGAACCCAGGGTTCTATTCAAGACCTGGCTGACAGGCGTGGTTCCCCTCGCGGTCATTGGTTATCTATTGGCGGCCCCATTTCTTCTTCCGCTCATCTTCCAGATGCTGGACAGCCCGCGCGTCGGCGGCGGGCGAGCTCTTTTCCAGAACCTATGGCAGCAAGCCATCAGTGTAAATGATTGGCCGCTCGTTCTGGTCGAGATCGGCGGTATTTTCCACAAGGATATCTTCGGCATTGGCAGCGGATACAACGTCGGCAGCGGATACAAAGGGCTGTGGAATTATTTCGAAGGGCCGGATTTTTTCATCGGAGTCATGCTGTTCTTGCTTATTCCACAGCTCTGGAATCGTTCTGCCACCGACCGGAAAATTCTCCTGATTGCTCTATGCGGCGTCGCGGCCTACTTCATATTTCCGCTGGTTCGCTATTCCGCCATGGGATTTGCCGCAATCTACTTTAGGGTATCCACGCTCTGGATCGCGCTCATATTGCTGCTGCTGGCTGCGCGGGCGGTCGATCACGTGATCGAAAGCGGGGTTGACGTTCGCCTTCTGGCAACCGGTGTTGGAGGCTACCTGCTCCTGCTTGTCCTGGTGACGGCGGGTAGCATGGGAGCGTACGTCTGGGCGCCCCATGTCGCAAAAATTCTGGCCCTCGCGATGCTGGCCGGCGTGCTGCTGTTGCTCGCCCAACGAAAAGTCCTTGCGGCTCGCTGGCTGCCGCTGGCCCTGTTGTGTGCGGTCATCGTCGAAACGGTGCTGATCGCACGGCCTTCCTACGTCGAGGGCCGGTCACGCGTCTCGCCGGAACTCCATGACTATGGCGATGCTACGCTCGACGCGCTGCGGGCAATACGCGAAATGGACAAGGGAATCTTTCGCATTGAAAAAACCTACGATTCCGTAGCCCTTGCCGACGCCATGGCCCAGGGCTATATGGGTATCAAATCGTACTACTTCAATGGCAGCGGGGTCGCCGATTTCAATACCGGAATGGGGCTCATCGACCCGCCCCGAGCCGGAGCCAATTTCAACTCACACACGAACTGGCTGCCCAATGCCGGTCCGCGTTTTATGCTGAATACCCTGCTCGGGGTCAAATACATCATCGCGAGAGAACCGGTGCAATGGCCTGGATTCGTTGCCGTACGCGAAGAGCGCGACTACCGGATCTATCGCAACGAAATGGCGCTGCCGCTGGGGATAGTACAGACCAAGCAGATCACGCGAGGCGCTTTATCGCAGCTTTCATCGCTTCCCGAGGCCGATGCCAATATCTATCGGGATATCGCCATTATCAACGCTGCCGTGGTTGACAATGTCATTCCGGAACGTGGTGAGCTGTTCGATTTGGGCGATTTGCTGCGCTCAAGAATTGTTGTACTCGATCAAAGGTACTTTGAACCGGCCGCGGGCTTGCAAGAGACGGGACTGCGCATAGAACAGTTCTCAAATAGCCATATCTCAGGCAATATCCACCCGCGCAAGGCGGGGATACTGGTTTTTTCCATTCCCTACAATCGCGGCTGGTCATTGAAAATCGACGGCAAGGACACAGCGATGATACGCGCGAATTTCGGCATGCTCGCAACGCCAGTGCAGGCGGGTGCTCACACGGTGGAACTCGATTTCCGCCTCCCCGGCCAGAGGGAGGGAGCCTTGATAGGCGTGCTCGGGGTCGCGCTGCTTGCTTTGCGCCGGCGGACAAGCTTGACGAACGGCTTCTGATCGTCCGACACAATGACCCGCACCGGTCGGTTCCACATCGGAAAAACCCAGGCTTTGACACATACTCCTGAAGCCGCTAGTCTGAGCTAGAACCCTGGATCTGCGGCGACGCTTCTCCCATTGCGCCAAGAGGTATCGCCGCCTGCTCAATGTCAGCGCATAGCGAACCACCATGATTTCCATCGTTTGCCCTTTCTATAATGAACAAGAGCTCATCGGGGAATTCTTCGGCCGATTAATATCGGTACTGAATGCCACGGGGGATGAATTTGAAATCATTTGCGTCAACGATGGCAGCCGCGACAATACCTTGACCGGGCTGCTAGCCGCGCAAAGCAGATATCCGGGTGTCCGCGTCGTGGATCTGTCCCGCAATTTCGGAAAAGAGGCCGCGCTGACTGCGGGTCTCGACATCGCGCGCGGCGACGCAGTTATTCCAATCGATTCCGACTTGCAGGACCCGCCTGAATTGATCCCGCAAATGCTTGAGAGATGGCGCGAGGGTTTCGAGGTGGTTCTGGCGCAACGAGTCGACCGATCCACCGATAGCTGGGTTAAATCCTTTACGGCAGGATGGTTCTATAGAATTCACAATCGCCTGGCCAACATCCAGCTTCCGCAGAATGTCGGCGACTTCAGACTGCTGGATCGATGCGTGGTTGAGGCTATTCGCCACCTCCCGGAGCGGCAGCGATTCATGAAGGGTATCTTCGCATGGGTTGGCTTCAACACGGCTGCAGTGGAGTATGTGCGTGAAGCCCGATCGGGTGGCGCCTCGAAATTCGGCGGTTGGCGGCTGTGGAATCTCGCTTTGGAAGGAATGACGTCGTTTAGCACGATGCCCCTGCGCGTCTGGACTTACATCGGTCTCGTGGTTGCCGGAGCTTCGCTCGGCTATGGCGCGTTCATTGTCGTGCGCACGCTGATCCACGGCGTTGACATGCCGGGGTACGCCTCCCTTTTTGTGGCGGTTACCTTTCTCGGTGGACTTCAGCTAATTGGTCTCGGCATTATTGGCGAATACCTGGGGCGTACTTACACGGAAGCTAAACAGCGTCCCGTCTATATCGTGCGCAAGATTCACGAGCGCAGAAGCTGATGGACTCTTCGGTCTATCGACTGATGGCGCAGACGCAGGAAGCGCACTGGTGGTTCGCCGGACGACGCAAGATCCTGCGCGCAATCATCGCACAGTTACGTTTGCCCGCTTGTGCGCGGATTCTCGAAATCGGGTGCGGTACCGGTGGCAACCTGCCGATGCTGACACAGTTCGGCACGGTATGCGGCGTTGAGATAGACGATTTCGCGCTCGCCCGCGCGCGCGAGGTCTCGAATTGCGAAATCCAAAAAGGCTGGCTTCCCGACCGGATACCGTTCCACGGGGAGTTGTTCGACCTAGTGTGCTTGCTCGATGTCCTGGAGCATGTGGACGACGACGAGGCGGCGCTCAGTGCCGTAGCCAAACGCATCAAGCCTGGAGGCCTCGCAGTGGTGACCGTCCCCGCCTACCAGTGGCTGTACGGATCACATGATCGTTTGCATCACCACTATCGCCGCTACAGCGCGGGTCACCTTCGGCGCAAGGCGACCGTTGCGGGCCTTCGGGTGCTCCGCTTAGGCTACTTCAACGCCTTGCTTTTCCCTCTGATTGCAGCAGTCCGTCTATGCAAACGGGTTCTGCCTTCGGGCGGACGAGATGAGGCGGCTTTGCCTGGCCACAAGCTAAACCGATGGCTCTATGGCGTATTGTCGTTCGAGGCCGCCTTCGCGCCTCGTGCCTTTTTTCCTTTCGGCGCCACCTGTATCGCGGTGCTCGAGCGGCGCTAAGATGGGCGTCGCGGCAGAGGTTCCGCGGTTCGTGCTGGCCGGCATCGGCGGATGCAAGCCAGGTGACAGCCAATCTGGACCAGTCGTCTCACCGGGCGCTCGGCAAACCGATACGCAAAGCGGCGGTTCTTCCGCCCCGGTACTTGCCGAGACGGATCAACGGAAGCCGTTTTCTCAAGTCATGATCGGCCCTGCGAATCCGGGCGGCTCACCAGCCCTCCTTCAATACGTCGCATACGCTGTCCACGTGATCCAGAGTCATCTTGGTATGCAGAGGAAGGACGAGATACTTTTCGTCGACGGAATCCATCGCCGGGAAGTCCTCGTTGCAGCCGAATACCGTATACCGGTCGTTGCGGAAATGCGTCTGCGCGGATTCGATTCTGCGGCTGCGCAATTTGAGCTGGCAGTCCATGCGCGCCTCGACCAGAATCGTAAACAGCCAGGCGGCGTGTTCCTTGCGCGGATCGAAGTCGTTCACGATCGTGACGCCGGAGACGTGCTTCAGTTTTTCGACGTAGCGCCGATAGAGCGCGCGGCGGTGGGCGAGCGTCTCGTCGAACTCCTCCAGCCCCGCGAGCCCGATTGCAGCGCCGATGTCTGTCATTTGATACTTGTAGCCGACCTCCGTGATATCGTTTTCCCAGATTCCCTTCTGTTTGTCCGTTCGATCAATGCCGAACCAGCGAAGCCGGCGAGCGAGAGGGGCAAGGCTTTCGTCGAGGAAGGTAACCAAGCCACCATCGCCGGTCGTCAGGTGTTTGATCGCCTGAAAACTGTACATGGTGAACTCTGAGAGCGCGCCTATCGGCTTGCCGGCATAGGTGGCGCCCAGCGCATGGGCCGCGTCTTCGATGATCGGAATGCCATATCGGTCGGCCACGGCGCGTATCTCGGCCATATCGCAGGGAAGTCCGCCGTAATGCACGCAGGCGATGGCCTTGGTTCGGTCGGAAATCTTGCGTTTCAGATCCTCGACCGAGATGTTCAGTGTGCGCGGATCGACATCGACAAACTTCAGTTTGGCTCCGATGTATAGTAACGGCATATTTGTCGCCGTGCAGGTAAACAACGGCACCAGCACTTCATCGCCGGCCTTGATGCCGGCAAGCAGATAGGCCAAGTGGAGCGCATCGGTACCGGAACCTGTGGACACGCAGGGGCCGGGCTGGTGGAATTGTGCCCGAAAGCGCGCTTCGAACAGATCGACCTTCGGACCCTGGCCGATCCAACGGCTGTCGAGCGTGTCGCAGACGTACTGCTTCGCTTTCTTGGGCATGTGCGGGTGGAAGAGTACGATGCCGTCTTCGGTGGACATCATCGGAAGATCGTTTTTCGGGGCCCTGGCCATGACATCCTCTGACAGTTACAAATTCGACATTCGCGCAGCGACGTCCGTCTCCGACTTTCTGTTCCTGCGGCGGCTGCGCAATCGGGTCCGGGATCAGATGACCAATGACACTGCGCCGCTTGGATATTTGCAGCAGTTACGCTTTTATGTCAACCAGCCGCCAAACGTTAAAGTATACATAGCATGGATGAGCGCCAAACGGGCGGGTTATCTGCTGCTACGCCAGGAATCGACAGGTTGCTTCGTCACCGAAGCGGTCGATGCGCGTTTCCGCAAGACCGGGGTGGCGACAAGACTGGTTCGTTACGCGCAAGAGCGTTGTGCGGATCTCACTGCGGAGATTTTATTGACAAATACCGCTTCGATCAAGTTGCATCAGTCCACGGGATTTGAGTTCTCCGGTGACGACGGTCGCATCGCCATCTATCGTTTCAAGCGACAGCCATAATGCAAATTCAGATTCGATCGAGGAAAGGAACGTACCAGTCGGCAAAGCGCGCATCGCGCGCCGAGGCGGCGAGCGGCAGCCACATCGCGAGGCGTTGCGGTTGCCAGGCGATCCCGTCCCGGGCCGACAGGAAGCGCTGCGCGGCCGTACCCTGGCCCAGGTTCAGATACAGCGACCGGTAGCGGGTCGCGAGCCTCGCCCAGAGTGTCGGCAGTTCGGCGCTATCGCCGAGCATCTCGTACAGGTATCCTTGGTCGCCATCGCGGCCCACGATCGCGTAGGCGGCGTCGCCGCGCAGCAATTCCAGGTGTTGCGCGGGAGGCAGCAGCGTAGCGTAGGTCCTCTCAGTACGCTCGGCGCGCTCCGGCGCGTATCGCGGCCGCAGCGCCTCGGCCCAGGCGATATCGGCTTCGCCGGGCGGCGGCGCCGCGCGGCTCGCATCGGGCGCCATGGCATGCGCGTGGCCCAGCGTGCCGCAATCGATGCCCGACCAGCCCAGCCTGGCGTAGAAATCGGGCTGCGCGGTCCACAGCACCGCAAATTCGATGCCTTCTTCGGCGAGCTTCGCCTGGCTTGCGCGCATCAGCGCACTGGCCACGCCGCGAGCGCGCAACTCCGGCCGCGTATACACCATGCCGATCATGGCCGCGCGCCAGTTGCGCTCCGGGGTGATCCAGGTAAAGGTCTTGGTGACGAGGGCGGAGGCGATGCCGCCGTCGGCGCGTGCGAGCAGGATGTTGCGCGCCCGCTGCCGGTCTAGGGTGGCGGGGAAGCGCTGTTGCAAGGAAAGCCGGCGTCCTTTGCCGAAGACGAATTCCTGGTCGAGCAGCGCGAGCAGCGCGTCGAACTCCTCGCTGCCGCAGCACGCTATCGCTGGGGCCGGCGCTACCATCCGGCGCGGATGCAGGCGACGATGCGCTCGCGCTCCTCGGGCGACAGCCACCAGCCGCAGGGGATGGACAGGTTCTCGCGATCGAACAGATCCACGCCGGGCAGCGCGCCGTCCCGGCGCGCATCGGCAAAGCAGGAATAGCGGTCGTTGCGCATATGCAGGCGCTGGCAGCCGATGCCGTTCTGCTGCAGCTTGCGCAGCAGGTCCGCGCGCCGCTCGGCGCGCAGCGAGTAGGTCCAGTAGCCCGACACCGCATCCTCGCGCCGCCGGAGCAGGGTGAGGCCGGCAGCGCCGGCGAGCGCGCTGTCGTAATAGCGGCCGTTGGCACGCTGGCGTCGGACGATGTCCTCCACCTGGGGAAACTGCGCCAGGCCTATGCTCGCCGCTATATTGTTCATGCAGAAATTGAAGCCGGGAACCGCAATATCGCTGTCGGGATTGAGGTCGCCCGAGGCAAGGCGGAAGCTCGCCTGATCTATGCCGTAGCGGCGCAGCCGGCGCGCCTGTTCGTGATTTTCCGGGCTGGCGCAGAGCAGGGCGGCGCCTTCGCCGGCGGTGATCTGGCGCACCGCCGAGAAAGAGTAGATGCAAAAATCGCTCCCGTGATGGCCAAGCTTCGCGCCGCCGCACTCGGCGCCGAAGGCCTCGGAAGCGTCTTCGACCAGTTTCAGGCCGTGCGCGCGCGCAGTTGCCTGCAAGGCCTCTAGGTCCGCTACGTCGCCGGACCAGTGATAGACGAGGATGGCGCGGGTGCGCGGCGTCACCAGATCGGCGATGCGCGCGGGATCGAGCATGCCGGTGGCCGGGTCCACATCGCACCAGCGCGGACGGGCGAAGAGGTTGGCGATGGGCATGCTGGTGGCGAGGCAGACCATGGGCGAGACGATCACCTCGTCTCCCGGGCGCACGCCGGCCATAAACAAGGCCATGGTCAGCGCGCCCGATACCTCGCTCAGCGCGCACACGCGCGGGTTGCCGGTGTAGGCGGCGAGCTTCGTCTCGAACTCCTCGACCTTGGCGCCATGCGCGAGGTAGCCGCTGGCGAGCGTGGTCGCTAGCGCCGCGGCCGCGCCCGCCGGCATGTGCACCTTGAACAGCGGAATGCGGACGCTCACCTGAAGCTACCAGCCCTGGCGCAGCGCGTCGGCGATGCGCTCGCGCTCGGCGTCGCCCACCCACCAGCCGCAAGGGATATGCAGCATGGCGTCGTAGAACCGGTCCAGGCCGGGCAATTCGCAGCGGCTCGCGGCGAACACGCTGTGGCGGTCGTTGCGTTTATGCGCGAGCGAATTGCCGATGCCGAGTTCGGTGAGCCGGCGCGCGAGCTCGTCGCGGCGCTCGGCGAGCACGGTGTAGAACCAGTAGGAGGGCTCGGCCGCCGCATCCCAGGCGCACAGCTCGATCCCGGCGATGCCGCGCAGCGCGGCGTCGAAATATTTGCCGTTGGCGATATGGCGCGCGATCACCGGCCGGATGTGTTCCAGTTGCACCAGCCCGATGGTGGCAGTGACGTTGTTCATATGGTATTTGTAGCCCACCTCCGCCACGTCGACTTCGGTGCGCGGCGCGGCGCGGTCGATGCCGAACCAGCGCAGGCGGCGGCCGCGCGGCAGGTCGGTCGGATTGCGGCAGGCGAGCATGCCGCCGTCCACCGTGGTGAGGTGCTTAATCGCCTGCAGCGAATACATCGCGTATTCCGACTGGCCGCCGATCGGCTGGCCGGCATAGCGCGCGCCCAGCGCATGCGCGGCATCCTCGATCACCGGCAGGCCGTGGCTTACGGCAAGGGCGCGGATCGCGGCCATCGAGGCCGGAACTCCGCCGTAGTGCACTACCATGATGGCACGCGTGCGCGGCGTGATTTTCGCGGCAATCGCTCCGGGCGCGAGGTTGCCGTTGCGCGGATCGACATCGGCCCATACCACTTGCGCGCCGGCATGCAGAATGGCGAGATTGGTCGGCTCCGCAGTCATCGCCGTGGAGATGACTTCAGCGCCAGGTCCGACCCCGGCAAGCAGCAGCGCGACATGCAACGCCGCGGTTCCGGAATAAAAGGACAGCACCTGGGGCTGACCGACGAATGCGCCGAAACGCTGCTCGAATTCGGCTACCGGCGGCCCTTCGCCGATCTGGCCGCTGTAGAGCACCTCGCGCAGGCGCGGCAGCAACGCGGCTTCCGGGGCCATGAAGACTTTGAACAGCGGTATCTGCGCAACGCTGTCGCTCATGCGAACGGCCAGGATGGATAACGATCGGATTCTAGCGGACATTCAATACCCGAACCAGCAACTTTGTACGCATTAGGAAACGAGGAAATATCCCCCGAGGGGACTTTCCCCTCTCCCGTCTCCCGTCAAGCGGGACCGAGGAAGCGGGACCGAGGAAGCGGGACCGAGGAAGGGGGATCGAGACCTTCGGGGCGCTTCCCGTCGTGCTTGCCTAAGTCAGCGGCCGTTTCGGTGATTCTGAAACGGCCGGCAAGTCACAACGGGCGCGGGATGGAGGTTGCTATAATGAAGCGCAGGTTTTTCTCGCGGCGCAGCGCCCCCCATGGATCAGCAAGATAGCGATAAAAAACTGGAACGAGCGATCCGCTTGCATAATGAGGGCAGGTTTGACGCTGCCGAGGCTTTGTACCGGGAGGTGCTGCGCGATATGCCTGGCCATCAAACGGCCCTGCATCTATCCGGCCTCATCGCGCACCAGCGCGGCCGCTACCGCGAGGCCGTGACACTGATCGAAATGGCGCTCGTCGGCGGCGCCAGGACCGCCGCGATTCACACCAATTGCGGCGTTGCCTACCGCGCGCTCGGAGAACTCGACCAGGCGGCGCGGCATATCGCTTGGGCGATAGCGCTCGACCCGGAATTTGCCGACGCGCACCTTAATTACGCGTTGGTGCTGCTGGATCAGGGATTGGCGCAACAGGCAGCGGTTCATCTGGAGACCGTGCTGACGCTGAGCCAGGATTCGCCCAAGGCGAATTTCTATCTTGGCCGGATCCGCTTGGACGAGGATAAGCCCGCGCTCGCCGCGGAGAAGCTGCAAGCGGCGTTGCGACTTGAGCCCGGGCATGCCGAGGCGCATTATCTCCTCGCGCGCGCGCTCATTGCCCTGGGGGACACCCGCGCCGCGCTGCAAAGCCTTAGCGCGGCGTTGGAATTGCAGCCGGACCACGGCCCTGCCGCCTATCTTGCCGCCAAGGCGAGTTTCGAGCTCTGCCACGAAAACGCGGCCCTGGCGCACCTGGATGAGGCGCTGCGCAACCGGCCCTCGCCGGAAGGCGCGACCGGGCTGCGTGCCGCGCGGGCGCGGCTGGGTCAGATCGACCTGTGGTGCGCCGCCGGCGGCAACCGTTATACGCGGCTGGCGCGGCCGCAATGGCTGCGCCTGCCGCAGCCCAAGGCGCTGCCCGAGGACAAGTCGCGGCATTTCGCCCTGCCCAAACCGTTCGCGCTGGAAATTTTTCTTGCGCGGGTCGCCCGGGTGCGGGTGCTACCGAAGGATCTGCTGCTGCTTTCATCCGACGGCCACCTGTTCCTGGACGGTTTCGTGCGCTTTCCGCAGCAATACGCGCTGCGCGAGGGCGGCGCGATCCGGCATTGCGCCGATGACGGTCGGCTGCTGCTGGCCCTGCCCGAGCGCTGCTTGGCGGTGGACGAACCCTGCGTGTGGCTGGGCGCCGGAAGCAACCATTTCCAGTGGGTGTTCGAATCGCTGGCGCGGCTGTGGGTAATCGAGCAGCAGCCGGAGCTGCAGGATCTGCCCCTGATAGTGCTGGCATCCCTCACCAGTTGGCAGGAGGAGCTGCTGCAATTGCTGGGCTTTGGCCCGGACGGGCGTATCGAAGTTCCGGCCGACGCCATGCTCGAATGCCGCGAGCTTCACGCCGCCTCCATGGTCACGACCGGCCATTTCATTTCGCCCGTGGCGATCCAGCATCTGCGCCGGGAACTGGCGCGGCGCATCGCGCCCGCGATCGATGCGCCGCGGCGCATCTATTTGTCGCGGCGAGGCGCGGCGACGCGCAGGCTTGCCAACGAGGCCGAACTGCTGCCGCTGCTCGAGCAGCACGGCTTCGTCGCGGTGGATGCGCAAGGCATGGGCGCCGCCGAGCAGTTGGCGCTGTTCCGGTCCGCGGAATTCATTCTCGGGGTGGAAGGCGCGGCGCTGGTCAATTTGCTCATAGCGCCCGCCCATGCCAGGGTCGGCGTCATCGTCGCGCGGGGTCTGTATCAGCCGCGGCACTATTACGTATCGGCGCCGATCGGGCACGATTTCACCTACCTTTGCGCGGAGCCGGATTATGCTTCGCATGCGGTGCTGGCCGAATGCGATGTCGTGCTCCCGCGCGAGGTGCTGGAAGCGTTTCTGGACGAGTGCTGACGCCATCCGGCGAAAAGCGGAACTGGTTTTCCCGCTTGCGTTCCGCGCGCTGAGCTACTCGTAACGCAGCGCTTCGATCGGCGACAGTCTGGAGGCTTTGCGCGCCGGATAGAAACCGAAAAATATTCCGATCGCCGCGGCGAAGCCCACCGCAAGCACCACCGATTCCGGCGACAGGCTGGTGCGCCAGCCTGCGAATTCCCCGATGGCGAGCGAGCCGCCGAGGCCGAACGCAATGCCGAGCAGCCCGCCGATCAGAGACAGGGTCACCGCTTCGACCAGGAACTGCTTGAGGATGTCGCCGGCGCGCGCGCCGACCGCCATCCTGAGGCCGATCTCGCGCGTGCGCTCGGTCACCGATACCAGCATGATGTTCATGATGCCGATGCCGCCGACCAGCAGCGACACCGAGGCGACCGCCGCGAGCAGCAGCGTCAGGACTTTGCTCGAGGCCTCCTGCGCCTGCAGGATTTCGGTGAGGTTGCGGATGGTGAAGTCGTCGTCGGCGCCGGGCTGCAGCTTGTGGCGCTGGCGCATCAGTTCGCGGATCCTGTCCTCGGCTTCCTTCATGTTCTGGCCGTCGCGCACCTTGACCGAGATCACGCCGACGCGCCGCAGCTTGCCCTGCGGGTTGCCGAACAGGCGGTTCCGCGCGGTTGTCAGCGGCACCAGGACAACATCGTCCTGGTCCTGCCCCATCATGCTCTGTCCTTTCTTGTCGAGCACGCCGACGATGGTGAACGGGACTTTGCGGATGCGTATCTGCTGATCCACCGGATCGGCGTCGCCGAAGAGCTGCTTCGCCGCGCTCTGGCCGATCAGCGCGACCTTGCCCGCGCCCGATATTTCCTGGGGCTCGAAGCCGCGGCCGGAGACGATGGGCCAGTCGCGCACTTCCAGGTATTCGGGCGTCACCCCCTGGATCACCGTGGACCAGTTGCTGTTGCCGGCGACGATCTGGCCGCTGCCGCGGCTGGACGGCGCCGATACCTGCACCTCGTGCACTTCGCGCGTGATCGACCAGGCGTCGTCTTCGGTCAGCGTCTGCGCCGAGCTGCCGCCCAGGCGCACCCCGCTCGAAGTGGTCGAGCCGGGGACGATGATCATCAGATTGGAGCCGAGGCTCTTGATCTGCTCCTCGACGCGCGCCTGCGCGCCGCCGCCGACCGCGATCATGGTGATCACCGCGCCGACGCCGATGATGATGCCGAGCATGGTGAGGACGGAGCGCAGCTTGTTTACCTTGAGGGCGCGCAGGGCGATGCGGAGTGTGGCGAGCAGGTCCATGATTCAGACAACCATCCGGACTAAGGTTTTGCGCGCGCGCAGGGCGACGCGTAAGTCTGGCAGGTCCATTCAAGCCACCTTTGCCGGCGCCCGGCCCCGGCGCAGCATGGCCTCGGCGTCATTGATCTTTGGCACCGGATGATCCTCGACCACCAAGCCATCGCGGAAATGGATGTTGCGCCGGGCGAAAGCCGCGATGTCCTGTTCATGGGTCACCATCACCACGGTCATGCCGTCGCGATTGAGCTGTTGCAGCAGAGCCATCACTTCCACGCTGGTGCGCGAATCGAGCGCCCCCGTGGGCTCGTCGGCGAGGATCAGCACCGGATTGTTGATCAGCGCCCGCGCGATCGCCACGCGTTGCTGCTGGCCGCCCGAAAGCTGGGCCGGATGATGGTCCATGCGGTCGGCGAGGCCGACTTCGGCCAGCCGTTTTTTCGCGCGCTCGTGACGCTCGGCGGCGGGCACGCCGCCGTAGAGCAGGGGCAGCTCGACGTTGTCCAGCGCGCTGGTGCGCGGCAACAGATTGAACTGCTGGAACACGAAGCCGATGCGCTTGTTGCGGATCGCGGCCAGCGCGTCGCCCGAGAGCGCAGAAATCCTTTCGCCTGCGAGGACGTAATCGCCACGCGTCGCGCTGTCGAGGCAGCCGATCAGGTTCATGAAAGTCGATTTGCCCGAGCCGGACGGTCCCATGACGGCGACGAACTCGCCTTTTTCGATGGACACCGATATGCCGCGCAAGGCGGCAACGGTTTGTTCACCGACGAGATACTCCTTGACCAGATCCGTGGTCTGGATCAGCGCGTCAGCCATGTTGGTTGGAACGCGCGCGCGGGAATGAGGTTCGCATCATGCCCCTGTGTCGCTCAGAACGGCAAACGCGGCCCGCTCGGGCGCGGCGCGCTGCTGCTGCCGGCCTGCGCCGTGCCGATGACGACCTGGTCGCCTTCCTTGAGTTCGCCTGTGGCGATCTCGGTCATGCTGCCATCGGAAAGGCCGGTGCGCACGTTGACCGCGCGCAGCGTGCCGCCGGCATCGGCCACGAACACGCGCCCGCGACCCGTGCTCGCGCCGGAAGCGCGGCCGGTGGATTCAGCAACGATCTCTTCGTATTTCCGTTTCTGTTCCGGTCTGAGTATCTCCATGATCCTGGCGCGCATCTCGATGCGCGCACGCTCACCCGCCTTGGCGCGATCGGCTTCCGGCAGTTCCCGTACGCCGCCGAGCTTCTGCCGCAGGTCGGCGAAAATCGGCTCCAGCTTGGCCTGCTGCTCGGCGTCCAGATCGAGCGCGCTCACCAGGCGCGCTCGCAGTTGCTGTCCGGTGTTGCCGCCCGCAGCGGCTGCCGCAGCCGGCGCATCGCCGCCGGTAGCGCCTGGCGCGCCGGTTTCGCTGAACCCCGCCGGCCGGAAGCGCAAGGCCGCGTTCGGCAGCCTGAGGACGTTGTCGCGCTGGTCGGTGGTGATGCGCACGTTGGCGGTCATGCCCGGGAGCAACTGCAGATCCGGGTTCGCCGCCGAAATCACCACGATGTAGGTGACCACGTTCTGCACCACCAGAGCGGCCTTGCGCACCTGCATGACCTTGCCGCTGAAGGTGCGGCCCGGGAACGAGTCCACGGTGAACGTCGCGCTCTGGTCGACTTTGGTGCGTCCGACGTCGGCTTCGTCGATCGAGGCTTCGACCTGCATTTCGCGCAGGTTCTGGGCGATCTGGAACAGTTCGGGCGCCTGCAGGCTCGCCGCCACGGTCTGACCGGCATCCACGCTGCGCTTGATCACCACGCCATCGACCGGCGCGCGGATGATGGTGCGGTCAAGGTCGACCCTGGCCTGGGCCAATTGCGACTCGCGCTGTTTGACCACCGCTTGGGCGTTTTTCGCCTGTGCCTCGGCCACAGCGAGTTGCGCGCGCGCCGTCTTGAGCTGTTCCTGGGCGCCGTTGTAAACAGCCAGGGATTTGTCGCGGTCGGCCGTGGAAACGAAACCCTTTTCGACCAGCATCTGCTTGCGCTCGTAGTCGCGCTTGACGTCCGCCAGGTTGACTTCACTGCGCGAAACCTCGGCGCGCTGCGCGCCCACGCCCGCCATCTGCGTCAGGACCGTCGCCCTGGTCGCCTCCAGGTCGGCCATCGCCTGCCTTACCCTGAGCTCGAACGACTCCGGGTCGATGCGCGCGATGACCTGGTCTTGCTTGACCACCGAGTTGAAGTCGACGAAGAGTTCCTTGATCTGCCCCGAAACCTGCGACCCCACCAGCACCGACTTCACCGGGTTGAGCGTCCCGGTGGCGGCGACCGCCGCCGTGATCGGCCCTCTCTCCACCTTGCCGAAGCGGTACGCAGGCTCGTCGCCCTTGCCCGAGGTGTAACGGTAAGCGCCGAAAGTGGCAGCCGCCAGGGTGGCGGCGGCGATGATCCACAGCAGGGTCTTTTTCATCGGTTCGGTGAGTCAAGCGCAAGTAACGCGAAGCTTACCATGCAGGTCCGCGGCGGCGCTGTTACGAAATGTTTCCGCCGTTACGCCGGTATTGCTGCCGGCGCCAATGTGCACAGGCAACCGGCGGGAGGCGCGGCTGCGGATTCATGCCTGCGGACCAGGGCCGGTTAACACTCGGCGCGATTCATGCGGTGAATGTCAACAGGCCCTAAGGTAGTGCCCCGACTTGCCGCCTTTCTTTTCCAGCAGTAATACGCCATCGATGCGCATGCCGCGATCGATCGCCTTGCACATGTCGTAAATGGTGAGCAGGCCTACGCTGACCGCAGTCAGGGCTTCCATTTCAACTCCGGTGCGGCCCAGGGTCTCGACCGTGACCGTGAGCGTAATGCCGCACTGGACGGCGTCGGCTTCGAATTCGGCGCCGACGCGGGTCAGCGCGAGCGGGTGCGCGAGCGGGATCAAGTCGGCGGTGCGCTTTGCCGCCTGGATCGCAGCCAGGCGCGCCACGCCCAGCACGTCGCCTTTTGTTGCCGTGCCCTCCTGGATCAGGCGCAGAGTTGCCGGCTGCATGCGTATGCTGCCGCGCGCGCGCGCGATGCGGCGCGTCTCGGCCTTAGCGCCGACGTCGACCATGTGCGCCTGGCCGCGTGCGTCGAAATGGCTGAACTTTATTGGCTTGTCGGGGGAACTTCGTTTCATGGCGGAGTATCATATCACCATGCGTATCAGCAGCTTGTTCGCCTTATTCCTGTTGTGCCTGCCGCCCGCCATGGCCGAGGGGCTGCCCGACCTGGGGGACGCGGCGCAACTCTCGTTGACGCCGCAGGCCGAGCGTCGCGTCGGCGAGGCTATCATGCGCGACATCCGTCTGCACGATCCCGCCTTTGCCGAGGATCCGGAAATCACCGGGTATCTCGACGCCCTCGGCTACCGCCTGGTGTCCAACAGCCAGGATGTGCGCCAAAATTTCGAGTTTTTCCTGGTCAAGGACAGCACGCTCAACGCCTTCGCCCTGCCGGGCGGCTACATCGGCGTGCATACTGGCCTGATTGCCACCGCGCAAAGCGAATCGGAACTGGCCGCGGTGCTGGCGCACGAAATCGCGCACGTCACCCAGCGCCACCTCTCGCGCATGATCGACAAGGAAGGACAGCTTTCCGCGGCGATGCTGGCGGCAATGGCGCTGGCGATCATTGCGCGCAATTCCCAGCTCGGATCGGCTGCCGCCACCATCGGGCAGGCGGGCGCAATCACCGCGCAGATCGGTTTTACGCGCGAGTTCGAGCGCGAAGCCGATCGACTCGGGTTCCTGACCCTGGAGAAATCAGGCTTCGATGTGCGCGCGATGCCGGCGTTTTTCGCGCGCATGCAAAGAGCCGGGCGTCTGTACGAAAACAATGCGCCTGCTTATCTGCGCAGTCACCCGGTTACCACCGAGCGCATCGCCGACGCGGAGAACCGGATTCAGGGACTGGCATACAAACAGGCGCCCGACAGCCTCGATTTCCAACTGGTACGCGCCAAGCTGCGCGCCGATCAGGGGACCTCGCGCGACGCGCTGGCGCAGCTCGAAGGCGACCTGCGCGAGAAGAAATTCAGCAATGAAATCGCGGCACGCTATGGTTTGGCCGTGGCTTTGCTGCGCGCCAAGGAACCTGCCCGCGCCGAGGCGGAGCTCGCGCCGCTGCTCAAGACCACGGACCACCCGATGTTTGCAGGGCTCTCGGCGCGCATCAAACAGGCCAAGGGCGACAACCAGGGCGCTGCCGACGCCCTCAGGCAGGCGCTCGTCCGCTATCCCAACAACCGCGCGCTCAACTTTGCCTATATCGGCGCGCTGCAGCAGTTGGGACAGAATCGGGAGGCAGCGTCCCTGCTGGACGAACAACTCAAGAATTATCCGCGCGATGCGCGGCTGTACCTGCTGCAGGCGAAGGGCTATGCGGCTCTGGGCAAGCGCTTGTTGCAGCACCAGGCGCAGGCCGAGGCGTACGTGCTGCAGGGCAGCGTGTCTTCGGCCATCGAGCAGTTGCAGTTGGCGCAGAAAAGCGGCGATGGCGACTTCTACCAGCTCTCCAGTGTCGAGGCGCGCCTTCGCAATTTGCGCGTGCAACTGGCGGAGGAGATGAAACAGGCGAAAGAGAAGAGGTGACAGA
>SCTX01000014.1 GCA_004298385.1 Betaproteobacteria bacterium | reverse complement strand
CTAAAGAGCACGGTCGAGTGGATCCTGTCGAGGTAGATCCGGTAGTCATCTAGCTAAGCGATAGTCCGTTTTTAGCAATCGTCAATAAACGCCATTTGACACCGTTTGGGCGTTTGTCGGTATTCGCCCAGGGTGCTGCTGTGCGCAAGGGGTTTCTAATTCATGAGCGATAAACCGGAATTCAACCAGGCCCGGCGCAACATTCTCATAGCGACTACTTGTGCCGGAGGTGCGGCGACGGTCGCTGCAGCGGTCCCGTTTGTTTCGTCGATGCTGCCCTCGGAGCGCGCCAAGGCGATCGGAGCGCCGGTGGAAGTGGACATCGGTTATCTCGCCGCCGGCGACATGATGCGGGTGGAATGGCGTGGCCAGCCGGTTTGGATTCTGCATCGGACCAAGGAAATGCTCGATGCGGTCAAGGCAGCCAAGGAAAAGGTTGCAGATCCGAACAGCGAGCGTAAACCGTCGGAATTGACGCCCGAATACGCACGCAACGAATTCCGCTCGGCCAAGCCCGAGTACCTGGTCGTCGTCGGGATTTGCTCGCATCTTGGTTGTTCCCCTTCCGACCGCCTCAAGCCGGGTCCGGAGGCATTCGACCCGGAATGGAAAGGCGGATTCTACTGTCCATGCCATGGTTCACTGTTCGATCTTGCCGGACGCGTCTACAAGAACAAGCCGGCACCGGACAATCTGAAAGTGCCGCCTTACATGTACCTGTCCGACGCCAAGCTCCTCATCGGCGAAGACAAGAAGGCGTAAGCGATGGCCGCCACCGAAAAACAGCCTGTCACCGGCGCCGGTCCGTTCAACGGCATCCTGACCTGGGTCGACGAGCGCTTCCCGCTCATGGCCACCCTCAAGAGCCATCTGACCGAGTATTACGCGCCGAAGAATTTCAACTTCTGGTACTACTTCGGCTCCCTGGCGCTGCTGGTGTTGGTGCTGCAGATCGCAACCGGCCTTTTCCTCACGATGAATTACAAGCCCGACGCGACCGTGGCGTTCGCGTCGGTCGAGTACATCATGCGCGACGTGTCCTGGGGCTGGCTGATACGCTACATGCATTCGACCGGCGCCTCGGCGTTTTTCGTTTGCGTCTACCTGCACATGTTCCGCGCGCTCCTGTACGGGTCTTACCGCAAGCCCCGCGAGCTGCTGTGGATTATCGGCATGCTCATCTTCTTGTGCCTGATGGCCGAGGCGTTTTTCGGGTATCTGCTGCCGTGGGGCCAGATGTCCTACTGGGGCGCCCAGGTGATCGTGAACCTGTTTGACGCCATCCCGATTATCGGGCCGGATCTTGCGATCTGGATCCGCGGCGACTACGTCGTGTCCGACGCGACGCTGAACCGCTTCTTCGCCTTCCATGTCATCGCCATTCCATTCGCGCTGGCCGGCCTGGTGGCCGCGCACCTCCTGGCACTGCACGAGGTCGGCTCCAACAACCCCGATGGCATCGAGATCAAGAAGAGCAAGGACCCGAAAACCGGGATTCCCCTGGACGGCATTCCGTTCCATCCGTACTACACGGTGAAGGACATCTTCGGGGTGTCCGTGTTCATGCTCGTGTTCGCGATTGTCGTGTTTTTCGCACCCGAATTCGGCGGCTATTTCCTTGAGTACAACAATTTCGTCGCAGCCGATCCTCTACGAACGCCGCTGCACATTGCACCCGTATGGTATTTCACCCCGTATTACTCGATCCTGCGTTCCTTCACGATCAATTTCTTCTGGGTCGACGCGAAGGTGTGGGGAGTCATCGCGATGGGCGCGTCGACGATGATATTTTTCCTGCTTCCATGGTTGGACCGCAGCCCGGCAAAATCTATCCGCTACCGGGGGCCGATCTACAAGACCGCACTTGCGCTTTTCGTGATGTGCTTTCTGATCCTGGGCTATCTCGGCACGCAGCCGGTGAGCGAGGGCAAGACGCTGATCGCGCAGATCTGCACCGCCATCTATTTTCTGTTTTTCGCGCTCATGCCCTGGTATACGGCCATCGACAAATGCCGGCCTGAACCTGAACGGGTGACCAAATGATGAACCTGCTCCTCAGGGCGCTCGCTCGCGTCGCCGCCGGCATTGCCGCGCCCGTGGTCCCGCCGTTGGTTCTTGCCGTGCTGGTTGCGGCGGGTCTGGTGATGCCGCCCGCAACCTGGGCGTCCGATGCCGAGATCAGGCTCGAGCCAGCGCCGATCGACGTGCGCGACGCGGCGAGCCTGCAGGCGGGCGCACGCACCTTCGTGAACTACTGTCTGAACTGCCACAGCGCCTCGCTGATGCGCTACAACCGGCTGCGCGACATCGGACTCACGGAGCAGCAGATCAAGGACAACCTGCTGTTCACCGCCGACAAGGTCGGCGAGATGATGACCATTGCCATGACCAGTAAGGATGCCGCCGACTGGTTCGGGCCCGCGCCCGACCTGTCGCTGATCGCGCGCTCGCGCGGCGCCGACTGGCTGTGGAGCTATTTCCGGGGCTACTACCGCGATCCGGCCAGCCCGACGGGCTGGAACAACACGGTGTTCCCAGGGGTCGGCATGCCGCACGTGCTGTGGCGACTCCAGGGCGACCGCGTACTCAAGCAGGAGGTGGTCAGGGACGCCGCCGGCCGCGAGGCCAAGGACAGTCACGGCAACGTGATGAAGACCGCGAAATTCGAGTCCGTCAAGGCGGGCACGCTTTCGCCGGCGGAGTACGACACCGTGGTGCGCGACCTGGTCAATTTCATGACCTGGATGGCCGAGCCCAACCAGATGCTGCGCAAGCAAGTCGGAATCTGGGTGATTCTGTTCCTCGCCATCCTGGTTGCGCTCAGCTATGTGCTCTACAAGGAATACTGGAAGGACGTTCACTAGCGGCATCGCCGCCGGGTTTGCGTGGCGGGATCATTTGCCGCGTCCTTTTCGTCTGTTGCGCCGTCCGGATATTTTGAAAGTTAAATGCATTGCTTCATGGCGGTATAGCAGTCTTTCATCATTGTGCCGCTCAAAGGAGATGCGATGAATAGCACTCGCTGGTTTTTGGCCACTTCCCCGTGGCTAGTTCTGATCACTGCGTCCGCCCTGGCTGCAGAGCCGCCGGCGAAGCCTGACCTCGCGAAGGGGCAGACGATTGCTTCCCAGGTGTGTGCGGCCTGTCATGGTGCCGATGGCAACAGTCCGACACCGGCGAACCCCGTTCTTGCGGGGCAGATAGCCGAATACCTTGCGAAGCAGCTGCACAACTTCAAGGCCGCACCGGGTAAGAAGGCGGAGCGCGACAACGCTCTCATGGCTGGCATGGCTGCGAACCTGTCCGGCGATGATATGCGCAATGTCGCGGCGTATTATTCGAGCCAGACGCCCAAGGGCGGCATTTCGCGAAGTCCTGAACTGGCTCATTTCGGCCAGAAATTGTACCGAGGAGGCAACGCCAGGACCGGCGTGCCCGCTTGTGCCGGCTGCCATGGGCCTAACGGCGCCGGCGTTCCCGCGCAATATCCACGCCTAGCGGGTCAGTATGCGGAGTACACGGAGGCACAACTGAAGGCTTATCACGACAACCAGCGTGCCAACGACACCAACAGGATGATGCGCTCAATCGCCGCAAAGATGAGCCCCGCAGAAATGCGCACGGTCAGCGACTATATCGCCGGCCTGCGCTAGCGCTTCGCCCGACGACTCGTAGCGCCGCGACCGCGACGGCCTTGCCGCCGGCGCAAGCCCGGGATCCTGTCGCTGCGATCAATCCGCTGTGGCCAGGCACTGGCTAAACAGGCAAAATGGCAGCATGCTTGTCCAGGCGCATGCATCGCGCCACGCCGTCCGGGAGTCAGCCTCATGAAAATCGACCGCCGCTTTTTCACCGAATCGTTAGTGGTGAGACTGGGGATAGCCCTAGGGGCCATCGTGCTGCTGGCGCTCGCGGCCACCATCAGCGCCACCGTGTTCGCCGAGTTGTCGACCGGCAAGGCCGCAGCGATCAACCTTGCTGGCAGCTTGAGGATGCAGTCCTACTGGATCACGCTGCAGGTGCTGCGCTCGGGCGACATCGGGCGGCCACCTGCCGAACTGCAACAGGCGATGACCGAGTTCGATTCGCGCCTGACAAGCCCCCTGCTCGCGGGCGGCATACCTGCGGATACGGCCGATCCGACGCGCCGCGCCTACGACCGGGTCGCCGCCACCTGGTCGGGCACGCTTAAACCCGCAGTCGCCCGCGTGGTCACCGAGGGCGCGCCGGCCCGCGATGCATTCGTCGCGCGCATGGCCGCGTATGTTCTGGATGTCGACAGGTTGGTGTACCTGCTCGAGCACGATCTGGAACAGCGCATCCAGGCGCTGCGCCTGATCCAGGGCGCCGGCCTGTTCGCCATCGTCGTGGTGATGTTCATTTCCCTCTACCTCATGCACGCCCAGGTCATCGTTCCCCTGGGCGACCTACTGCAGTGCGCCCGCCGCGTACGCGTCGGCGACTTCAGCGTGCGCGCCCGCCATTCCGGCGAGGACGAACTGGGGCAACTCGGGCAATCGTTCAACTACATGGTGGAGGACCTTTCGCGCAGTTATGCGACTCTCGAGGCGCGGGTGGTGGAAAAAACCGAGCAGCTGGCACGAACCAATGTGTCGCTGGAGGTGCTGTACAACATCACGCGGGCTCTGGCCGAGAATCCGCTGACGCAGGCCACGCTCGACGGCGTGATGCGCGACATCGAGCGCGTCGTCGGGCTCAAGGCCGGCGCGATCTGCGCGCGTGAGGAAGGCGACCGCCGCGGCTTTCCCGTCGCCCTGCACGCCGGCAGCGAACAGGCCAAATCCTGGTGCCAGCAGGAGCGTTGCTACGAGTGTTTGAGTGCCACAGCCGAATCCGGAGTGCGCGTCGTCGGCAGCGGCGAGGAGCGCATGCTCTCGGTGCCGCTGTCCGAAGGCGGCAAGGGCTACGGTGTGATGCTGCTGCAGCTTCCGCCCGGCATGCAGATCGAAGACTGGAAGATCAAGCTGCTGGAATCGATCGGCCACCACATCGGCGCCGCTTTCGCCACTGCCAAACGTAGCGACCAGCGGCGTGGCATCGCGCTGCTGGAGGAGCGCTCGGTGATCGCGCGCGAGCTGCACGATTCGCTGGCGCAGTCACTTAGCTACCTCAAAATCCAGGTGACGCGCCTGAAACAGCATCTGAACGCCAACGACACGCGCGAACAAGCCTTGGAGGTAGTCGAAGAGCTCAAACTCGGAATCAACAATGCTTACCGGCAACTGCGGGAGCTGCTCACCACCTTCCGCTTGCGCATCGACGGACGCGGTCTTTCCGAGGCCATACAGGAAACCATTCGCGAATTCTCGCAGCGCGCCCGGATCGAGATTCTGCTGCACGACCGGCTGCTCGGCCACGAACTCGACTCGAGCGAGCAGATCCACGTGCTGCAGGTGGTGCGCGAGGCGCTGACCAACGTAGAGCATCACGCGCATGCGCGCTGCGCCGACGTGCGCCTGGCGATCGATCAGGGCCGCGTCCGGGTGACGGTGGACGATGACGGCGTGGGCATCAGGGACGCAGAGCCGCCGACGCATCACTACGGTTTGGCGATCATGCGCGACCGCGCCGCCACCCTCGGAGGCATCCTCCAAGTGGCCAAGCGGCCCAGCGGCGGCACGCGTGTGGAGTTGGAATTCGCTCCCCGCGGCCCGTTCCAGATAGCGGTCAACCAAACCTCCTCGGTGGCGGCGTGAGCGAAGGCAACCGCATCCTGATCATCGACGACCATCCCCTTTTCCGCAAAGGGGTGTCGCAGTTGATCGCGATGGCACCGCACCTGCAACTGATCGGGGAGGCTTCCAGCGGCGAGGTGGGCGTGGCCAAGGTGCGGGAACTCGATCCCGACCTGATCCTGCTTGATCTGCATATGAAAGGCATGAACGGCATCGAGACGCTCAAAGCGATCCGCGAGGCTGGGCTGGATGGCCGCGTGGTGATACTCACCGTGTCCGACCATGCCGATGACCTGGTCGCCGCCATCCGCAGTGGCGCGGACGGCTACCTGCTCAAGGACATGGAGCCGGAGGACCTGCTCGCTGCCATAGACCAGACCCTGAACGGGAGCACGGTGATAGGAGAAAGGCTGAACGGAATGCTTGCGCGTGCGATTCGGGAAGAGGCCACGGCGAGCCAGCGCGACGCCGCGACGCTCACTAAGCGCGAGCAGGAAATCCTGGACGGGCTGGCGCAAGGGCTGTCGAACAAGCTGATTGCGCGTGACCTGGACATCACCGAAGCTACGGTCAAGGTGCACGTGAAGAACCTGCTGAAGAAGCTCGGTTTCCGCTCGCGCCTGGAAGCAGCCGTCTGGGCCGTGGGCCGCGGCGCCAAGCCGGGCAATTGACATCGATTTGACCGGTAGACAACGCCGCAAGAGATAGCTTATTCCAAAACACGGCGCCTTCACGCTTCGGCCGAAAACCGCATATAGGGCGCACAACGGAACCGGACAAGTAATTTTGCTTCCGGCACCGCGCGGCGGTTGCGCTTGCGCTCTGCATGTCAATATGTCATGATATTATAACATTAAGGAATAGGTCTTATGGGCGCTCTTGTCTGAACAACGAATCGGGAGGTGAACGTGAAACGCATTGCCGTACTTATAGCGATTGGACTGCTTCTTGCGACGGCGGGAGCGCGGGAGGTCTGGGCGCAGGATTCGACCTATCCGCTGCGGCCGGTGAGAGTGATCGTGCCATTTCCTCCCGGGCAGGCGACCGACATCATCGGGCGACTGGTCGCGCAGAAATTCTCCGAGAAGTGGGGACGGCCCGTGGTCGTGGAGAATCGTCCTGGCGCGGGCGGCAATGTGGGAGCGGAGGTTGCCGCCAAGTCCGTTGCGGACGGTTATACCCTGTTGGTTGCAGGCAGCGGTCCCATGAGCATCAGTCCCGCGCTGTATCCGCAATTGGCATACAACCCTGTCAAGGACTTCGCCCCAGTCGCGCTGGTTGCGTCAATGCCGATGATACTGGTGACCGACCCGGCGTACCCGGCCAAATCGGTGGGGGAACTTCTCTCTTTGCTGCGGGCGCGGCCTGGCGAGATACCGTATGGATCGTCGGGAACAGGAACTACCGGGCAACTTGCGGCTGAGTTATTCTTGAAACTGACAAACACGCGCATGAATCACATCCCCTACAAGGGGAGTGGAGCCGTGCTGAACGATATTATCGGAGGGCGGGTCCCGGTCACCGTGGAGAGCCAGGCCGCCTGCATGGCGCTTATCCTTTCCGGCAAACTGCGCCCGCTCGCCGTTACGAGCGGCAAGCGCAGTTCGATGTTTCCCGACGTTCCTACGCTTGCCGAAAGCGGACTGGCCGGTTTCGATGTGAGCGCGTGGATCGGCGTGCTGGCGCCGGTCGGCATCCCCGCACCGATATTGAAGAAGATTTCGGAGGATCTCGCCCAGATCGTCGAGGCGAAAGATCTACAGAGCAGAATCAAGGAGTTGGGCCTCGAACCCGCCCCGATGGGGGCCGAGCGCTTCGCGGCGCATATCCGGCAGGAAATCGACAAGTACCAGTCGATCGTGAGATCCGCGAACATCCGGGCTGACTAGGGGTGCTCGAAGCCGCGATGCCGGTTACCTTTGCAATCGACTTTGGATGCGCCTATACCAAGGTCGTCGCGGCCGACTGCGATACCAGGATGCGCATATGAGTCAACGGTTCCCGCCTCCTGGCATGGCCGGCCAGTCGCGCCATGCACTCGTTGCCCGCGCCCTCCTGGAGCAGATCACGGCCGATCGCTATCCCGTGGGCACGCTTTTGCCGACGGAGGCCGAACTGTGCAAGCTGTTCGGCGTGTCACGAACCACCCAGCGTGAAGCTATCCGCTGGCTGCGCGACCGGGGCATGGTTTCGACCCGCGCCGGCGTCGGCACGATGGTTCTCGCGAAGCAGCCTGGTGCGCGCTACATCCACGGCATCGACTCAATCTCCGACGTTTTCCAATACACGAAGAACTCGCGCAATCCGGTAGTGCTGGGCGCGCATGAGCGCGATGTCGACGCGGCCGAGGCGGAGCTTCTGCGCTGCGCAGCGGGGCAACGTTGGTTGCGCATTGAACTCACCCGGACCTTCCTCGGCGATAAGACGCCGATCCTCTACTCCCAGGTCTACGTGCCGCACGCGTACGCCGGAATCGCCGGGCTGGTACCGACACGCAACGGTCCGATCTACTCCCTGCTGGAAAGCGAATACGGCGAGCGCGTCCTCGGCGTGGAGCAGGAGTTCAAGTCGGTTCGAATCGATGCCAAGGCGGCACGAAGTCTCCAAGTCAAGGCGGGGATGCCGGGCCTTTGCGTCATCCGGCACTACTTCGGCAGCGGCGACCGGCTGTTGCTGGTGACGGTGAGTCTTTATCGCTCCGACCGTTACAGCTACAGGATGCGCTTGAGGTTCAATCCACACACCGGCTGACGCTTACCAATTGGCGCGCATCCAAGCAGCTTGGCATTGACGTCATCCTGTGCGCGTACCGCTCAACACTTAATGCAGGGAGTTTTCTATGGCCGCCGTACTCAGTCCGCGCAACGCCGCTGAAAACGCGCTGATCTCCGAGGCGCTCGCGACTTTTGCAATCGAACTGCGCCTGGACGACGTCCCCGGCGCGGTCGTCGAGCGCGCCAAGCTGCACATGCTCGATGCTCTCGGGGTTGCCCTCGCCTCGAGCACCGAGGAATTCGCGCACCGGATCGTCAATGCGCTTGCCGGCCTTGCCGGGCGCGGCGACTATCCGGTGATCGGCTTTCCGTGCAAACTGCCAATACGCGATGCGGTTCTCGCCAACGGCGCGCTGGTGCACGGTATTGATTTCGATGACACTCATTCTGCCGGCGTGATCCACGTTTCGGCGAGCGCGTTGCCGATGGCGCTCGCCGCGACGCAAAGCATCGGCGGCAGCGGCAAGGATATCCTGCTTGCGTATCTCATCTGCGTGGAGACGGCCAGCCGGATTGCCATTGCGGCCAAGGGCGGGTTCCACGTCAATGGTTTTCATCCGACCGGCATGGTCGCTGCCTTCGGCGCGGTGCTCGCCGTCGGGAGGATGTGGGGTCTCGCCGAACGGGAGCTTACTCATGCGCAGGGGCTCGTGCTCAGCATGGCGAGCGGATCGTTCGAATTCATCGAGGACGGCGCGTGGAACAAGCGGCTCCATCCCGGATGGGCCGTCGGCGCCGCGATGACGGCGTGCACACTGGCGCGGGCCGGGGTCATCGGTGCCCGCAAGACCTACGAAGGGCGCTACGGCCTGTTCAATTCCTACCTCGGCGACTCCTGGAAGCCGAATCTCTCCGCTTGCACTTCGGGTCTGGGCGTAGCCTGGGAGATGCTCGACGTGGCGTTAAAGCCGTATCCGGTATGTCATTTCAACCACGCCTTCATCGATGCGGCCCTCGCCCTGCGCAAGGCGCACTCGATCGCGCCGGAGGAGATCGAGTCGGTCCAGGCGCTGATCGGCAAAGACCAGATCGGCATTGTGTGCGAACCCGAGGCGAACAAGCGCCGTCCGCAGAACCCCTACGATGCCCGGTTCTCGCTGCCTTTCGCGATTGCCGTCGCGCTGATTCACGGCCGCCTGACCATGGATGAGATCGCAGACGCCACAATTCACGATCCAAGGGTTCTCGATCTATGCGACCGCACCACCTACACAATCGACGATAAAAGCGCGTACCCACGGCATTACTCGGGCGCGCTGCTTATTCGCATGCGTGATGGCCGCAGCCTCACCTGGCGCGAAGAGATCAACCGCGGTTCCAGCGCGAAGCCTCTTACCCAGGCCGACGTGCTCGAGAAATTCCGCCAAACCGCATCCAGGGCGCTGCCTGCCGCCAAGGTGGAGCAGATGATCCGCGCTATCCTGGATCTCGAGTCCGTGACAAGCGTCGAGGATTTCGTCTCGGCGCTCGGCCCCCGCCGGCTTGCCTGATTCGAACGGGAACGCGCGCCGTGCCGATAACGCTCGCAGTCGACTTCGGCAGCACCTACACCAAGGTCGTCGCGATCGATTGCGACGATGAGCTGCTGGTGGGCGTGGCGCAATCGCCGACCACGGTGGGCGAAGGTGTCATGATCGGGCTCGAGCGCGCCCTAGCGCGGCTCGAGGCGGCGAGCGGCGTCAAGCGCGGCGATATCACGCGGAGCGTGGCATCGTCGAGCGCCGCCGGCGGCTTGCGCATGGTCGCGATCGGCCTTGTACCCGATCTGACCGCGGAGGCGGCGCGGCGCGCCGCGCTTGGCGCGGGCGCCAAGGTGCTGCGTGCCTTTGCCTACGAGTTGTCGCGGCGCGATCTCGACCAACTGGCACGCCTCGCGCCCGACATGATTCTGCTCTCGGGCGGCACCGACGGCGGCGAGCGCAAGACCCTCATCAGGAACGCATCCGCCCTCGCCGCAGCGCGCCTTCAGGCGCCGATCGTGGTGGCCGGAAATCGTGCGGCGGAGGACGAAGTCGAGGCCATCCTTAGCCAAGCCGGCCTCGACTGCACCATTGTCGAAAACGTACTGCCAGAGCTCGATCGGCTGAACGTGGAACCGGCCCGCGCCGCCATCCGTTCGATCTTCATGAATCGCATCACCCATGCCAAAGGGCTCGATCAGGCCGAGGCCTTCGTCGGCCGCATCGTCATGCCAACGCCGATGGCGGTGCTCGAAGCTGCCCGGCTGCTGGCCGCCGGCGACAGCGGCGCCGGGATGGGGGATCTCGTGGTCGTCGACGTCGGCGGCGCCACCACCGACGTGCACTCGATCGGCAGCGGCGCGCCATCGACCCCAGGGCTCGTTCCCCGCGGCCTGCCCGAGCCCTTCGCCAAGCGCACCGTCGAAGGCGATCTGGGAATCCGCGTGAATGCTCCTACAATCGTTGAAACGGCGGGCATCGCACGCGTTGTCTCGGGTCTGGGCGAACGGATGAATGCGGATCAGATCCTTGCTAGAGTACGGCAACTGGCGGTCGAGGTCGACCGAGTGCCGCGCGAGGAGACCGAGCACGATCTCGACGCCGTGCTCGCCGGCCTCGCCGTCGACACCGCGCTCGAACGTCACGCCGGGCAGGTGACGACCAGTTACACGCCGATGGGCCCGGTCCAACTCCTGCATGGCAAAGATCTGTCGACGGTGGCAACGGTCATCGGCACGGGGGGCGTCTTCGCCTATGGCCGCCATCCGCGGCGTATGCTGCAGGCAGCCTGCTACCGCCCGGAATCGCCCGCCTCGCTGCGCCCGCGCGACCCCGCGCTGCTGATCGACCGGCGTTACATCCTGTTCGCGGTCGGCCTGCTCGCGCAGATTGCGCCGCGCGCGGCGGCCAATGTGATGCGGCGCCATCTCACAAAAGCGGAGGATGTCTGCGATGTCGTCTAAAGGAACCCTGGTGCTCGGCGTAATCGGCGCCGACATTCACAACATCGGTATCACCATCCTCGCTTCGGCGCTGCGAGCTTCGGGTTTCAACGTGGTGAGCCTCGGCATTCTGGTGTCGCAGGAGGAATTCGTGAAGGCGGCGATAGAAACCGCCGCGGACGCAATTCTCGTCTCGTCGCTGTGCGGCCACGGCGAGCTCGATTGCCCCGGGCTGCGCGAAAAATGCACCGAGGCGGGGATCGGGAACATCTTGCTCTACGTCGGCGGCAACGTAGTCGTCGGCAAGCAGGACTGGGAACCCGTGGCGGGCAAGTTCGCCGCGATGGGCTACGACCGTGCGTATCCGCCCGGCGCCACCCCCCAACGCGTGATCGAGGACTTGACGGCCGATCTCTCGGCTAGAGTGGAGGCGCGCGCATGACACTGACCAACGCAGTTCCAACAATGGCGCGCTGGGACGAGGACCGTTTTCGGCGCATCCGGCGCGGCGTGCTCGCAAACTGGCCCACCGGCGCAGAAGTCGATCTGGACGAGGCCGCCGCATACCACAGGGCCATGGCGGTGACGAAGAACACGGCGTGGAAGCTGCGTCAGGCGCGCACCGAGGGAAAGACGCTGGTGCAGCCGCGCGCCGGCGTCGCCGACATCGAGCAGCACATCGCGCTCCTGCGACGGCTGCGCGACGCAGGCGCGGATCTGCTGCCGACCACCGTCGATTCGTACACTCGCGAATGCCGCTACGACGACGCCGAGCGCGGCCTCGCGCAAAGCCGGCAGGCCGGACGCTCGCTTCTCAATGGCTTCCCCGCGGTCAACTATGGCGTAGGCGCATGCCGCCGCATCGCCGAGGCGGTCGATGCCCCGCTATTTGCGCGCACCGCCGCACCGGACTGCCGGCTTACCCACGAAATCATGTACGCTGGCGGCTACACCTCGTGCACCGCCGGCGCCATCGTCTTCTCGCTCGGCTACGCCAAGGACTATCCGCTGGCGCGGGCGATCGAGTCCTGGCAATACTCGTATCGCATGATGGGCGCGTACCACGAGCGCGGCGTGACCTTGAGCGTCGAGCACTACCTGCCGATCTCAACCCTGGTGCCGCAGTCGATTTCGATGGCCTGCGTGATCCTCGATTCGCTGATCGCCGCGGCGCAGGGAGTGCGCGACATCTCTCTCGGCATCGGCCAGCAATGCCATCTCGCGCAAGATGCCGCCGCGCTGCGCGCGTATCCGGCGCTCGGCCGCCATTATCTCGATGCCTTCGGCTTCAACGATGTCGAGCTCAGCACCGTCATGTCGCAGTGGATGGGCGGCTTTCCCAGCGACGAGGGGCAGGCATTCGGCGTCATCTGCATGGCGGCGATGGCGGGCTACCTCGGCGGCGTTACCTACATGATTTCGAAGTCGCCGCATGAGGCCGCCGGCGTTCCCACCACGGAAGCGAATGTGCACGGTCTCACCGCCTCGAAGATGG
The DNA here is from genome assembly GCA_004298385.1 of Betaproteobacteria bacterium. GTDB lineage: Bacteria > Pseudomonadota > Gammaproteobacteria > Burkholderiales > SG8-39 > 2-12-FULL-64-23. Next base: position 14,567 of record SCTX01000014.1, on the reverse strand, counting down.
TGCTGCGCATGCTTGCCGACCAGAAGCTCGCCCCGATTACGGAGATCGCCGACGAGCAGGCGATCCTCGAAGCGGAGACCCGCGCCATCGTCGACCGGGCACTCGAACTCGGCGACGGCGATGCCGCCATCGGGGCGATTCGGGCGATCGAGGCCGGCGTGATCGACGTGCCCTTCTCGCCGCACCGCTCGAACGCAAACCAGGCCTTGCCGGCGCGCGACTGGCGCGGCGCGGTTCGTCTCGCGCAATTCGGAGGCGTGCCGATTCCAAAGGAGATTCGCGAGCATCACGAAGCCGAGCTGGCAAAGCGCAATGCGGGACGGCAGCCACGGGCGCCATGGGAACTGCTGCTCGCGGACGTCAACGCAATCAGCGATGGCATGCTGCTGCCGGATTAACGGGGCATTTCGCAGGTCCGACACCCGAGACAGCGACCCTTGGACGGGATGAAACGCCTGGGGGTGCGCTTGGGGGGTGTCGGGGGTTGACACGGCATTCCGGGCAGCACATCATGTCCGGACATTACGATGTCCGTTACAACCCCCCTCCCGTGAGGACAGCATGACCAAAACGATCGCCCCCACCCGCCACCGCGCGAGCCTCGGCCGCTACCTCGACGACTTCGTCGTCGGCGACGTCTACGAGCACTTCCCCGGCCGGACCATCACGGACGCGGACAACATCCAGTTCTCCCTCCTCACCATGAACAACCACCCGATGCACTGCGACCACGCCTTCGCCGCCAAGAGCGAGTTCGGCAAGCCGCTCGTGAACAGCGGCCTCACGCTCGCGATCGTGCTCGGCATGACGGTCGCCGACGTGAGCGGCAAGGCGATCGCGAACCTCGGCTGGACCGAGATCAAGCTCACCGCGCCGGTGTTCCCCGGCGATACGGTCTACGCCGAGAGCGAGGTGCTGGAGAAGCGCGAGTCGAAATCGCGCCCGACGCAGGGCATCGTCACTGTACGGACCACCGGTAAGAAAGCCGACGGAACCGTTTTCATGTCCTTCATCCGCTCCGCCCTCATTCCCAAGCGGGGCCACGGCGTGCAGGACAAGGCCTGAGAGATCGAAAAGAAATTCATCGACAACGCCCGGCTCGCGGTATCGGCCGCCCGCGCCGAGGGAGTCCGCGACCTTGTCCTCGGCATGGACCGGGGCATCGTGTCCCTTGAACTCGCCGAAAGCCCTGCCACGCGCGGCTGAACGCCACCCCAAAAAGAAATTACGCGAGAGGAAACTCACATGACAACGGAACAACAGGAAAACGAACAACTGGTCCTCGACAGCGTCGACAAGTTCCTCGAGGCCGAGGTGCGCCCGCACGCCCACCGCCTCGAGAACGCCGACGAGTATCCCGCCGAAATCGTGGAAAAGATGAAGGAACTGGGCCTCTTCGGCTGCATCATCGACCCCGAGTACGGGGGCATCGGCCTGTCCACCTCGACTTACGCCAAGATTGTCGAGCGCATCGCGGCGGTGTGGATGAGCGTCTCCGGCATCATCAACTCGCACCTCATCATGGCGGCGGCCGTGCAGCGAAGCGGGACGGAAGCGCAGAAGCGCCACTACCTGCCCAAGTTCGCCACCGGGGAGCTGCGCGGAGGCGTGGGCCTCACCGAGCCCGACGCGGGTACCGATCTGCAGGCGATCCGCACCGTGGCCGTTCGCGACGGCGAGCACTACATCGTGAACGGCACCAAGACCTGGATCACCAACAGCATGTACGGCAACACCGTCGCCCTCCTGGTGAAGACCGACCCGCATGCGCAGCCGCGGCACAAGGGCATGAGCCTGTTTATCGCCGAGAAGGGCCCGGGCTTCAAGGTGGCGAGGAAGCTGGAGAAACTGGGCTACCGCGGCATCGACACCTGCGAGCTGGTATTCGAGAACTATCGCATTCCCGCCGATCGCCTCATCGGCGGCATCGAAGGCAAGGGATTGCAGCAAGTGCTTTCGGGCCTGGAGCTCGGACGCATCAACGTGGCGGCCCGCGGGGTTGGCGTCGCGCGCGCCGCGCTGCAGGAAGCCGTCGCCTACGCGCAGACGAGGAAGACCTTCGGCAAACCCATCTGCGAGCACCAGGCGATCCAGTTGAAGCTGGGCGAGATGGCCACGCGCGTGGAAGCCGCGCGCCTGCTGGTGGAATCGGCGGCCAAGGCCTACGATCGCGGCGAGCGCTGCGACATGGAAGCCGGCATGGCCAAGTATTTCGCCACGGAATCGGCGATGGAGAACGCGCTCGAGTGCATGCGCATCCACGGCGCCTACGGCTATTCGAAGGAGTACAACGTCGAGCGCTACTTCCGCGACGCGCCCCTGCTGCTGATCGGCGAGGGCACCAACGAGATGCAGCGCATCATCATCGCGAAGCAACTCATCGAACGGAACCCCGCATGAGTCCGCCGCGCCGCCCCGAGGCGAATAGCGCAGTGCGCGGCACGAAGCTTGCCTGATGAGCCTGCCTCTTACCGGCGTGCGCATCGTCGCCGTCGAGCAGTACGGCGCTGGCCCCTTCGGCACGCAGCACCTGGCCGACCTGGGCGCGGAAGTCATCAAGATCGAGAATCCGGCCGAGGGCGGGGACGTCGGGCGCCTCGTGGGCCCGCACTACTTCGGCGCGGGCGACAGCCACTTCTTCGAGGCTTTCAACCGCAACAAGAAGAGCCTCACGCTGAACTTGAAGAACCCCGAGGCACGGGCCGTGTTCGCGGATCTGGTGAAGAGCGCCGACGCCACCTTCGACAACCTGCGCGGCGACCTCGCCGGGAAGCTCGGTCTCACCTACGCGGACCTCGGGGTGCACAATCCGCGCATCGTTTGCGGACATCTGTCGGCCTACGGGCGCACCGGCTCGCGCGCCGCGTGGCCGGGATACGACTACCTGATGCAGGCCGAAGCCGGATACCTTTGCCTGACCGGCGAGCCCGACGGCCCGCCCGCGCGCTTCGGACTGTCGATCGTCGACATGATGACCGGCGTGACCGCGGTGACGGGGCTCCTTGCCGGCATCATCGACGCCCGCGCCAACGGCCGCGGGCGCGATATCGACGTGAGCCTTTTCGACGTGGCGCTCACCAACCTCAACTACATCGCGGCGTGGTACCTGAACGAGGGCGTGCAGGTGAAGCGCGAGCCGCGCTCGGCGCACCCCTCGCTCACGCCGAGCCAGCTCTACCGCACGCAGGACGGCTGGCTGTTCGTGATGTGCAACAAGGAAAAATTCTGGCCCATCCTCGCGCAGGCGATCGGGCGGCCCGAGTGGGCGACGCACCCCGACTACGCGAACTACAAGGCGCGCCTCGCCAACCGCGACCGGCTCACGCGCGAGATGGACGAGGTGCTGGGCACGGCGAGCACCGCCGAATGGCTCGAGCGGCTTTCCGGCACCGTGCCCGTGGCGCCGGTGTACGACCTGGCCCAGGCCCTCGACAACCCGTTCGTGCGCGAGCAGGGCCGGATCATGGAAGCGCCGCACCCCGCGCGCGGGAACATTCGCACCCTCGCCTCTCCCATCCGCTGTCCGGGCGAGGCGGAGAAGATCGGCATCGCCCCCGCGCTCGGCGAGCACACGAGGGAGCTCCTGCGCGGACTCGGTTACGATACGGCCCGCATCGATCGCCTGTCGAAATCCGGCGCCCTGTGAGCCTGCGATTCCCCTCCCAGTTGGTCGCGAGTCAGCCCCAGTACGTGCTGGTGGCGCAGCGCCTGATCGGTGATATCGCCAGCGGCCGCTACCCCGTGGGGAGTCTCCTGCCCGCCGAGCTCGCCCTGTGCACGCAGTTCGGCGTGAGCCGCCACACGATCCGCGAGGCGATCCGCCGACTGCAGGAGCGCGGCCTGGTCAGGCGCCAGCGCGGCGTCGGCACGAGCGTGAAGGCGAACCGCATGGAGAGCCGCTATATCCAGTCCACCACGCAGATCTCTGACCTGCCGCGCTACGTCGAGGACACGCGGCTGGTGACCACGGAGGCCGAGGACGTCGTTGCCGACGAGCCGCTTGCCGAGATCCTCAAGTGCCCTCACGGGCAGCGCTGGGTGAAGGTGACGGGCTTCCGCTACGCGGGCAAGGACAAGCTGCCGATGGCGCTCACCGATATCTACATCGCCGCGGCCTACGGCGGAATCCGCAGGCTCATCGGCACCATGAAGCTGCCCGTCTACACGCTCATCGAGAAGCAGTACGGCATCACCATCGTCGAGGTGGAGCAGGAGATCCGCGCCACCGTCATCGGCGCGGCCGACGCCAAGCGCCTCAGGGTGAAGCCGGGGTCGGCGGGCCTCGTCGTCACGCGCCGCTACTTCGGCGACAATGACCGTCCCATCGAGGTCGCCGTGAACCTGCATCCGGCCGATCGCTTCTCGTATTCGATGTCGACGCGTCTGCATGTTCCTGCCGGCGCGGAGGCGTAGTACGCTGTTCCCGCTCGCCCAGATGCTCGCGCCGCAACCCCTCGCGTGGATGGCGGTGGCGCCGGCGCCGGTGCTCGCGCCGGCCGGGGTAAGGCCGGGGAAGTTTGAATAGGTTCCAGCGAAGACATGCCTGCGACCTCAAGCCCCGAGCGCCCACGAAGCACGCTCCGCCGCATTCTCCTCCGTTACGAGCTATCATCAATCTAGTGTTAGCATAGCATTCCAATATAGGAATAGAGCGACAATGAACAACCCTATGTGCGAGATGTTCGGAATCGACGTGCCAATTTTCGCCTTTTCACACTGCCGAGACGTGGTCGCCGAGGTGTCGAAAGCAGGCGGACTCGGTGTCCTTGGCATGGCGCGCATGAGCCCGCAGCGCGTGGGCGAAGAGCTCAAATGGATCGACGACCATATCGGTGGCAAGCCTTACGGCATCGACATTCTGATGCCGACCACCTACCAGGATTCCGGCGAGCTCAAATTCGACCCCGAACACCTGCTTCCGCAGAAGCAAGTGCAGTTCGTGCGTAAGATGCTCGACGATGCCGGCATTCCCCCGCTGCCGACGCCTGACGCCGACCAAATTGCGCAGGCGAACCTGGAGGGCCTCAACTTCACGCCGGAAGAAGGCGTGAAAATGGTTGAGATCGCGCTGCAGCACCCGATCAAGCTGATTGTGAATGCTCTCGGCTCGCCGCCGAAGGCGTTGGTCGATCGCGCGCATGCGCGCGGGATCAAGGTGGCCGCTTTGGCCGGGACAGCCAAGCATGCAATCCGCCACCGGAATGCAGGCTGCGACTTTGTCATCGCCGTCGGTACCGAGGCCGGCGGCCACACCGGCGTCATCAGCTCAATGGTGTTGTGGCCGCGTATCGTGGATGCGGTCGCGCCGCTGCCCGTGCTGGGCGGCGGCGGCGTCGGACGCGGACGGCAGCTCGCGGCGGCGCTGGCAATGGGGTGCGAAGGCGTGTGGTGCGGATCGATCTGGCTCAAGACTGTGCAAAGCGAAGTTACGCCAGAGATGAAGGCAAAGATGCTGGCGGCGGGTTCGGAAGATGCCGTGTTGACGCGCAGCTTCACCGGGAAAAGCGGGCGCGTGCTGCGCAGTCGTTACACCGATGCATGGGATGGGCCGGGTGCGCCCGAGATCCTGCCGGCGCCGTTGCAGCGCTACCTTTGGGAAGCGGAGGCGCGGGGGCGCCTGGAGCGCGCGCGCGCGACCGACTTCCTCATTTATCCGGTGGGGCAAATTGTCGGCGACATGAAAGAGGAAACTTCAGTGCGCAATATCGTCCACGACATGATCAACGAACTGCTCGAGTCCAAGGAGCGCCTTGACCGGCTGCTCGCCTGAGGGGGGCTTCAATGGCCTGCGGTCTTTTCTTCGCGCCGGCGAGCCCTGCGGATTTGCTCGCCAAGTTCCCGCACTTCGCCGCGAACCGCAACACGACCGGCCCGGAAGACGCCACTCCGCCCGACGGCAAGGCGACCCTCGAACCTGAACAAAACAACTGAAAGGAAGCGAAGCCTATGGACTTTTCACTGACGCAGCAACAGGAATCCATCCGCGCGGCGATCGAAAAAATCTGCGCGCGATTCGGCGACGAATACTGGCTCGAGAAAGACCGCACCGGAGATTTCCCCAGCGACCTGCACCAGGCGCTGGCGCGCGATGGCTGGCTCGGAATCTGTATCCCGGAGGAATACGGCGGCTCCGGCCTGGGCATCACCGAAGCCATGGTCATAATGCAAGCGATCAGCCAGTCGGGCGCCGGCATGTCCGGAGCTTCGGCCGTACACATGAATATCTTCGGATTGAATCCCGTCGTGGTTTTCGGCACCGAAGCGCAGAAGAAACGCATGCTGCCTCCGCTCGTTCGCGGGGAGCAGAAGGCCTGCTTCGCGGTGACCGAGCCCAATACGGGGCTTAACACCACTCAATTAAAGACCAAGGCCGAACGCCGCGGCGACCATTACCTCTTGAACGGCGCCAAGGTGTGGATTTCTACCGCCCAGGTCGCCGACAAGATGTTGATTCTCACGCGCACCACACCCCTGGAAGAGGTGAAGAAGCATACGCATGGGCTGAGCCTGTTCTACACCGACCTCGACCGCCGCTTCATCGATGTGCGGCTGATCGACAAGATGGGGCGCAAGGCCGTGGATTCGAACGAGCTATTCATCGACGGGCTAAAGGTTCCCGTCGACGACCTCATCGGCGAGGAAGGGCTCGGTTTCGAGTACATCCTGCATGGAATGAATCCGGAGCGGATCCTCATCGCCGCGGAAGCGGTGGGGCTCGGACGCGTCGCGCTGAAACGCGCTACGGAATACGCGAAGCAAAGAATCGTGTTCGACCGTCCGATCGGCAAGAACCAGGGCATCCAGCATCCTCTCGCGGAATGCTGGATGGAGCTGGAGGCCGCGAACCTGATGGCTTTCCACGCCGCATCGAAGTACGACCGCGGCCTGCCCTGTGGCGTGGAGGCCAACGCCGCCAAATATCTGGCCGCCGAGGCGGGATTCAAGGCATGCCAGACCGCCGTCATGACCCACGGCGGCTACGGCTACGCCAAGGAATATCACGTCGAGCGTTACCTGCGCGAAGTGATGATTCCGCGCATCGCGCCGATCAGCCCGCAACTCGTGCTCTGCTTTATCGCGGAAAAGGTGCTGGGACTGCCGAAATCGTACTAGTATCGAGACACATTAGTCGTGGAGCAAAATGGCACATTCGAACGATGTGTCCGCATGCTTGTTTCCCTGTCATGAATTCAAGCGCCTGCCCTTGCCGGCCAGGCCGCGCAGCACCGCTGCGACAGTGCCCAGGACAAAGGCGAGCAAAGCAAGGCCGTTGAGCGCGCCGCCCCAGGCACGCCACTGGGCCAACATCATCCAGTCGCCCGTCAGGCGTACCAGCAAGGAAACATGCAGCAGCGCGAGCGGTAGGTAGAAATAAGGCGTATAGGGTACCGCCACGCGCAGCACCGCCGGCAGGATGATGGGTGCGTGGCCGAACACCATCGAGAACACGAAGCCCAGCAGCACCGCGTGCAGCGCCGCGTCATAGGACGCGCCGCCATAATCCAGCCCGCCTGCGACAAGAATGGCGAGTCCGGCCAGCGCGAGCCAGACGTATCCCGTGAGCAGGCACACGGCGATGAAGCGCGGCAGTCCCCTGCCCTTCACCGTGCGCCGCGCCACGTCCTGGCGCATCAGCCAGAGGGAAAGCAAGAGCAGCCCCGCCCCCAGCAGTAGCGTTCCCGCTGTCCAGGCGAACGCCGATAAGGCAATCCCGACCAGTAGAACGAGGACAGCCGCGACGAACACGCGCCGCGCGACCGCGGAGGGCGGCAGAACGCGCGACAGCTCCAGGCGCTCCGCGGCGATGGTGAGCACCAGAAACCCCATCCAGAACGGAACGGCAAGGTAAATGGGCCGCCCCGCCAGCCAAAGCAGATTGCCGAGCACCCAGCAAGCGGCTCCGAGCGCGAGCGTCAGCGTGAACAACTCGCGCTGGCGGCGGTAAAACACGAGCGAGGCGGCCAGCAGCACGGCACTGCCCGTCACCACGAGGATGGGAGCGATTGCAAACGGCGCGCCGAGGATTCCCGCCGCCGTGCCCAGGCCGGTGAGCAGCGGCCCGAAATAGCCCCATCGCCGCGACAACGCCACGGCGCGCTCGAGGCTGATCACGGTGCCAAAGAAACCGCAGGCCATGAGCGGCCCGTGGAGCGCGGCCAGTTCCGCGAGGGGGGCCGTGAACAACCAGCCCGATCGCGCCAGACCCGCCATCATCCCCAGAAATAGCGATGCGAATGCGAGCGCCAGCAAGGGCACTCGCCATGCGACCGGGACGTCGGCGTTCATTTCCTCCGTCCCGGCGCTCGCCACGATAATTTCAAGCGGCCTTGGTAATGCGCGCTTTCCATAGTTCGGATTCAGCGCGGCCAGCCGAAGGTTTGCCTTGCGCTCTCCGACATCCTGTCGGGCGTCCACGGGGGTTCCCACACCAGCACGACTTCGATGGCCAGGTCCTGCGGCAACGCGGCAGCGACGGCCCGGCGCGCGTTGTCGGTGATGAGATCGCCCATCGGGCAGGCGGGCGTGGTCATGGTCAGTTCGACGCGCACGCGTTCCGGCGTGATGTCGACGCGGTAAACCAGTCCGAGATCGACGATGTTCATCCCGACCTCGGGGTCATCCACCGAGCGAAGCGCTGCGCTTACCCTCTCCTCGCTTGGCAATGCGGGTTGCGGTTCCATGCCGGCTCCTTAAAGCAGTATACAATATGCTACTTTACTATAATACGCGTTTCCGGCATAATATATATTAAATATATAGGTTTAAATACCGTCCCCAGCCACGACCATGCGCCTCACCACCTTTTCCGACTACAGCCTGCGGGTGCTGATCTACCTTGGCGTCCACGGCGAGGAAATAGCGACCGTCGGGCGGATCGCCGAGGCCTACAGAATCTCGGCCAACCATCTGATGAAAGTAGCGCACTACCTGGCGCAGGGTGGATACATAGAGACCGCGCGCGGCAAAGGCGGGGGCATGCGCCTGGGGCTTGCGCCGGAAAAGATCAATCTCGGCGAACTGGTGCGCGGCACCGAGGACAACGGCAAATTGGTCGAATGCTTCGACCGCAACGCCTCCGACTGTCGCATCGAATCGGCCTGCGTGCTTCGCGGCGTGCTCGGCCAGGCGCTCGACGCCTTCTTCCGTTCCCTGGACGCCTACACGCTTGCCGATCTGATCGCGCCGAAGCCCCGGCTCGCGAAAATGCTGGTGCTCACGCAAAAGCGCTAAGGACTGACCGAGACATGCCGAATCATGTCGTCGAATTCACCGCCGACAAGCGCTTCGTTCGCCGCGCGCGCGAACTGAAGACCATCGCGGCGATGGCGCGCCTGTATTGCCGCGGACACAGCCACCAGGGCCGTTCGCCGCTTTGCGCCGAGTGCGCCGCGCTGCTCGAGTATGCGGCCCGCCGCCTCGAGCGCTGCGTGTTCGGCGACTCGAAGCCGACTTGCGCCAACTGCCTCGTCCACTGCTACAGCACGGACATGCGCGAGCAAGTCAGGGCAGTCATGAAATGGGCCGGTCCACGTATGGCATGGCGGCACCCTGTCCTAAGCTTCTTTCATGTACTCGATGGGCGCCGGCCGGCGCCCATGCTGCCGGCCAAGCCGGTGAGGCGCTCCGAGTAAGCAGTCGCGTCGGGCGAGCCTTTTGCCGGCCAAGCACATAGGGGGCGAGCCTGCAATAGCGCGCACCATGGGGTACCTTCGAACACCGGAGGGAAGCTAACATGAACACGACGATTCTCTACAGCATCATCACCAGCCCGATCGGCGAACTGCTGCTGACCTCGGACGGCAAATCCGTCACTGGCGTTTCCATGCAAAACCAGACGCACGGACCCAGGCGGACCAAGGACTGGAAGCGCGACGATGCGGCGCTGAATGTGCCGCGCGCGCAACTGCAGGCCTATTTCGCCGGCGAGTTGCGCGATTTCGAGCTGCCGCTCGCGGCCGAGGGCACGCCATTCCAGCAACGCGTCTGGCGCGCGCTGTGCGCTATCCCGTACGGCGAGACCATCAGCTACGGCGAACTCGCGCGCCGCATCGGCCAGCCCAATGCCTCGCGCGCGGTGGGCCTAGCGAACGGCCGCAATCCGATCGCCATCGTCGTGCCCTGCCACCGCGTGATCGGCGCGAACGGTTCGCTCACCGGCTATGGCGGCGGCCTCGCGCGCAAACGCTGGCTGCTCGCGCACGAAAGCAAGGGCAGTGTGCTTTAAAAGTGCCTAACAAAACGAGGGGACATCCCCCAGGGGGACTTCCTTCGGGCGCGTCCCCTCGCGCTCCCCTTAATCAGCCGCCTGACGGCAATTCTATTGGGCGTGCCAAGTGGCTGCGCGCAACAACAGTATCTTGCAGTTCGCCTTCACCGGCGTTGCTCGCGCCTGGGCGCCTCCCGGTCGCGATGATAGATGTCCTTGCCTGCGTCCTGGATATCGCGGCGCAGTTGGCGCCGCTCATCCGGTCTCATGTGGCCGCGATCGGCGTCGCTAGGCGCGCGCGCTTCGCGCTGTCGCGCGGGTCTGTCTGCGTCGCGCCGCGGCTCGGGCCGGGGACGCTGATCCTGGACAAAAGGCCGGGATCCCGTGCCCGGCTCGAACGGGTCCGCCGCTACCGGCGTCGCGCTGGCGGCTGCGATCAGGCCGACGCAGAATATCGGTTGAAATTTCACCTCTTGCTCCTCGAAATGATGCTATGGACGCATACTAGCGCGGTGGCGCCATGAAAAGGTGATCATCGATCCTGAATTTGTAATAATTTGTTACCAAGGGCGGGATTGACATGGTTTCTTACCTATCTGCACTTACACACCGGCAATATTGAGTACGATACGCACATGACGAGCGCCAAGACCAGAATCCTCGTGGTTGACGACGACCTGCGGCTGCGCGATCTGCTGAAGCGCTACCTGTCCGAGCAGGGCTTCAGCGTTCACCTCGCCCAGGACGCGCCCGCGATGGACAAGTTACTCGGACGCGAAAGGTTCGACCTGATGGTGCTCGATCTGATGATGCCGGGCGAAGACGGCCTGTCGGTGTGCCGGCGCCTGCGCGGCGTCAAGGACACGATCCCGATCATCATGTTGACCGCCAAAGGCGACGACGTCGACCGTATCGTCGGCCTGGAGATGGGCGCCGACGACTACCTGCCCAAACCGTTCAACCCGCGCGAACTGGTGGCGCGCATCCATGCCGTGCTGCGCCGGCGCAGCGTCCCGCTGCCGCCGGGCGCACCCGCGATCGAGGAAGGCCGGATGAGCTTCGGCCAGGTCACGGTCGATCTCGCCACCCGCGCGCTGACCCGCGACGGCGTCACCATCGCCCTCACCACGGGCGAATTCGCCCTGCTGAAAGTACTGCTCACCCATCCGCGCGTGCCGCTGTCGCGCGACAAACTGATGGAACTCGCGCGCGGGCGCGAATATGAGGTATTCGATCGCGCCATCGACGTGCAGATCTCGCGTCTGCGCAAACTGGTCGAACCCGATCCGGCGCATCCGGCGCACATCCAGACCGTCTGGGGATTCGGCTACGTGTTCGTGCCGGACGACAAAGCGTGACCTTGCTGCCGCGCACGCTGCTGTGGCGCTCGTTTCTGCTGATCAGCCTGCTGATGATCATTTCGGTCGCGGCCTGGTTTCAGATTCTGCGCAGCTACGAGCGCGAGCCGCGCGCAAAGCAACTGGCGCAAATGGTCGTGAGCGTGGTCAACCTCACCCGCGCCGCGCTGGTCACCGCGCATGCCGATAAGCGGCGCACGCTGCTCGCCGAATTGTCCGATCGCGAAGGCATACGCATTTATCCGGCCGAAGCAGGCGAAAAATTGCTGCCGGCACGCGACACCGCGTTCGCACACATGCTGCATTCCGAGGTCCGGCGCCAACTGGGCGACGCTACCCGTTTCGCATCAGGAATCGGTGACCAGCACGGATTTTTCATCAGCTTTCACATCGACGACGATGAATACTGGGTGGTGCTGCCGCGCGAACGCTTAGAACGGCCGTTTCCCTGGCAATGGCTGGGATGGACGGCGCTCGCGCTGCTATTGTCCCTGATCGGCGCCTGGCTGATCGTGTCCCGCGTCAACCGGCCGCTCAAGGCCCTGGCGGCTGCGGCTGCGGACATCGGCAAGGGCAAAACGCCTGCGCCGCTGCCTGAATCCGGACCGGCCGAGATTGAGACCCTGGCGCGCTCTTTCAACCAGATGTCGCAGGATCTGGCGCGCCTGGACGCCGACCGCGCGCTGATCCTCGCCGGCGTTTCGCACGACCTGCGCACGCCGCTTACGCGCCTGCGCCTGTCGAGCGAAATGAGCGCGAGCGACGAAACGCTCAAGCAGGGCATGATCGCCGACATCGGGGAAATGGATGCCATCATCGGCCAGTTCCTCGACTTTGCCCGCACCCAGAGCGAGGAAGCGCTGGAACCCACCGACCTCGCCGCCCTGGCGCGCGAGGCGGTCGAGCATCAACTGCGCCTGGGCCATGCGCTGCAGGCGAACATCGAGCCCGTGCCCGAGCAGGCGCTGCGCCGCATGGGCATCAAGCGTCTGATCTCCAACCTGGTGGACAACGCCCTCGCCTACGGCGAAAAGGGTGTATGCGTCGCCACGCGCTGCGAAGGCGGCAAGCTGATCCTCGATGTGCTCGACCGCGGCCCGGGTATCCCGCGCGAGGAAGCCGAGCGGCTGAAACAGCCGTTCACGCGCCTGGAACAGGCGCGCAGCGGCAAGGGCGGATCCGGGCTGGGCCTCGCGATAGTCGACCGCATCGCGCACCATCACGGCGGCAGCCTGGAGCTGCTCGCGCGCGAGGGCGGCGGCCTGATTGCCCGCGTCAGCTTGCCGCTGCAAGAAGGCGCTGCATCGTCTGGTAGCTGACGCGCGCTTTCGGTCAATCTGCCGCTGCGGGAAAGCGCTGCAGCACCGCATAGCTAACGCGGCCCTCGACGCGCGTCGAACTCACCAGTGCGAAGTCATGCGCTTGCCAGACAAGCGGGATCCAGGCTGGGACTGCGGGCAAACCATGCGCATTGCGCACCAGCGTTATATGCGACACGAACGGTTTGTGATCGTAGTGTATGCCACCTGCGTCCAGCCGCGTGCGCAGAGCGTCGACCAGAGCGACCAGCGCCTGCGGTTCCTCGCCGGCGCCGCACCAGATGATGCGGTTATGCTTCCAGTAACCGACTCGGTCTAGCGGAAGGCGGATCGGCCCAAAGCGTACGCTGAGCGCGTGCGCAGTCAGACTGGGGATTAGGGAAGCCTCGGTGGCGCCGAGAAAGGCAAGAGTGAGATGGATGTTCTCGCGCCGCATCGCCCTGCCCCTGTCTGCGGCCTGGCGGGCCCAGATCGCGAGCTTCTCCTGCAAAGCGTTAGCGGGCCATAGCGCGAAGAACAGCCGCACCGTTTCCGCGGCCTCGCTCATGCGTTTAGCCAGTCAAGCGGCGAAACACGAGACAGGCGTTGGTGCCGCCGAAGCCGAAGCTATTGGACATCACCGTGTTGAGGCCGGCATGGTCGACGCGCTCGCGCACGATCGGCATGCCCTCGGCCGCCGGGTCGAGCGTCTCGATGTTGGCCGAGACGCAGGCGAAATCATGCTCCAGCATCAGCAACGAATAGATTGCCTCGGTGACGCCGGCCGCGCCCTGCGCGTGCCCGGTGAGCGACTTGGTCGAGCTGATCAGCGGCAGCGTGCTTCCGAACACTTCGCGCACTGCTTCGAGCTCCTTGGGGTCGCCGACCGGGGTGCTGGTGCCGTGGGTGTTCAGATAGTCGACCGGCGTGTTGACGCCCGCGAGCGCCTGGCACATGCAGCGCACCGCGCCCTCGCCCGAGGGCTGCACCATGTCGTAGCCGTCGGAGGTCGCGCCGTAGCCTACGAGTTCAGCGTAGATTTTCGCGCCGCGCGCGCGCGCATGCTCGAGTTCCTCCAGCACCACCACCCCGCCGCCGCCGGAAACCACAAAGCCGTCTCGATCCGCGTCGTAAGCGCGCGAGGCGCGCGTCGGCATGTCGTTGTATTTCGACGACAGCGCCCCCATCGCATCGAACAGCATGCTTAGGTAAGGATGCACCTCTTCGCCGCCGCCGGCAAAGACGACGTCCTGCTTGTCCCATTGGATCAGTTCGCCGGCATGGCCGATGCAGTGGGCGCTGGTCGAGCAGGCCGAACTGATCGAATAGTTCACGCCCTTGATGCGAAACGGGGTCGCGAGGCAGGCCGAGGTGGTGCTCGACATCGTGCGCGGCACCATGTAGGGCCCGATGCGTTTCACGCCCTTTGAGCGCAGCAAATCGGCGGCCTCGACCTGATTCTGCGGCGAGCCGCCGCCGGAACCGACGATCAGCCCGGTGCGCACGTGCGATACCACGCTCTCCGCCAGGCCGGCGTCGGCGATGGCCTGGGTCATCGCCACGTAAGTGAATGCCGCCGCGTCGCCCATGAAGCGCGCGAGCTTGCGGTCGATCAATTCCTCGCGCTTCACCCTAACCGGACCATGCACCTGCGAGCGAAAGCCCAGCGCCTGGTATTCCTGAGAAAATTCGATGCCGCTGCGG
>SCTX01000120.1 GCA_004298385.1 Betaproteobacteria bacterium | reverse complement strand
GCACGTCCATCCGCCCATATTCTGTAGACAGCCGAGCGGGTCATGGGTATCCCAGAGCGCCAGACCGAGCGGCTCGAACACCTTGAAGTAAGTCCAGCTCAGGGCGCGCAGCACCCACAGTTCCGGTCGATGAAATTCCGCAAGAAAGAGTTTTCCTCCCGGGGCGAGCATGCGCCCCGCTTCACTCAGGGCTTGACCCTTCAACTGGTGCGGCAGCTCATGCAGCAGGAAAAACATGACGTTGGCGGCGGCCACGCCGTCGCCCAGCCGCATGGACGTGGCGTTGTCTTCGATGAAATCTACTTTTCCCGCGAAATCGCCGAGCTTGCTCTTTGCGTGAATGAGTTCATTGTGAATGATATCCGCGATGAGGATGCGCTCGACACCCGCCTGAACCGCGGTTTTCACGACTCGTGGAATGACATTGCCGAACGCGCATGAAGTGATAAGCAGCTTTTTATTTCTCAAATCCAACTGCTTGAGTTCGGACACGATCTTCGAAACCAGGCAGTGATACTGAAACAACAATATTGCCGAGATGATGGGTTGAAAATCAACCAGCTTGATGAGCCGCATGTCCGAATAGATCGGATACACGTGCGACTTTTCGCTTTGCGAACCCGGCGACAGTCCGCGCACCACCAATGCCCCCCTGGTTACCACAAAGAAAAACAGCCCGGTAAACATCAACAGGGCAAACAGGGCAAAAACCGCATTCATCACCCACGTATTCATTGCACTTCCTCAAGGATAGGTAATTCGATACACTTTTGTCCGGTCAGAGCTTCCCCCGAGTCGGGCCGAACCAAGGGGCACCCCTCGTTCAGCCCATCCTTAAATACCAATAACCACGGCTGTTCGTGTTGATGTGGGTCAAATCATCAAGCCTAAAACCGAAGAATTGCGCCGCCCTTGCCGGATGCAGGGGCGGCGCAGGCACGTGCCCGGTTCGGACTCGTGCGCTCGGGCCGGCTCCCCCCCTTGACGATTTCGCGATTAGCAGGTATAACGCGCGCAAGTGTTTAGTTTCAAGTGCTTGAGAGCGGTTCCCTGAGCGGTACGTCCTTTTCAGTCTTGAGATTCAAACATTCACCGGGCTCGGCCCGGAATTCTCAACTTTAAAAGGAACGCAACATGGCAACCGGCACAGTGAAATGGTTCAATGACTCGAAGGGCTTCGGTTTTATTACTCCTGATGGCGGCGGCGAAGACCTGTTCGCACATTTCTCTGAGATCAACATGCAGGGCTTCAAGACCCTCAAGGAAGGACAAAAAGTGTCCTTCGAGATCGTAGACGGCAAGAAAGGCAAGCAGGCAGCCAAGATTCAAGCTGCTTGATCGCGCCAACTCCTCATTGAAAAAAGCCGGGCATGCTGCCCGGCTTTTTTATGGCGCGCGCTGTCGGGCGCGCCATAAGAAAGAGTCCTTTGAAGGCGCTTTTTTATGTCCGCGTCGCGGCGCCCACGGCGCTAATTTTCGCGCCGCTACACCGTCACTTTTTCGCGTATTTGCGCAAGCCGGGTTTGCGCTTTTGCCGAAACGCGTTGCCGCTTTCCTTCGATTTGTGAATCGGCTCCAGCGGACTGCGCGGCGCCGCGCGAGCCGATAGACGGAACGCAGTGCGCAGGCTGGTTGTTTTCCGGGTTGTTGTTTAGTTTGACCTCGTTCGGTATTATGAATACGACATCACCGCGGCGCAACCGAGTTCTGCGCCGGGGACACGAGGAAGCAGCCGGCCGTGCAGGGAGGTTGCATCTTTCGCTGCCGGAGTAATGGGTAATCCGGTCGCCGTCGAGTTTCCCAACCAGGCAAATCCGGAGAAACAATCATGAATATTCCCGCTCCCGACCAACACCAGGAATTGCGCGAAGCGCTGCGCGACCTGTGCCGCCAGTATCCCGACGAGTACTGGCGCGAGCTCGACTACGCGCGTGATTTTCCGGTAGCGTTCATCGATGCCTTGACCAAAGCCGGCTGGCTGGCGGCGTTGATCCCGCAGGAATACGGCGGCTCGGGGCTGGGC
Source organism: Betaproteobacteria bacterium (assembly GCA_004298385.1). Taxonomy (GTDB): domain Bacteria; phylum Pseudomonadota; class Gammaproteobacteria; order Burkholderiales; family SG8-39; genus 2-12-FULL-64-23. Next base: position 14,569 of record SCTX01000120.1, on the reverse strand, counting down.
CTCGCTCAGGCTTCGGTGATCATGGAAGAGATCAACCTGTGCGGTGGAAACTCCGGCGCTTGCCATGGCCAGATGTACAACATGGGCACGCTGCTGCGCCACGGCTCCGAGGAACAGAAACGCAAATATCTGCCGAAGATCGCCTCGGGCGAACTGCGGTTGCAGTCGATGGGCGTGACCGAACCCACCACTGGCACCGATACCACCAAGCTCAAGACCACCGCCGTGAGGAAAGGCGATCACTACGTGGTCAACGGGCAGAAGGTGTGGATCTCGCGCATCCGGCACTCGGACCTGATGATACTGCTGGCGCGTACCACGCCGGTCGCCGAGGTCAAGCGCAAGTCCGAGGGCATGTCGATTTTCATCGTCGATCTGCGCCAGGCCATCGGCAAGGGGCTCACCTTGCAGCCGATCCGCAACATGGTCAGCCACGATACCAATGAACTGTTCTTCGACAATCTCGAGATCCCGGCGGCGAACCTGATCGGCGAGGAAGGCAAGGGGTTCAAATATATTCTCGACGGGCTGAACGCCGAGCGCATCCTGATCGCCGCCGAATGCATAGGCGATGCTTACTGGTTCATCCGCCGCGCGAGCGCTTATGCCAAGGAGCGGGTGGTGTTCGACCGGCCCATCGGCCAGAACCAGGGCGTGCAGTTCCCGATCGCGGATACATTCATGGAAACGGAGGCGGCGAACCTGATGCGCTGGAAGGCGTGCGCGCTATTCGATCAGCATCAGCCCTGCGGCGCGGAAGCGAACATGGCCAAGCACCTTGGCGCCAAGGCTTCATGGGAGGCGGCCAACGTCTGCCTGCAGACCCACGGCGGCTATGGCTTCGCCTGCGAGTACGATGTAGAGCGCAAATTCCGCGAGACGCGGCTGTATCAGGTGGCGCCGATCTCGACCAACCTGATTCTGTCCTACGTCGCCGAGCACGTGCTCGGCCTGCCGCGCTCGTTTTGATCATGGTGAAGCTAAGCGGCCGTTCCGCGTTCCTGAAGCTTCTCATCGACGAGGGCGTAACCCACCTCTTCGGCAATCCGGGCACCACCGAGTTGCCGCTGATGGAGGTGGTGCCCGATTTTCCCGAACTGAACTATGTGCTCGGCCTGCAGGAAGCCGTGGTGGTGGCGATGGCCGACGGCTACGCCCGCGCCTCCAACCGGCTCGCCGCCTGCAGCCTGCACGTCGCCCCGGGCCTGGGCAACGCGATGGGCGCGCTCTATAACGCCAAGTTCTCCGGCTCGCCGCTGATCGTGACCGCCGGCCAGCAGGAGCAGGGCCACGGCCTGCTCGAACCTTTGCTCTATGACCCGCTCGTGCCCATCGCGCAGCCGATGGTCAAATGGGCGGTCGAAGTGACGCGCGCCGAAGACCTGCCGCGCATCGTGCGCCGTGCGGCAAAGCTGGCGCTGACCCCGCCGACCGGCCCGGTGTTCATCAGCCTGCCGGGCGACGTGCTCGATGCCGAGGTCGAACTCGATTTCGGCAAGCCGACTAGGGTGGACATACGCGTGCGGCCCTCGGACGAAGTGCTTGCGCAACTCGCGGCGAAGCTGCTCGAGTCGCGCAATCCGGTGATCCTCGCCGGGCAGGAGCTTTCGATACACGACGCTTTCGCCGAAGCGGCCGAACTCGCCGAGTTGCTCGGCGCAGCGGTGTACCAGCAGCCCATTCCTTACTGCGCGCAGTTTCCCAGCGCGCATCCGGCCTATCTCGGCGCGCTGACGCGCAATCAGAAGCAAGTGCGCGCGGCGCTCGCGCCGTTCGATCTGATGTTATGTCTGGGCGCCGACCTGCTGCGCATGTCGGTCTACAGTCCGCTCTCGCCGCTGCCTGAAGGCATGCCGGTGGTGCACATCAGCGAGCGCGACTGGGAGCTGGGCAAGAACTACCCGACCGAGCTTGCGCTGCGGGCGAACGTGAAGGAGACGCTGCGCGCCCTGCTGCCGCTGCTGCGCGGGCGGCGCACGCAGGCGCTGGGTGAAGAAGCCGGGCGCCGGCTTGCCGCGCTCAAATTGCGCAACTGGACGGTGCAGCGCGGCGAGGCGCGGGCCGAGGTAATGCAAGCGGCGCAAACCACGCCGATCGATCCGCGCTACCTGATGCTGCGCATCGGCGAAACGCTGCCGCAAGATGCGGTCGTGGTGGAAGAGGCGGTCACCTCGTCGGCGTCCCTGGCGGGTTTCCTGCCCCTGCGCGATCCCAAGTGCTTCTATGGACTCGCCAGCGGCGGCCTCGGCTTCGGCCTGCCCGGCGCGGTGGGAATCAGTCTGGCGCAGCCGGGGCGGCCCGTGGTGGCGGTTGTCGGCGACGGCAGCGCGATGTATGGGGTGCAGGCCTTGTGGACAGCGGCGCATCTGAAGCTGGCGATCATCTACGTGATCGTGAACAACCGCAGCTACCGCATCCTTAAGGAACGGCTGGTGTCCATGCGCGCCACCGACCGCTTTACCGGCATGGACCTGCGCGATCCCGGAATCGATTTCACCGGCCTCGCGCGCTCGCTGGGCGTGCCGGCCGAGCGCGTCACCGATCCCGAGGGCATCGTGCCGGCGCTGCGCGCGGCACTGCAGGCCGGCAGCCCGCGTTTGATCGAGGTGATGGTCGCCGACGGCTTCGGGAGCTGAAAAGCATCTATGCGTGGTGACTTAAATCGCGTCCCCATTGCCGCAGAGTTGCGATGTTGCGCGGACGAGAAACCGTCCGCGCGGATCGTCGCTTGCGCGCGGATGAAAAGCACATCCGTGCGCAATCGACGATCTTGTATAAAAGCCACCCCAAACCGCCCTTGCTTTTATCCATAACCGTGTTTTCTGTACGGATGTGCTTTTTATCCGTACAGAAAACACGGTTGGCGCGCGCGAGCGCGCAATGGCCGCTCTTGGCATGCGACGGCATTTAAGACACCGTATATAAAGGTAGAATTGCAAGTCTGTCACAGGTTCAGTCAGAAGGTAGCTCAAATGTCCAAGTTCGCTCTCGGCCAGTCCCTCACCCGCATCGAAGACGCCGTGCTGGTGCAAGGCGCAGGCCGTTATGCTGACGATTTCGAGCTTCCCGGCGCGGCGCACGCCTATGTCCTGCGCTCGCCGCACGCGCATGCGGAAATTCTGAGCATCGACACCGCCGCCGCGCGCAAGGCGCCCGGCGTGCTGGCGGTGCTGACCGGCGCGGACGCCGCGGCCGACGGCCTGGGTGACATTCCCTGCCTAGTCCCGGTAACCAACATCGACGGCACGCCGCGCGCCGAGACGCCGCGGCCGGTGCTCGCGCGGGAGCGCGTGCGCCACGTCGGCGATCCGGTCGCGCTGGTGGTGGCCGAGACCCTGGCGCAGGCGAAGGATGCGGCCGAACTGATAACGATCGAGTATGAGCCGCTGCCGGCCGTGGTGGACACCCGCGGCGCGACGCAGGCGGGGGTCCCGCGCGTCTGGGACCACATCGCGGGCAACCAATGTTTCGACATCGGCGCCGGGTCGGACAAGGCGGTCGTCGACGCGGCGATCGCGCGCGCGGCGCATGTCACCCGGCTCGAGCTCATCAACAACCGCGTCATCGCCAATCCGATCGAGCCGCGCGCGGCGCTGGCGGATTTCGATTCCGTTAGCGGGCGCTCGACCCTGTACACCCCGAGCCAGGGACCGCACTTCATCCACGGCCAGGTGGCAGAGGCCGTGCTGAAAATCGGCAAGGACCAGTTGCGCGTGATTTCGGGCAACGTTGGCGGCGCCTTCGGCATGAAAATCTTCCTGCACCCGGAGCAGCCGCTGGTGGTGTGGGCCTCGCGCAGGCTGAAGCGCGCGGTGCGCTGGACCGCCGATCGCAGCGAGAGCTTCGTCTCCGACGTGCAGGGCCGAGACAACTACTCCATCGCGGAACTAGCTCTGGACGAAGGCGGACATTTCCTTGCGCTGCGCGTGACCACCTACGCCAACATGGGCGCGTATTTGTCGAATTTCGGGCCCTATATCCCGCAAGGGGCGGTGTCCGTGCTCTCGGGCGTGTACCGCATCCCGGCGATCTACGCCAACATCCGGGGCGTGGTCAGCAACACCGTGCCGGTGGACGCGTACCGCGGCGCCGGCCGCCCCGAGGCGATCTACCTGGTCGAGCGCATCGTCGATATCGCGGCGCGCGAACTGGGCCTTGCGCCGGATGAGCTGCGCCGGCGCAACTTCATCAAACCTGCCGACATGCCTTATCAGACGCCGGTCCAGAGCCGCTACGACTCTGGCGACTTCGCCACGGCGATGTTCCGCGCCATGGAAAAGGCCGATTGGGCCGGCTTTCCCGCGCGGCGCGATGAGGCCAGGCGGCGCGGCAAGCTGCGCGGCATCGGCATGGCCATGTACATCGAGCGCTGCGGCGGCGGCAACGGCGACACAGTCATCCTCAAAGTCGATCCAGCCGGCAGCGTGACGCTGATTTCCGGCATGCAGGACAACGGCCAGGGGCACATCACCACTTTCGTGCAGTTGCTGTCGGACAAGCTGGGGTTGGACGCGAGCCATATCCGCGTGGTGCAGGGCGACACCGACGTAGTGCCGTCGGGCTTTACCGGCGGTTCCCGCTTCCTCGCCATCGGCGGCGTCGCCGCCGTGCGCGCCGCGGACGAGGTGATAGCCCTGGGCAAAAATGCGGCGGCGGGCCTGCTCGAAGCGGCCGCGGCCGACATCGAGTACGGGGACGGCGAATATCGCATCGCCGGCACCGACCGCGCGGTGTCGCTGTTCGAGGTGGCGAAAACCACCCAGGGGCTGCAGGCCACGCACACGCGCACCCCGGAAGCGTTCACCTATCCCAACGGCTGCCACATTTGCGAGATCGAGGTCGATGCCGACACGGGCGAGGCGCGCATCGCGCACTACAGCATCGTCGATGACTTCGGCCGCGCCATGAATCCGCTGCTGCTCGAAGGCCAGGTGCATGGCGGCACGGCGCAGGGCATCGGCCAAGCGCTGCTCGAGCTCGGGCTCTACGACGTGGAGTCGGGCCAACTGCTCACCGGCTCGTTCATGGACTACGCCATGCCGCGCGCCGACGACGTGCCGGCATTCGACTGCGGTTTCCATCACGTTCCCTGCGCCGGCAATCCGCTCGGGGTGAAGGGCGCGGGCGAGGCAGGCGCGGTCGGCGCGCCGCCGGCGGTGATCAACGCCGTGGTCGATGCGCTCTATGCGCTCACCGGGATGAAGCACATCGACATGCCGGCGACGCGCGAGAAGCTGTGGCGCGCGCTGCGCCCGTCCTGACGCTGCCGGCATGGGTCAGGTCCTGATCCAGCAGGTGCTAACCGAGGAGATTTCTTCCGAGGTGTTAGACGAGGACGATTTTCACCAGCGCAACGATGTCGCGAAGCAACTCTACGCGCTCGAGGAAACTCTTGATGAAAAAACCTTCGGCCTGAAGTCCATGTCCGGCGGGCCGCCGGGATCGATTGGGGCCGGTCGCAGTCGCTAGCACGGGACGGAAATATGGGTGTATCGTGGTGCTCGTCCGTTCGGAGGCCGCCGGCGGCGCATTTCGGGAAGAAATCCCGGCCTATTACGATTCATAGACAGGAGAATCTCATGCTAAGAGCTGCGACACGCATTTTTGCGGGACTGGCGGTGGCGCTGATCCTGGGGGTTGTCCCCGCGGCCCGGGCCGCAGACCCGATTCAATTGGAGTTCGGCAATTGGTTGCCCAGTACCCATCCGCAAGCGGTGAATTCCCTCGAACCCTGGAAGAAGCTGGTCGAGGAAAAGACCCAGGGGCGGGTCAAGGTGAATCTCTATCACGCCGGGGTATTGGGAACGTCCCGCGCGGTCCTCAACGATGTCAAGGGTGGTGTCTACCATGTCGGGTTGATGGTTGCGGCGTATTACTACGACACCCCGCTTTTCAAGCTGACCATTGGAGAGCTGCCTTTTGCCCTTACCGGCCCGGTCATCGGCTCCAGGATCATGAGCGAGTTTGTCGCGAAACATGGAAAAGATGTATTCGATCAGTTGAATATTAAAAATATGGGCATCTTCGCTTCCGACGCTTATGCCATGTATAGCACGGCCCCCATCCGCAAAATCGAGGATTTGAAGGGCATGAAACTGCGGGCTGTGGGGAAGGCCTGGGTGCAAATCGCCAAAGACTGGGGAGCGGTGCCGACGCCGATGCAGCCCGAGGAGGCCTATACGGCCCTGGAGCGGGGGACCCTGAACGTCATGCAGTATTCTCCGACTGGAGCGATGTCGTGGAAATACTATGAGCCGGCTTCCTATGTTACCCGGCTCGATTCACCGATCGTCATTGCCGGTTTGATTATGAACAAGGCGTTCTACGACAAGCTGCCGGCCGACCTGAAAAAGCTGTTCGACGAGGAGCTCAACCCGGCTCTGGCGAACATGATGATCAGCGTTTACGAAAAGGGCGCCAACCAGGCTTTTGACAGGATGAAGGAAATTTTCAAGGCAAAAGGGAAAGGCGAGGTCATTACGCTGTCAGCGGAAGAAAGAGTTAAATTCATCAAGCCGACCGAACCGGAGTGGGCCGCATGGGTGAAAGAGGCCAACAAGCGAGGCTATCCTGGCGAGGCCATGATGGCCGATTTCAAGGCGATCCTGAAGAAAAACGGCCTTGCCCCGCCGTTTTGATGCCCAGTGCTCGCTCGCCGTCGGCATCGGCGGGGTGTATTGAGAAGTGGTGAGTGGATTTACTATTTTAGGGAGTGAGGAGAGGGAAATGTTAAAGTCAATAAGCACTTTCGCTGCGTTGATGACCGCCCTGATTCTAGGGGCCCCCGCTGGGGCCTGGGCTGCCGAGCCGATTCAATTGGATTTGGGTAATTGGGCCCCCAGCACCCACCATATAGCCGTGAATGCCTTCGAGCCATGGAAGAAGATGGTGGAGGAGAAAACCAAGGGCCGGGTTAAAGTAAATGTGCATCACGGCGGCGTGCTCGGGACATCCCGAGCGGTGCTGGACGACATCAAGGGCGGCACCTATCAAATAGGCCTGATGGTTTCCTCGTATTACTACGACACGCCGCTTTTCAAGCTCACCATCGGGGAACTGCCCTTCGCTATCACTGGCCCGGCGGTCGGTTTCAAGGTCATGGCCGAATTTATCGAAAAGCATGGGAAAGACGTGTTCGAGAAGCTCAACATAAAAAATATGGGGGTTTTTGCCAGCGAACCCTATGTGATGTTCAGCACCAAGCCGATCCGGCGGATCGAAGATCTGAAGGGCATGAAGCTGCGAGCGGCAGGGAAAGCCTGGGTGCCGATCGCCAAAGACTGGGGGGCGGTGCCGACGCCTATGCAGCCCGAGGAAGCCTATACGGCCCTGGAGCGCGGTACCCTTGACGTGATGCAGTATGGTCCGGCCAGCGCGATGGGGTTTAAGTACTACGAACCCGCATCCTATGTGACGCAACTCAATGCTCCGACCGTCATCGGTGGAATGATCATGAACAAGACGTTCTACGATAAATTACCGGCTGACCTGAAGAAGTTGTTTGATGAGGAGCTTAATCCGGCGTTGATGAACATGTTAACGAACAGTTACGAAAAGGGTACCCAGGAAGCGCTTGCGAAAATGAGGGAGGCTTTCAAGGCCAGGGGAAAAGGAGAAGTCATTGCCCTTTCCCCCGAAGAAAGGGCCAAGTTCGTAAAACCCACCGAATCGGAGTGGGCCGCTTGGGTGAAAGAGGCCAACAAGCGGGGCTACCCCGGCGAGGCCATGATGGCCGATTTCAAGGCGATCCTGAAGAAGCACGGTCTTGCCCCTCCGTTCTGATGCCCGTCGCCTGAGGCGGATTCGCCTCCGCCGCCACGCCGAATTTGGCGTGGCGGCGGAATTACCCCTTTACAATTGCCGCATCCACGTGAATTTTTTTCATTTTGGTTGCAGACAGCGGCCGCGCTAAATTCGTTCCTGGGGAGAGTGAAAATGGGTTTTTTCCTGCGTTTTTTGAACTGGATTACGGATATCTTTCGCTGGGGGGCGGTCGCCACCGCGGCGGCCATGGCTTTGTTGATTGCTTATGCCGTTCTGATGCGGGCGGTGGCGGAGCCGGTGGCGGGCGAGCACGAGTTGATAGAACTCATGATGTTGACCATGGTAATGCTGGGACTGGCCTATACGCAGAAACAGCAAGGCCATATCACCATCGGCCTGTTGGTGGATCGGTTTTCCCCGCGCTGGCAAGCGGCCGCGGATTTGTTGGGGGCCTTGTTGGTGTTCGCCAGTTGTGGAATGATCGGTTGGGCCAACTTGCAGATGGCGGTGGAATACGCCACCGAAAGCCCGATGTCGACGGACTTTCTTTCGGTCCCGCTTTATCCGTTCAAGATTATCGTAGGCTTGGGTTTCTGGTTATGGGGATTGCAGGCGGTTTCCCACATTCCGGATGCGTTTAGGGGTGCCCGGGGCGGCGATGCCGCGGCGAGCCACGGAGGACACCTGTGAACCCGTCCGTGGAAATTGTCGGCCTGATCGGCTTGACGCTCATGTTCCTGCTGATGTTCCTGCGGGTGCCGATCGCCGTCGCCATGTCCGTTCCGGGCATCCTCGGCGCCTGGTACTTGCGCGGCTGGGAGCCGATGATCACGGTACTCAATACCGTGGTGTGGAGCCATAGTTACAGCTACACGCTTTCCACCATCCCCATGTTCGTGCTGATGAGCGAGCTGATTTATGTCTCCGGGATCAGCGGCGAGCTGTTCAGCGTGTTCCGCAAATGGCTTGGGGCGCTCAGAGGCGGGTTGGCGCTGGCGACCGTGGGGGCATCGGCCATATTCGCCGCGGCGTGCGGCTCCAGTGTCGCCAGCACCGCCACCATGGGGATCGTCGCCTCCAAGGAAATGCAAAAGGCCGGCTACTCGGATATGTTGAGTTCGGGGGCGGTGGTTGCCGGAGGGACATTGGGGATATTGATTCCCCCCAGCACGGCTTTCATCATCTATGGCATGTTGACCGAGGAATCCATCGGAAAATTGCTGATTGCCGGAATCCTGCCGGGGATACTGCTGACTTTCCTATACATGCTGACCGTCTATGGCGCGGTGTTGATACGGCCCAGTCTCGGCCCGGCCGCGGAACGGAGCTCGTGGCTTGATCGGCTCATCGCGCTGCGGTCGATCCTGTGGATCGCCATCTTGTTCGTGGTGGTGATTGGCGGCATGTATGTCGGCCTGTTCAGTCCCACCGAGGCCGCGGGAGTCGGCGCCTTAGGCGCCTTCATCATTGCATTGGTACGCGGCCAACTGACCTGGGGCCGGTTTCTGGAGAGCCTGAGCAGTACGGTGAAGGTCACGGGATTCTTGTTCGCCATCATCCTGGGAGCGTTCATCCTCAATTATTTCTTGGCGATTACCCGCTTGCCGGCCCATTTGGCCGAGTTCATCAGCGGCTTGGGATGGCATCGGGTCGCCGTCATGCTGCTGATCCTGCTGTTATACGTGTTCCTGGGCGCCATCATGGACGCCCTGGCGATGGTGGTGATCACTATTCCCATCATCCTGCCGACCGTGAAAGCCCTGGGTTTCGACCTGATCTGGTTCGGGGTGATCATCGTGGTGATGATCGAAATGGCGCTCATCAGTCCCCCGGTGGGGATGGGATGCTTCGTCTTGCAGGGGGTCAATCCCAGCTTGCGCATGGAGGACATCTACAAGGGGGGGTTGCTGTTCATGCTGCCTATCTTCGTGATGATCGGCCTGCTGATCGCGTTCCCGGACATCGCCCTGTTACTGCCGCGCTTCATGAACTGATCCGGAACAGGTCCATGCGGATCTGCCCGGATCGCGGAGACCTTTTTAGGGGATTAGTCGACGTGCAGCAAGAAAAGAAAGCGCCTAAAGCCGAATCCGCGCCTTTGGCCGGGGTGCGGGTGGTGGACCTCACCACGGTATTGATGGGCCCCCTGGCCACCCAGTTGATGGGGGACATGGGCGCCGACATCATCAAGATCGAGCCTCCCGATGGCGATGTGACCCGCGACATCGGGCCGAGCCGCCACGCGAAAATGGCGGGGGTGTTTTTCCACGTCAACCGCAACAAGCGCAGCGTCGTGCTGGATCTGAAGAAGCCGGCGGCCAAGGCGGCCGTGCTCAAGCTGGCAGAGAGCGCCGACGTGTTCATCTATAACGTCCGGCCCCAGGCCATGGAACGGCTGGGGCTCACTTACGCGGCGGTATCCGCAGTCAATCCCCGCATCATCTACTGCGGTTGCTACGGCTACGGCCAGAATGGCCCCTATGCCGCCAAGCCCGCCTACGATGATCTCATCCAGGGGGCCACCGGGATTCCGGCGCTGGTGGGCATGGTAAGCGGGGAGCCCCGCTATTTGCCCACGGTGATCGCCGACAAAACCGTGGGGCTCACCACCCTGTATGCGGTGCTGGCCGCCTTGTTCTTCCGCGAACGCACCGGCCGGGGGCAGGCCATCGACGTGCCCATGTTCGAGACCATGGCCCAGTACGTTTTGCTGGAGCATTTGTACGGCAAGGTGTTTGTGCCCCCGTTGGGCAGCGCGGGCTACGTGCGCATGTTGGCCCGGGACCGCAAGCCCTACGCCACCAAGGATGGCCATGTCTGCGCCCTGCCTTATACCGATGCGCACTGGCAGCGGTTTTTTGATCTGTCCGGGCGGACGCAACTCAAGACCGATCCGCGTTTCGTCGATATCGCCAATCGTACCCGGCACATCGGCGAGCTGTACGCCATTATCGGGGAGGCCATGCGCGAAAAAACCACCGTGGAATGGCTGGAACTGCTCGAACAGGCCGATATTCCCTGCATGCCCATGCACACCCTGGATTCTCTGCTGGAGGATCCTCACCTGCGGCAAGTCGCTTTCTTCGAAACGCTGGAACACCCAACCGAGGGTCGGATTATCAACATGGGTGTGCCGGTCAGTTGGTCGGTTTCCCCGGGCGGAACGTTCCGCCACGCTCCGCGTCTGGGAGAGCATACGGAGGAAGTGTTGCGGGAAGCGGGATACTCGGAACAGCAGATAGCGGCGCTTCTCGAGGAAGGGGCCGCCGCGGCCGCGGCCCGCTGTCCCGGATAGGCGCAAATCAAAGTGCGAACGGCAACTTGTTGTCGATGTTCCGGAACTGAATCAATGGCTGGAAGATTTCGGGGCGGCTGTTGGCCGAAGGCAAACCCCGTTGTTCCAGCGAAGTCCTGGAAAATGCATGGATTCTTACGCCTGTATTGTTGGCGCGAGCATAAACAGATTGTGCGTGTTAGGGTGCGTTGTTCAAACGCGGTACCGAGCGGGAGAAATGCGCCGTGACTTTGCGCAAGCGCAGCCAAGCAAAGGACCCGGAGGATCCGGGCCGGGCTCTGCGGCGGTACAAGGAGCGCCTCGCGCGTCTGCTTGAACTCTCGTCCGACTGGTATTGGGAACAGGACGAGAACTGCCGATTCACCTTGGTCATAGGGAAGGGCGCCGAACTAACGGGGATCGATCCGCAGTGGTACCTCGGCATGACTCGTTGGGACCACGGCGCGGTTCCGGTCGGAGACGGCGGCAGTTGGGACAAGCACAAGGCCGTGCTCAAGGCCAGACAGGCGTTCGCAAATTTTGTCTTCAAGCGCTTCAACCCGCAAGGCGAGCTGCGCTTTATCAGCACCACCGGGCAGCCGGTATTCGATAGGAAAAAGCGGTTCAAGGGCTACCGCGGCACTGCCAGGGACATCTCCGCCGGCATGCGCTCGGAGCAGTTGCTGCGGCTGGAGCATGCGGTGAACCGCAGCCTGGCCGAAGCGGACAGCGCTTCCGCGGTACTGAGGGAAGTGATCCGCGCCGTGTGCGAGACGGAGGGCTGGGACGGCGGCTTTTATTATCGAGCCGACACCGAGGCGAACGTGCTGCGCTTGAGTCCCGGGGATTGTTGGAGCATCCAAGACCCCGCGGTGAAGCGCTATATCGGCGGTATGCGCGCAGTCATTTCCCCGGGCGTCGGACTGGGGGGCCGGGTGTGGCAATCGGGACAAGCGCTGTGGGTCACCGATCTTGGCATCGACGCCCGCGCGACGATGTCGATGATCGCGCGCGAAACCGGCATGCGCGGCTCATTCCTGTTTCCCGTCATATCGGACGGAAAGACCATCGGCGTGCTCGTTTTCATCAGCCGCGAACTGCGCCATCCCGAGGAGCGGCTGCTGCAGGCGATGCAGGTCATCGGCGCTCAAGTCGGCCAATTGGTCCAGCGCAAGCGGGCGGAGGAGGCAGTGCGCGAAAACGAGCGGCGCTTCCGTGCGCTGATCGAGAACAGCTCGGATGCGATCGCGCTGTTGGACGCGGAAGGGAAGGTCATCTACGGCAGCCCGGCCAGCGTGCGCGTTCTGGGGTATGCGCACGGCGATCTGGGCAAGCGCAAACATCTGGAATTGATTCATCCCGATGATCTTCCCGCATGGAGGACCTTACTCAAAGAAGCGCGGGAAAAACCCGGCGACATGGTCGCCTTCCAGACCCGCGTGCGTCACAAGGACGGATTCTGGCGCGTGCTTGACGGCGTGATCCGCAACCTGCTTCACGACCCGGCGATCCGCGCGGTGGTGTTGAACTACCACGACGTCACCGAAAGCAAGCGCGCGGAACTGGCGCTGCGCGAAAGCGAGGAGCGCTTCCGCAGCCTGACGCAGTTGTCCTCTGATATATATTGGGAGCAGGACGATCAGTACCGTTTCACCTCGGTTGCCGGAACCGGCTTGGAACGAGTCAAAGCCCGCGACTTCCAATTTATCGGCAGGAAACGCTGGGAGCAGGATTGCCTCAACATGTCGGCGGACGACTGGACCGCGCATAGGGCGACTCTGGAAGCGCATCGGCCGTTTCACGACCTGGAGTTGTGCAGGCAGGACGAATCCGGCAAGAAGGTGTGGGTCGCCATCAGCGGCGAGCCCGTGTTCGATGCCTCGGGCGCGTTCAAGGGCTACCGCGGCGTCGGCAAGGACATCACCGAGCGCAAGCAGGCCGAGGAGCGCATCCAGTACCTGGCGAGTCACGACGCGCTGACGGCGCTGCCGAACCGAGCCATGTTCAGCGAAGTGCTGAAGCTCGCGCTTCAGAACGCGCGGCGCTACGGCGGCGCTTTCGCCGTGCTGTTCATCGACCTGGACCGCTTCAAGATCATCAACGACACCCTGGGTCACGAGGCCGGGGACAAGCTGCTGCAGGAAATGGGTGCGCGCCTTTCCCGGACCGTGCGAACGAGCGACATCGTCGCCCGGCTCGGTGGCGACGAGTTCGTGGTGCTGGTCCGGGAAGTAAGCGAACCCAGGCAGGTCGAGGCGGCCGCGCGCAAGATCCTTTCCGCCCTGATCAAGCCGATGTTCGTACGCGAGCAGGAATGCAGGGTGACGGCAAGCATCGGCATCTGCATGTATCCGGCGGACGCCCAGGATGAGCAGTCGCTGATGAAGAATGCCGATATCGCCATGTACCGCGCGAAGGAGGAAGGCAAGAACACCTACAAGTACTACTCCGAGGAGACCAACGTCCATTCGTTCGAACGGATGGCCCTGGAGACGAGCCTGCGCCGGGGCCTGGAGCGCAAGGAATTCTTCCTCCACTACCAACCCAAGCTCGATCTTCAATCAGGGCAGATCAGCGGCGTGGAAGCGCTGGTGCGCTGGCAGCACCCCGAGCTGGGCATGGTGCCGCCCGCCCAGTTCATCCCGCTCGCCGAGGAGACCGGGCTGATCGTGCCGATCGGCAGATGGGTGCTGAACAGCGCTTGCGCGCAGAACGTCGCTTGGCAGCGCGAGGGCCTGCCGCCATTGCGCATTGCTGTCAACCTGTCGGCGCGCCAGCTTGCCGATGAGGACCTGCTCAAGGATATCGTCGCTGCCCTAACGGATAGCGGGATGAAGCCCGAATTGCTGGAGATGGAACTCACCGAGAACATGATGATGCAGAACGCCGAACGGGCAGGCAAGGTGCTTGCCGCGATCAAGCAGTTGGGCGTGCGGCTCGCCATCGACGATTTCGGCGTCGGCTACTCCTCGCTTGCGAACTTGAAGCGCTTTCCGATCGACACGCTCAAGGTGGACCGCTCGTTCATTCGCGACATTCCGCAGGATTCCGAGGACAAGGCGATCACCCGAATGATCATCGCCATGGGCAAGAGCCTCAACCTCACCGTCGTCGCCGAAGGGGTCGAGACGCTGGAGCAGGAGACGTTCCTGCGCGAGCACGGCTGTGACGAAATTCAAGGCTATTATTTCAGCAAGCCCATCGCCGCCGACCACTTCGCCGAGCTGCTTCGCCGGCACCTCGAGTCGTCGAGGAAATAGATTTTGAATTCATCGAGCATTGAGCACAGAGGTCCGATAGCATGCACAAAACACTCAAGCTGCCCATAATCGACTTCCACACTCACATCATGACCGACAAGCGGACTGCCGGTGGCATGCGCTGGTTGCAGAATATGGCGGCCGCGGATCCGAATGGGCTTTTCCGTGAAACAGCCGTGGACCTTGATCTCACGTCGGACAAGGCGCGGAGCCTATTGACGGCGGCCGGGGTCGATTACTACTTCAACATGTTCTTCCCGATCCAGGAGGG
>SCTX01000119.1 GCA_004298385.1 Betaproteobacteria bacterium | reverse complement strand
GCCGCAAGGCAGGCGCGTTGTACGCGGCGGCGCGCTTGTCACGGCCGGGCGTGCAGCTCGGGCGGGTGCCTGCCGCGCTCGTCGCGCCGGTACTCGCGATGTGGCTCCTCGCCGCTCTGGTCCTTGCGACGGCGACGGCTGGCGAACGCGAGGGACTGATTTTCGGCGGCACCTGGAATGCGTGCCCGCTGTTCATCGCGTTGTTGTCGCTGCCGCTGTTCGCGGCGGCGACGTGGGCGATGAAGGGACTCGCGCCGACGCGGCTAGCGACGGCCGGCGCGGCCACCGGCCTGCTCGCGGGGTCGGTAGGCGCGCTGATCTACGCGCTCCACTGCCCGGAAATGGAAGCGCCGTTCCTCGCGACCTGGTACCTGCTTGGCATGCTGATCCCGACCGCTGCCGGAGCGCTCATCGGGCCGCGGCTGCTGCGCTGGTAGCCGGGTCGGAACATGAACGGCTAAAGTCCGAGATCACCGACACCTCCGCTCCCGAGGTCGAACCAAGGCATGCAAGTTGTTGCCGGCTCGGAAAACCGGCGGCCTCACCTGGCCCTCGGCTGGGCGAGGCCTTCATGGGCGCGCGCCTCGGCCAGAGGCTCGGGCGCAAGCCACTCGTCCACGGCGAAGTCGCGGCCGACATAGCCGCGTTGCAGGAGGAAAGACTTCATCACCGCCAGCGCGTTCAGCAAATCCGCATCCAGCGAGGGCATAAGCTTGGCGGGGTAACGGGGCTCAAAGCAGGCGCCAATGTCTTCCGCGGCGATACCCGCCTCCGCCGCGATCGCTTGCGCCGCCTCGCCCGGATGTTCCTCCCCCCAGCGCGCCGCGCGCACCAGGGTTTGCACGTAGCGCACCACGGCCTCGGGATGGTCGCGCACCAGCGATGCGGAGACCGTCAACAAGCGCGGCGTGGAGTTGTTGACCCGGTCCGCGATCGTCGGCGAGGCAGCAACATCATACAACCGGCGGATGCGCCCGTGAGCCTCGCGCTCCAGTTGCGCCACCTCGCCCCCTTTGGCAAAGATTGCATCCGCCCGCCCCTGCAGGAGTGCCGTCAACTGGGCGTGGTAATACGAACGATTGTCGCGCGGTCGGCCGCTAGCGAAATCGGAGTTGATGATACGGTGCGGATCGTCGGATTCGACGACGTCGACGAACTTCACGTCGGTCTCGTCCATGTCGTGCACCTTGAGCGCGGAATGGAACCCTTTTTCCGCCGCAAAGCGGAAGAAATTGAAAATCAGCTTGGGCCACACCGGTAGCGCGCAGCGCCGGCCGGCCAAGTCGGGCATCCCCTGTGCCGGATCGTCGGCGCGCACATAGATGCCCAACACCTCCTCCATGAAAGTGATGGCGAGCAGCCGGGTAGACGCCCCGTTCGCCCGCGCCCAAATGGGCGGCGAGCCGCCGCCTTCGCGGAATGAGGCATCCAGCGCGTGATTGAAATGGGTGTCCCAGCGATCCTTGGGCAACTCGCTGATGTTGCGCACGGCGTAATCCGTGCCGGCAAACAGCTCGCCGAACATGTTGCGCTGAAACGCAATGCCCGAAGCCGTCGGCACCGGGCAGCGCGTGTACCAAAGCGTGTGGGTCATAGGAGAGTGTAAGTTTCCCAATAATTTGAAATGGCGAGGATGCGTATCCATGCCTCCGAGGACAGTCTAATCGTTAGCCTTCGCGCCGGACTCCTTGATAATCCGGGCCCACTTCGGGGTATCCGAACTGATTCTCGCGGCGAACTCTTGCGGCCCTTCGGCGACGATGTCCAAAGCCTGCGCCGCAAAGCGCTCTGCTGCATCCTTTGTCCGCAACGCCTTCACCGCTTCGACGTGCAGCTTGTCGATGATCGAGCGGGGCGTGCGCGCCGGGGCCATCAGCCCCATCCACGCATAAATCTCGAAGTCCGGCAAACCGGCCTCCGCGGCTGTGGGTACCTGAGGCAATCCCGCGTATCGCTTCGAGCCGAGTATAGCCAAAGCCTTCAGCTTGCCGCCCTTTACATGACCGGCCGCGGCCCCCACTGACCCAAACATAATCTCGACCTTTCCGCTCATCACGTCGATTGCCCCCGGACCGAAGCCCTTGTAAGGCACGTGAACAAGGCGGATGCCTGCACGCGCGTTGAGCAATTCCCCCGCCAAGTGGTGCATGCCGCCGGTGCCGGATGAGGCGAAATTGAATTTCCCCGGGTTCGCCTTGGCCAGTGCAATCAACTCGCGCACGGAGTTCGCGGGAAAGCTCGGCGCCGCCAGCATGATAAACGCGGAAGTGGCGGCGAGCGTAATCGGCGCGAGATCCCTCACCGGGTCGAACGGCAGCTTGGCGTAGAGGCTCGGATTCATCGTAATCGGGGGGTCCGCAGCGAGCAGAAGGGTGTATCCGTCAGGGTCCGACTTCGCCACGAGATCGGTGGCGATGTTTCCGCTCGCGCCGGGGCGATTCTCGACGATGAACTGTTGTCCGAGCGACTCCGAGAGCTTCGCGGCCAGCACGCGCGCGACGAAATCAGGGGAGCCCCCGGGGGGGTACTGAACCAGAATCTTCACCGGCTTGGCCGGGTAATCCTTGTCCCCCTCGGCGGCCAGCCCTTGCAGACATAGTCCGAGTATCGCGACAGCCGCTATCCATGCCCTGAATTTCATCTTGCAACTCCTTGTGAATGTGCACTGAATGTACGCGCCCGATTAGCGCGAAGAACCACCTGTCATGATCACTCCTTCTCGTAGTAGCTAACCGTCGCGCAGGTTCGTCTCGGACCCGGGCGATTCGATGTGCCGATTAGGTGTCAAGCACCGTCGGATGAAACAGCGCTTCCACCGGCAGCGGTTCGGGAATCAGCTTCTGGTCGACCATATACTCCATGAAGCGATCGAGATTCGCCCGGTTTGCCGCAAGCCCGGACCGCCAGGGATCGTCGCCTAAGGTCTCGATCTGCCGCTCGTATTCGTTGCGCGCGAAAGCCATTAACGCGTATCCGGGGTCGCGATAGAAATCGCGCGCTTGCCGTTTGGCCTCGTCCCAGACGTCGATCAGTTTCCGCGGGAGTCCGGGAATCGCCTCGGCAAGCTCGGCCTTGAGCGCAAGAAGATGCATTATCGGGAAGTAGCCATGGCGGCGGTGATACCGGACGCACTCATCGACCGCGTTGGGAAACAGCCGCCGCACCCGGTCGGTACGCTCCTCGATGATCGCCGGCGGGTGCGGATGAATCAAGGCGTCAAGCTCTCCGGACACCAGCATCTGCGCCAGGTCCTTGCCAGCCGGCGCCCGCTCAATGGGCAAGCCGTCACCCTTCCACGCTATTTCCTCGGGGTGCTGCGTGACCCAGTGGATCTGTTCCCACGGCACGCCGTAATCAGACTTTAGGTCTCCTTTGGCGAGCACCGACATCGTGACTTGGAACGCCCAGACGCCGACCCGCTTGCCGATCAGGTCCGCGGGCTTGTGCACCTTTGCGTCGACGTTCACGAAGATGTGGTTCTGGCTGAAAAGGCGCCGCGGAAACACGGGAACGGCCGTGAACGGCGCTCCCCGATGCTTGGCGATGATGTAGGAGGCGAGCGATACCTCACTTACGTCGAATTCGCGATCAACGAGCATGCGTTTATGGCGATCCACGCCGTCTCGGCGCGGCGGCAACATGCCGACCTCGAGCGCCTTGAGCCGGATCCCGTCCGATACCCTCAGGTCGTCGAGGAAAAAGGGAATATGGCGGTCATACCGGTCAAGCGCGATCGTCAGGATTCGATACCCCGGCCACCCTGGGTCAGATTGGATGTTCGTCTTCTCGTTCCGCGTCGCGGCCTGCATTCGTGTGGCCCCCCCTTCAGGCGACGTGGCGCTCGCATATGCGGCGGCGGCTCGGCGTATCGGCGCGCGAAGATCCGAAGCGCTTCACGCCAAGCGTTAATCAAAGTGCGAGTTCATTCTGAGTAGGATCATTTGCTTTGTCAAGATATCGGTATTGATCGTATCGGTATTGATCGCACTGACGTTGCCGCGGCCGTTTCGTGACAGAATAGCCCCCTATGAACGACATTAGCCAACTGCATCTGCATGTCGGCCAGGAGGTCGGCGTTTCGACCTGGTTCGAGATCGGCCAGGAGCGCATCGACCGATTCGCCAGTGCCATCGTCGCTTCGCAGTGGATCCATATTTCAAACCCTTTCGTGACTATCCAGAGATATGCAAATTTCTGGAGCTAAACCATGGAACTGAAAAACGCAGTCTGCATCGTCACCGGCTCGGCCAGCGGCATCGGCGCTGCCAGCGCCATTCTGCTCGCCGGCAAGGGCGCGCGGGTGGTGGTCAACTACAGCAAAAGCGAGGACGCGGCGCGCGCGACACAGAAGGCGTGCGAGGCCGCGGGCGGCGAGGCGTTGCTGGTGCGGGCGGACGTCGCTCAGGACGCCGATTGCCGGCGCCTGGCGCAAGCGGCGCTCGACCAATGGGGCCGCATCGACGCCCTGGTCAACAATGCCGGCGCCACCAAGTTCGCCGATCACGCCGACCTGGACGCGCTCTCGGCCGAGGATTTTCAGCGCATCTACTCCGTCAATGTCGTGGGTACGTACCAAATGGTGCGCGCCTGCGCGCCGGCGATGAAAAAAAGCGCGCGCGGCGCCGTGGTCAACGTGTCCTCGCTGGCGGGCAAGAACGGCATGGGATCGAGCATCGCCTACGCCGCGTCCAAAGGGGCGCTCAACATCCTGACCATGTCGCTCGCGCGCGTGCTCGGCCCGGAAATCCGCGTCAATGCAGTGTGTCCGGGCATGGTCGACACCAAGTGGTTGCGCGACGGCTACGGCCCGCGTTATGCCGCGATGGAAGCGCGCTACCGGCAGGGCGCGCCGCTCGGCCGCCCGGGCAAGCCCGAGGAAGTCGCTGCCGTCATCGTCTGGCTGATCGAGGGCGCGGATCTCATTACGGGAGATACCATCATGGTCGATAGCGGCATGCACATGGGCCTGATCCCGCGCAAGCTGTGAGATTCTATTTTTCCGGGAGGCCGGTATGAAGCAGAACCAGATCGGCGAGAGTGAACTGAAGGTGTCGGAAATCTGCCTGGGGACCATGACCTGGGGCGAGCAGAACAGCGAGCGCGACGCGCGCTTGCAACTGGATTTCGCGCTCGATCACGGCATCAACTTCATCGATACCGCGGAGATGTACCCGGTGCCACCGAGCGCGCGCAGTTACGCGCGCACCGAGACCTTTCTCGGCCCCTGGCTGGCGCAGCAGAAGCGCGACCGGCTGGTGATCGCGAGCAAGGTGGCCGGCCCCGGTCGGCGCGACTGGGTGCGCGGAGGGCGCACCGAGCTCACACGCGAGAACATCACCGAAGCGGCGAACGGCAGCCTCGCGCGGCTGCGCACCGATTATCTGGACCTGTATCAGATCCACTGGCCGGGACGCAACGTGCCAATGTTCGGCGAGACCCGGTTCGATCCGGCCAAGGAGGCGTCAGCCGTTCCCATCCTCGAGCAGATCGAGACCATGGCGGCCCTGATCAAGGCAGGCAAAATACGTCATTATGGTTTATCCAACGAAACCACCTGGGGCGTGTGCGAATTCGTGCGCCTGGCGCGCGAGCACGGGTTGCCGCCGCCACTGACGATCCAGAACGCCTACAGCCTGGTGAACCGCATGTTCGACGCCGATTTGGCCGAGGCAAGTTTTCGCGACAAAATGCCGCTGCTCGCCTACAGCCCGCTCGCCATGGGTATGCTCACCGGCAAGTATGCGGGTGGCGCAAAGCCGCCGCGCGCGCGCCTGGCGGTGTACGCCGACTTCGGCGAGCGCTACAAGCGCGAGCGGGTGGCGCAGGCGGCCGACGAATACTGCGAGCTTGCGCAAAGCCGCGGCCTCAGCGTTACCGAGATGGCGCTCGCTTTCGTGCGCACGCGCTGGTTCGTCGCCTCGACCATCGTCGGCGCGACCGATCTGGCGCAGTTGAAGCAGAACATCGACAGCGTCAAGGTCGAACTCGACGCCGAGACGCTGGCCGGCATCGACGCCATCCACCGGCGCTATCCCAGCCCCTCGGCATGAGCCCGGCGGCAGATCATGGCTGCCGGGCAAGAGCCCGCGCACGGCCCAGGGCTTGAACTTTGCCGGCGCGGACCCCGTGTAAAATGGCCTCATGCTGGAACTCTCCACCTTGCTTATCCTTGCGGCGCTCGTCTGGCTGTGGTTCGACAGCATGCGCGCGCGCGAACGCGCGCTGGCATTGGGCAAGCGCGCGTGCGAGCGCGACGGCTTGATGTTCCTCGACGAGACGGTGGAATGCGTGTCGCTCGGCTTCGCGCGCGACGCCGACGGGCGCGTGGCATTGCGCCGCACCTACGGCTTCGAATTCAGCGATACCGGCAACAACCGCCGCTCGGGCAGCGTCGTCATGCTCGGCGGCGAGGTCGAGTCGTTCTACACCGAGCCGTACCTGATCCAATGAGCAACTGGGCCGAAGGAACCGTCGTCGGCCCGCCGACGCGATCCGGGCAGATCGGCATGGAAAATTGCCGCTAAGCACGACCGATGCGATTTCTGCCGAAATTTGTGTGCCTGCTGCTTGTCCTGGCTTCGCTCGCCGGCTGCAGCGGCGCGCGTCTCGCCTACAACAATGCCGATACCCTCGTGCGCTGGATGGCGGACGATTATTTCGCGCTCGAGGGCCCGCAGGAAGAGGGTTTCAAGGCGCGCCTGGCGCGTTTCCACGCTTGGCACCGCAGCGAGGAATTGCCGCGCTACAGCGCGCTGATGACGAACGCCGGGGACAAGCTCGCCAACGGGCTCACTGCGGCGGAACTTGCGTGGGCCTGGGAAAGCGTCAAGGGGCGTTATCGGCGCATGGCCGCACATGCCGCGCCGGATCTGTCCGCGGTGCTGTCCACGCTGACCCCGGCCCAGTTCGAACGGCTGGACAGGAAGTTTGCCGAGTCCGCGGCGGAGTTCGCGAAAAAGTACCTCAAAGGCGACGAGTCCGAGCAGCGCAAGCGCCGCGACAAGCGCAACCTCGAGCTGATGCGCGAATGGTTCGGTGATCTTACCGACGAGCAGGAGGCGCGGCTTGCGAGCGCAAGCGCCAAGCTGCCGCTGTTGTACGCGTTGCGCCTTGAGAACCGGCAGCGGCGGCAGGGCGAATTCGTTGCCCTGCTGAAAGCATATCGCAGTCCCGCGGAACTCGAACCCAGGCTGAAACACTGGCTGGCCGGCTGGGAGGAGGGCGAATCACCCGAGTACCGGCGCCTGTCGGAGCTGCATCGGGAACTGTATATCGAGATGCTGCTGGAACTGGATCGCGGCCTCACGCCGGCGCAGCGCGTCCATGCGGTGACGCGTCTCTACGAGTATGCGGAAGTATTCAAGGCGCTAGCCGAGCAAAGCAAGCTGGCGCGGTCTAGATCCTGAACTTAAGTAGGCGCTAGATGAGCCGCGCCATCTGTCGTGCCGCCAGGGAATAAGAGCTACGGCAGGGCTGTTAACGCGCCATACGCCATACGCCATACGCCATGGCCACATCCGTTTCCGGATCGGTTGCGCGCCAGCGGTCATAAGAGCCATATCGGACTCAGGTTCCGAATTCAAGGAGGAAAAGCATGCTGAACCATGTCTTGTTCGCGCTGACCCTGCTGGCCGCGTTGGCACTATCGGGGCCGGCAGCTATTGCGGCCGGGGACGCGGGAGGCGGCAACGTTCCTGCCGTGCCCGAGGATCTCGATTATGCCGCCGGCAAGCGGGCGGTCGAAGCGATGGACTGGCAAGCCGCGCTGGATGCTTTCAATAGAGCCGTGGCCAAGAATCCTGGCGATGCCAATGCGCACAACTACCTCGGCTACACCTACCGCAAGTCGGGCAAGCTCGACCTGGCTTTCAAGCACTACGAGGAGGCCTTGCGGCTCGATCCCCGGCATCGCGGCGCGCACGAATACATGGGCGAGGCTTACCTGATGGTCAATAAGCTGGCCAAAGCCGAGGAACACCTCAAGGCGCTGGACCAGATCTGCTTGTTCGGCTGCGAGGAGTACAACGACCTGAAAAAAGCGGTGGCTGAATACCGGCAGAAAGCTGCGAACAAGTGATCAACGGCGCGAGTCGCCGGTCATACCGAGCCCGTCCTCCGCATTACCATTGACCCGGAAACGACAAGGGCGGCTTGAAGCCGCCCTTGTCGTTTCGCAGACGGGGCTCTAGCCCAGATGCTTGCTGACCAGCTTGGTCATTTCGAACATCGACACCTGCTTCTTGCCGCCAAACACGATTTTGAGCTTGTCGTCGGCGTTGATCATGCGCCGGTTTTTGGCGTCCTGCAGTTTGTTCTTCTTGATATAGGCCCAGATTTTCTTGGTCACCTCGGTGCGGGGCATTGCGTTTGCGCCGATCACCGCGCCGAGCGAGGGACTCGGGGTCATCGGTTTCATGAACGCCGCGTTTGGCTTGCGTTTTACTTTAGCCTTGACGGTCTTTTTGCTAGCGGTCTTTTTGCTAGCGGTCTTTTTGCTTGCTGCCTTTTTCTTTGTGGCCATGAGTTTTCCTCTCCTAAGTGATTGACGGCGACTGCGCTTGCTCTCGTGCGGAACACGCAGCGCGAGAATGAATCAGCCCGTTGGATTTGTCAATCGGTATCGTACGCCGGTAGCCTAGGGGGCAACGCCTATTTTCCGTGGTGCGTTTGCGTCCCGTCTTCTATAATCCTGCCTTTGCCTCAGCCGACCGATACGCCTCGCCCGGGACCAGCCGGGGAACCATGCGTACCCGCTTCCATGGAAAACGCCAAGAAAAACGTCGCCCTGCTCGCCGGCTGCCAGGCGATGCTGTTTACCAACAACGTCACCTTGATTTCGCTGGCGGCGTTGGCGGGTTTCTCGCTAGCCGACAACAAGGCGCTGTCCACCCTTCCCGCCACCGCCTACGTAGTCGGCGCGGCGCTGACCACGCTGCCGGCCTCGTTTTTCATGAGGCGGTTCGGCCGGCAGACAGGTTTCCAGGTCGGCACTTCCATGGGTATCGTGGGCGCCGCCGTGTGCTGCCTCGCCTTGTGGCTGCACAGCTTCTGGCTGTTGTGCGCCGGCGTGCTGGTGCTGGGGGTCTATAATGCCTTCGGCCAGTATTACCGCTTCGCCGCCGCCGATGCCGCCAGTCACGATTTCAAAGCCAAGGCGATCTCGCTGGTGATGGCAGGCGGCCTCCTCGGCGGCGTCATCGGCCCGGAGATGAGCAAACACACCAGGGATATGTTCGCCGTGCCCTTTCTCGGCGCGTATGCCTCGCTCGTCGTGTTCTGCCTCATTACCATGGTGCTGCTCGCCTTCATCCGTATCCCCCAGCCCAGCGTCGCCGAGCGCCACGAGCCGGTGCGGCCGCTGGCGCGGATCATGGCCCAGCCTGCGTTCATCGTCGCCGTGACGGGCTCGGCCCTGGGTTACGGTGTGATGAGCCTGCTCATGACCGTGACGCCGCTGGCGATGGGACTGTGCGGCCATGCCTATAACTCCGCCGCGCTGGTCATCGAATGGCACGTGATCGGCATGTTCGCGCCTTCGTTTTTCACCGGTTCCCTGATCAAGCGTTTCGGCGTGCTCAGCGTCATGCTCACGGGCGCGGCGCTGGAGGCGTTATGCGTGGGCGTCGCCCTGTCGGGGGTGCTGGTGGCCAACTTCTGGTGGGCGATGGTGCTGCTCGGCATAGGCTGGAATTTTCTCTACGTCGGCGGCACCACGCTGCTCACCGAGTGCTACCGTCCGTCGGAGAAGGCCAAGGCCCAGGGCATGCACGACTTTCTGGTGTTTCTCACCAGCGCATCGTCTTCGTTTGCCTCCGGCCTGCTGATGAACCGTAACGGCTGGGAGATGCTCAACTACGCCGCGTTGCCGTTTCTCGCCGCGATCGGCGCGGCGATCACCTGGCTCGCGCTACGGCGGCGGTCTGCCGTCCGGGCTTGAGCCCCCGCTGTTTTCGTGAAAGGGTAGCCATGGCAGTCGATCCGCAAATGCAGGTGGTGATCGAGCGCGTAGCCAATTCCGCCTTGCCGCCGTACCACAGGGTGAGCGCAGGCGAGGCGCGCCGGCTGTACAAGGTGTCGCGCGCGGCCTTGAGTCCGCCCGTGCCCGGGGTGGAAGCGGTGCGCGACCTCGCCGCGCGCGGCCCGGCGGGGCCGATTCCGCTGCGCCTGTATCGCGGCCTGGGCACGGCGGCGGGCGCGCCGCTGCCGCTGCTCGTGTATTTTCACGGCGGCGGCTGGACCATCGGCGATCTGGATACGCATGACATCGTCTGCCGCACGCTCGCCAACAGGGCGCGCTGTGCGGTCATCGCGGTGGATTACCGCATGAGTCCGGAGCACAAGTTTCCCGCTGCGGTGGAAGACTGCATCGCCGCGACGCGCTGGGTGGCGGAGCAGGGGAGTGCGCTCGGCATCGATGCCAAGCGTATTGCGGTGGGCGGGGACAGCGCCGGCGGCAATCTGGCGGCGGTGGTGGCTATCGCCCTGCGCGACGCGGGCGGGCCTGCGCTCGCGTTCCAGGCGCTCGCGTACCCCGCGACCGACCAGCGCCTGGATTCGGCTTCGCACGCCAAGTTCGGCGAAGGCTATTTGCTCAGCCGCGACAACCTGCTCTGGTTTCGCGACAACTACCTCTCGCCCGGGGACTACGACGACTGGCGCGCTTCCCCGATCCGCGCCGCCGATCTCGCGCGCCTGCCACCGGCGCACATCATCACCGCCGGCTACGATCCGCTGCTGGACGAGGGCCGTGCCTATTCCGAGCGGCTGGTCGCCGCCGGGGTGCCGGTGCTGTACGAATGTTTCGAGGGCATGGCGCACGGCTTTCTCACCATGGGAGGCGTGGTCGCCGCCGCCAATCATGCTTTGTACCGTCTTGGGCATAGCCTCGCGCAGGCGTTCACGCCGGCGCGTGCTTAATGCTGCGCGGCCTGCCGCAGCGTCGATCCGATGCGCACACTGCGCTGCCGCGGCCGGCGTGGCGCTGCGCTGATCCCGCGCCCCTACATGCGGAAGACCGCGAACTGCGTGTCCTTGGCCGGGATGCGGCCGGCCAGGTCGAGCAGCAGGGCGAGCACCGAGCGCGTTTCCACCGGGTCGATCACCATGTCGCACCACAGATGGCGCGCCCAGTTGAGCGCGCTGGAGAAGCCGTCCTGCTCCGGGCGCAGCGGTTGGCCCGGCGCAGTTGCCGGTCGATGCGGCCGCACCAGGGCGGCGCGCGCGTTCGGCCACATCAGCATCGCGTTCGGCCTGAACGCGCGGCCGCACATCGCCAGGTAGGCCGCGCCGTAGGCTTCGCCGGTGATCAGCGTGTACTTCGGCACGTCGGCGTTGGCGATCGCGTTCATCAGCTTGGCGCCATGCTTGGCGATGCCCCGGCGCTCGGCCTCGCTGCCGCCGCCGAATCCGGGCGAATCGACCAGGAACAGCAGCGGGATGTCGCGCTGGCAGCAAAGCTCGATGAAGTGCGCGCCCTTGACCGAGGCTTCCGGGCTCAGCTCGCCGTCGTTGGCGACGATGCCGATCTCGAACCCGTGCAGGCGGGCGAAGCCGCACAGCAGCGTCTCGCCATGCAACTGCTTGAACTCCTGGAAGCGGCTGCCGTCGACCAGGCGCGCGACGATCTCGCGGCTGTCGGCCCGCGTCGTCGAGTCGATGCGGGCGATGCCGTACAGCTCCTGGGCGTCGTGCAGCGGGGGCTCGGGGTCGGCCAGTGTCCAGCGCAACTGCGGCGGCTCGCCCAGATTGGCGACGATGCGGCGCGTGATCGCGAGCGCGTGGCCGTCGTTCTCGGCGATGTGGTCGGTGACGCCGCTCAGCCGGCTGTGCATCTCGGCGCCGCCCAGCGGCTCGATGTCGATCACCTCGCCGGTGGCGGCGAAGACGAGCTGCGGGCTGCCGAGGAACATCGCGCCCTGGTTGCGGATGATCACCACCTCGTCGCACAACGCCGGGATATAGGCGCCGCCCGCGGTCGACGGGCCGTGCACGATGGCGATCTGGGCGATGCCCTCGGCCGACATCTTGACCTGGTTATACATGATCGAGCCGGCCTGGCCGTCGTCGGGAAAGATGTTCGCCAGATCGGGCAGGAAGCCGCCGCCGGACTGGACCATGGTGATGCACGGCAGCCGATGCTGCCAGGCGAACAGTTGCGCCCGCGTGTGCTTCTTGGTGGTCATGCCGAACATGGTGCCGCCTTTCACCGTGGCGTCGTTGATGATCAGCATGCAGGCGCGGCCGCACACCTGGCCGACGCCGGTGATGATGGTCGCGCCCGGCGGCACGCCCTCGTACATGTCGGCGCCCGCGAGGTGAGCGAATTCGAGAAAGGGCGAACCCGGATCGATCAGCGCGCCGATGCGCTCGCGCGGCAGCAATTGGCCGCGGTCCCGGTGCAGCTTGCGTGCCTTGGGACTGCCGCCGACGTTGGTCTCGGCGCGCCGGGCGTGCAGCTCGGCCAACTGCGCGAGGTAGGCCTGGCGGCGTTCGAGGAACGCCGGGCCGTCGGTGGCGAGCAGGGATCGGATCGAATTCATCGCAAATTGGTGGGTCCTGGAATTAGGCGGCTTGTTCGGGTATGCTGGCAACTCGCAGCGCACGGCAGGCACCACTTCCACCACTTCCGGCGCCCTTGCAGTATGACATTCCGTCACTACCGCGACAACAAATTATAGGAGGCCTCACATGTCCCGTAACCGTTTCACGCCAACTCTCAAACAGGCCGGCTGCGCCGTCACCCTGGCTGTTGCCGCGCTGGCCGCCGGGCCTGCTCCAGCGGCCGAACAATTCGTTCCCGTCAACACCATCCGCATCGGGCCCATCGCCTCCATCGGCGTCGGCATCGCTGCGGGCTGGCTCGACTACATGAATCTCATCAACGACCGGGACGGCGGCGTTCACGGCGTCAAGCTGGTTTGGGAAGAATGCGAGTTTCAATACAAGGCGGACCTGGCCGTCGAGTGCTATGAGCGGATGAAGAACCGCGTCCCCACCGGCATGCCGTTCTACAACACCCTCAACACACCGGCCTCGTATTCCCTCACCGAGCGCGCAGGCCAGGACAAGATACCGCTGATCAACATCGGCCTGGGCCGGGCCGATGCCGCCGACGGCCAGATCTTTCCCTGGGTGTTTCCCCTCATGACCACCTACCAAAGCGCCAACACCGCCCTGGTGCAATATATCGGCCAGCGGGAAGGGGGCATGGACAAGCTCAAGGGCAAGAAGATCGGCTTCATCTACCACGACACCGCCTTCGGCAAGGAAGTGCTGCCCATCCTGGAGCTGCAAGCCAAGAAATACGGCTTTGAACTCTTCTTGATTCCCGTGGCGCCGCCCGGCGCCGAACAGCAATCCCAGTGGCTGCTGGTCCGCCAGCAAAAACCAGACTGGATCCTGATGCGGACCCTGGGGCCCATGACCATCGCCGCCCTCAAGAACGCCCAGCGGGTGGGTTATCCCGCCGATCACATGGTCGGGGGATGGTGGTCCAGCACCACCGACGACATGGTGGCCGCCGGGGATGCCGCCAAGGGTTATATCGGCGGCCACCTCTATGCCGACGGCGCCAATTTTCCCGTCACCCAGGAGATCATCAAGCGCTATTACAGCGGCGGACCCAAGAAGGGCAACATGGCGGACTCCAAGCTGGTGGGATCGTCCAACTACAACCAAGGCCTGGCCATGGCCATTATGAAAATCGAAGCGATCCGGGTGGCCATGGACAAGTACGGCAAGAAACCCGTCAGCGGCGAGCAGGTGCGCTGGGCCCTGGAGCACCTCGACCTCGACGACAAGCGCTTGAAGCAACTGGGCGCCTCCGGCTTGATGCAGCCCCTCAAGACCTCCTGCGCCGACCACGAAGGAGGCGGCTCGGTGCGTTTCAATCAATGGGACGGCGCCAAGTGGGTGGCGGCGAGCGACTGGGTGAAATCCGACCGGGCGCTGGCGCGGCCCTTCCTGGAAGAAATGGCGGCCAAGTTCGCGAAGGAGAAAAATATCACTCCGCGGGATTGTTCCAAGGAGAAATAAGGATCCGGCGCCGCTCCGCGGCGCCGAGCCATCTCGAATCGCGCCCTCGGGCGCGATTGTTTTTGGTGCGCCCGAGGGCGCGCTCAGTACGACTTCGGTAAACCCAGCACGTGTTCGCCGATGTAGTTGAGCAGCATTTCGTTGTTGATCGGCGCGATTTCCATCAGCCGCACCATCGGCCACAGCGTCACGATGTCGTAGTCGCGGTCGAAACCGTAGCCGCCGTGGGTTTGCAGCGCGACGTCAACCGCGGCCACGGCCGCCTGCGAGCCCAGCAGCTTGGCCATGTTGGCGTGGGCGCCGGCGTCCTCGCCGGCGTCGAAGCGCTCGGCGGCGTTGTAAGTCATCAGCCGCGCCGCCTCGAGCTGCGCCTTGGCCTGCGCCATGCGGTGCTGCAGCGCCTGATACGAGCCGATCGGCTTGCCGAAGGGCTTGCGATCCATCGAGTAGGCCACCGCCTTGGCCAGCGCATAATCGCCCAGGCCGATGGCGGCGCCGGCGGCCAGGAGGCGCTCCGAGTTCAGGCCCACGAACATCAGCTTGGCGCCCTTGCCGGCCTCGCCGATCAGCGCGTCGGCGGGCAGTTCGACGTTGTCGAAGAACACCAGGTACTGGCGCTCGGCGGTCTCGACCTGAATGTTGAGTTGCGTCAGCTTGATGCCGGGCGTCTTCATGTCGAGCACGAACAGCGACATGCCCTCGGTGCGCTGCTTCACCTCGCTCGCCTTGGTGGTGCGTGCCACCACGAGCATATGGTCGGCGTCGCGCGCGCCGGAGATGAACACCTTCTGGCCGTTCAGTGTCCAGCCGCCCGCGTCGTTGCGTGTGGCCAGAGTCGACATCGCGAAGCTGTTGGTGCCGGCATTCGGCTCGGTGATGGCAAAGCACATCTTCGTCTCGCCGCTGCAGGTCGGCGTGACGAACTTGCGGATCTGCTCCGGCGTGCCGAGATCGGAAGA
>SCTX01000118.1 GCA_004298385.1 Betaproteobacteria bacterium | reverse complement strand
GACGCTTTGTAACCGATTCTAGGAGTGAGACGATATGGTTGCCGCCAACAGATATCCCACCGAGCCGCTGAAGCTGTGGAAGAAGGCGAAGGAGCTGCGCGAGCAGTTTTACATCAATTACGCCAGGGCCCATGAGAAGGGCGGGCTGCGCTGGGCGGGAAGCGCCGGCGCGCTCGATGCGATTCCCACCGCCTTTGGGGATGATGTCTACCCGCTTACCGGCGAGCCCTATGCGGCTTCGATTTCCGCCGACCGCAAGTTTGCCAAGGAATGCATGGACGCGGCGGAATCGGTGGGTTTCGCCCGCGACCTGTGTTCCTACATGCGCATTTACTGGGGCGCGATGCACCTCAACAAGTATCTGTTCGGAGGCGAGTCTCCCAAGCCGGATTTTCTGTTAACGTCCCAGTTTTGCTGCTCCCACAGCAAGTGGTACCAGCATGTGGCGAAAGTCGAAAAGCTGCCCGCCTTCTACATGGATCTCTCGGTTGGCCTTTATCAGAATCTTACTCCGGAGCGTCTCGATTATGTGGTAAACCAGATGCACGACGCGATCGAGTACGTCGAGAAGGTCACCGGCCGCAAGTGCGACGATGAACGCTTGATCCGGGCGATACAGAACCACATGCGCTCCACTTCGCTGTGGGCGGAGGTGTGCAGCCTGAACAAGGCCGTGCCGGCGCCGCTGGATGAGAAGACCATATTTTCGCTTTATGCCATAGCGCTGCTCCACGGGTCATCTCAGTGGTCCGCCGACTTCTACGCGGAACTGGTCGACGAAGTCAAGGACCGGGTAGCGCGCGGGATCGCCGCGGTGCCCAACGAGCGCTGCCGAGTGATAACCGATGTCCAGCCCCCCTGGGGCTTTCTCAGGATTTTCCGCTACCTGGAGCAGTATGGGGCGGTGTCGGTGGGCTCTCTCTACAGTTACGGGCTGACAGGCGCCTGGGAGACGAAGTCCGATGGGTCCTGGGACGCGCGCACCACCCCCATGGACAAGGGCATTGAGATGAAGGACCGGAATACGGCGCTGCGCCTGTACGCCGACTGGGTTCTGGCCAAGCCGATTTTGGCCGGATTTTACGATCCGCGCCCGAAGACGGAAATGATGAAGATCATTATTAAAGATTGGAAAGTGGACGGCGTGATGATGCACCTCAACCGCGGCTGCGAGGGACTTTCCCTTGGCATCATGGAGAACCGCCTGGCGCTGGCCAAAGTGGGGATTCCGGTGATGACCTATGAGGGCAACATGGGCGACGATCGGGAATTCGACGAGGTACGCACCCAGGCCCGCGTCGACGCTTTTATGGAGCAGCTCGGCCTGCGCAAACTGGCGGCATAGTCGGACTGGGGTTCGCGCGCGCGGCTTGACGCGCCACCAGTAGCTCGGGCTTCGCCGCGCGAAGCCCGAGGGCAGCTAAACTTTAGGAGAGTGAAACGATGATTACGGCTGGAATCGACATGGGCTCGCGCAGCATCAAAATTGTGCTGCTGGAGGACATCCAGGTGGAAGGCGCCCCCCAGATCAAGTACGGCTTGAAGAAGCCGTACTTGATGCTGCCGGGCGACCTGGATGCGGACCAGGCCGCCACTATCGCCTTCGACAACGCCTGCCGGGAGGCAGGCGTGGACAAGGGCGCCGTGAAGCGGATCTACACCACGGGGGCAGGGCGCAAGCAGGTGGCGTTCGCCACCGACTCGGTGACCGAGATGACCGCCGGGGCCAAAGGCGCGGTGTACCTGTTTCCCAAGGTGAAGACGGTGGTGGACGTGGGGGCGGAGGAGGGGCGGGGCATCAAGGCCGATGCTTCGGGCAAGGCCACCGACTTTGCCGGCAACGAGAAGTGTGCGGCCGGGGCGGGCTCGTTTGCCGAGGCCATGTCACGGGCGCTGCAGCTCTCACTCAAGGAGTTCGGGGAGTACTCGCTGCGCTCGGACAAGACGATTCCGATGAACGCCCAGTGCACGGTATTCGCGGAGTCCGAGGTGGTGTCGCTGATTCACTTGAACACGCCCAAGGAAGACATTGCCAAGGCAGTGCTGGACGCGGTGGCAAGCCGCGTGTGCGCCATGGTGCGGCGGGTCGGGATCGAGAAGGACGTGGTGCTGATCGGGGGCATGGTGCACAACGTGGGTTTCGTCGCCTCGCTCAAGCAGGCGATGGACGTGGACGAGCTGCTGCTGCCGGACCACCCGGAATACGTCGCCGCGCTGGGCTGCGCCCTGCTGGCTGCGCAAACGCATTGACATGCAGAACGAAGGAGCGAAGCCATGAACGCAGCAGTGATGCAACAGAACGCGGTCGCGGAGAAGAAGGAATACTGGCGGTGGGAGGAAACCGCCTGGGTCGCCCCGGACAAGGACTGGAGAGCGGCCAAGATCCTGAGCTGCGGCATCGACGTGGGGTCGGTGTCCTCGCAGGCAGTGCTGATGGCCGACGGGGAGCTGTACGGGTATAACTCGATGCGCACCGGCAGCAACAGTCCGGACTCGGCCCGCAACGCGCTCGCCGGGGTGATGAACAAGTGCGGCATGAAGCAGGAGGACATCCACTACGTGGTGGGCACCGGCTACGGGCGGGTGAACGTGCCGTTTGCCCACAGGGCGATTACCGAGATTGCCTGCCATGCGCGGGGCGCCAACTACATGGGCGGCAGCCGGGTGCGCACCATTCTCGACATGGGCGGGCAGGACTGCAAGGCGATCCACTGCGACGAGAAGGGCAAGGTCACCAATTTCCTGATGAACGACAAGTGCGCGGCCGGCACCGGGCGCGGCATGGAGGTGATTTCCGACCTGATGCAGATTCCGATTGCCGAGCTGGGAGCGCGCTCCTTCGAGGTGGACAAGGAGCCCGCGGCGGTGTCCTCGGTGTGCGTGGTGTTCGCCAAGTCCGAGGCGCTGGGCCTGCTGAAGGCGGGCTGGACCAAGAACAAGGTGGTGGCCTCTTACTGCCAGGCGATGGCCGAGCGGGTGGTCTCGTTGATGGAGCGCATCGGCGTGGAGCGGGAGTTCTTCATCACCGGGGGGATTGCCAAGAACCCAGGGGTGGTGAAGCGCATCGAGCGGATCATCGGCATCGAGGCACTGAAGACCGAATACGACAGCCAGATCGCCGGGGCGCTCGGCGCGGCGCTGTTCGGCTACACTTTGGTGCAGAAAGGCCAGACCAAGCAGGGTTGAGCGAAAGACAAGGCGAACTGTTCTAGGCGAAAGGAGAGAATCGGAATGGCAGAGCAACCCAAGGCGCAGGAAGTGCGCCTGGCGCGCAAGCCCGCCATGCGCGTGCTGAAACGGGGGGACCTGGAGGCGATCGTGGAAATCGACAGGCTGCTGTTCAAGCAGTCGCGGCGCGACTACTACGAGCGCAAGGTGGCCGCCATGCTGGACGCGGCCCACAACATCAACGCCTCGCTGGTGGCGGAAGTGGACGGCAGAATTGTCGGCTTCATCATGGGCGACGTGTACTTCGGCGAGTTCGGCATTCCCGAGACCACCGGCATCATCGACACCCTCGGCGTGCACCCGCAGCTCCAGAACCACGGCATTGCCAGCGAGTTGCTGGAGCAGTTTCTGAGGAACATGAAGGCGGTGGGGGTGAACCGGGTATACACCCTGGTCAACTGGGACGACTTCGGCCTGGAGAAATTCCTCTCCCGGCACAGCTTCGTGCCGTCCAAGCGCATCAACCTGGAATACAAGATACCGTGACCGGCAGACGGGATCAGCAATCGAACCAGGTCTTGCGGACTTGCTCTGATACCTGAAAGCCGTGAACTGTTGTCTTGACTCATGGATCCACTTTATTAACCAAGCATATTTGTTGTTCAAACATTTAGCGCTGAGTACCAAAAAGTGCCTAAATTCACCCACCGATTCCGTGAAGATCCGATCAAATATCACTAGTTCTGGATTAATTCTTTCGATATACTCATAAAGATAAGGGGCGAATGCAAACTGGAAAAATAAAACGCCCAGGTTTCAACACAATCTGCTGCTGCCGGCGATCATGCATGTCTGAAAGTTGGAGTTTCCTCAAAGAGCAGCAAGAGCAGCACCGTTAGATACAAAAAACTTGTCCCTTGGGAGGAGGATGCATGAACGACTTACCGACTCCATTGCCGTCACGGGAATGCGATAACCTGCTACGCCCCCGACCAAGTCAGGCAGCGCGGGCAGCGGGTAGTGCAGGATGCGACTGCCCGAGTCGACATCCTTGCTTCAGCGATTGCTGCCGGCAACATGATTGACGAACAGCTCGACCGCGCTCGCCAGGCTACTGGCAAGTCTAGGACCGGAGAGTTGCGATTAAAGTCCGCTCCGGCGCTGCTGGCCGAGCGAGCTCGCCAGACGCCGCAAGACATCGCCTACCGGGCAAAAAAGCGCGGCATCTATCTTGAACGTACCTGGCTCGGCTACGCCGAGCAGGTAGGGCGTTTCGCTTTGGGATTACGCAGCCTCGGCTTAGCCCGGGGAGAGCGTCTTGCCATTATGGGCGACGCCTGCGAGGAATGGGGAATTTGCGATATTGCCGCGCAGGCACTCGGAGCGATTACTTACGGCATCTATCCGACCGCGTCGGTCACCGAGGTGGAGTATCAGTTGCGGGACGGCAATGCGACAATCTTCGTTGCCCAGAACCAGGAATACGTGGACAAGGTTCTGGGGGTGCTGGACCGGGTGCCAGGGCTGAAGTGGGTGGTTGTCATCGACGATTCTGCGATGTTCGCCTACGACCACCCCAAACTGAAGTCCTACGAGCAGATTCTGGAGGCGGTGGAATCGAAAGGAGAGGCCGCAGTCGCTGCCGTCGAGGCGCTGGCGCAGTCCGTCGACCCGCGAGATCCGGCATTCATCGTCTACACGTCCGGCACCACCGGGCATCCGAAGGGGGCGGTGGTATCGCATGGCCACCATCTTTCTGCGGCCTCTACTATAGTTCAGCATTATCCTTCGATGATGGAGAAAAACCAGCGGACTGTAGTATATCTGCCGCTGTGCCACATTCTCGGCCGCGATCTGGCCATCACTTTTCCGTTGATTTCCCGACTCGTGCCGCACTATGGCGAAAGCCTGGAGGACCTTCCGCAGACCCTCTTCGACGTAGCGCCGACCATGTTGTTGACCGTCCCGCGCTACCTGCAAAAATTCGCCTCCCAGTTGCTGGTTGGCATTACCGATACTTCGCCAATAAAGCGTATGGTCTACAAGGCAGCCCTGCGCTACGGGCGCGGCTACGCAAAACGGCGCTGGGACGGCACGGCGAGAGGGCCTGCGACTCTTGCCTACCGTTTACTTCACGCAGTCGCGTTCCGTCCGATGCTGAATAAACTAGGTTTTGACCAACTACAGTTAGTCATCTGTGGCGGCGCGCCATTGCCCCTAGAAACGGCGGCGCTGTGGCAGATCTATGGTGTCAACGTCGTGGAAGTCTATGGCCAGACCGAAACCAGCGGGGCGATGATTTGCGGCCAGAGAGGACCGTTTCCGCGGCCTGGAGATGTCGGGATCCCCCCACCCGACTTGGAGGTGCGCCTAGGCGAGGACGGGGAAATCTTGGTGCGCGGTGAATATCTGTTCGAGGGTTATTGGGGCAACCCCGAGGCGACCCGGGACGCGAAGGATGAGGATGGCTGGTTGCACACGGGAGATATCGGCGAATGGCGCGACGGCAGCCTGCGTCTTGTAGACCGCGCGCGCGATTTCATGGTCACTTCAGGCGGCAAGACCATCAGCCCCAGTTATATCGAAAACCTCACCAGCGGCAGCCCCTACATCGGTGAAATGGTGGTGTTCGGGCATGGAAAAAAATACCTAACGGCGTTAATCGAAATCGAATTTGACGCGGTGGCGCAATGGGCCCGCCAGAACAACGTCGTCTACAGCGGCTACACCAGTTTGGCCCAGCACCCGGAGATAATAAAACTTCTACAGGGCGAAATCGACAAGGCGAATACTCAACTGGCTCGCGTAGAGCAGATCAAGGCTTTCCGGACGCTGCCAAAAGCGCTTGATCCGGAAGCGGAAGGCGAGCCGGTCACGCCTACCCGCAAGGTAAAACGGAAGCTTATGTACGAATGCTTCAAGGATCTGATCGAGTCCATGTACGACGACTCCGAGGCCCGCTTGGTTGCCCGGGAGATGGGTGACCTTCTTTTGGAATCGCCATAAAACTAGCTGCACCGACTGCAAGGAAGTTTCGTTCGAATTTGGGACCACAACGAACCAAGTAGGAGGACAAAATGCCAAGGAAATATGCTCCGCTAATCGCCGCACTTTTGACCATCGCATTGGCGCCAGGAGTCATGGCGCAGGACGCCTACGTGGTCGGACTGAGCGGAGCGCTGACCGGCCCCCAAGCCGGGACTTACGCGCCGATAATGGAGTCGGTCAAGCTCTACGTCGATCAACTGAACAGGCGCGGCGGCGTCAACGCCAGGCCGGTTCACCTAGTGGTGCAGGACAATCAGGGCGAACCGTCGAAAGCGGCGGCAGATGCGAAGAAATTTATCAGCCAGGACAACGTCATCCTAATCATTAGCGCCAGCGTATCCTCGACCTATGCGCCGATGGCGGCCGAAGCCAAGCGGGGAGGCATTCCGCTGGTTTACACGATGGTTTGCCCGACTGCGGTGTTCCCGCCCAAGCCGGATGAGTTGCAGTTCTGCACCGGGCCAAGCAGCGGGAACCACGATGGGCCGATGGGGGTCCAGTTCATCAAAGAGCAGTCGCGCGACCCGGTCCGGCTTGGGGTGGTGGCGATGGCCATTCCCCTCTCGCGTGGCGTCGCCGATTCCGCCGAGGAAACGGCGAAGTCCCTCGGCATGACGGTGGTGGACAAGCAAATCATTCCGCCACCGACTCCCGACTATACCCCCTACGCCAGCAAGCTCAAGTCAGCCGAGCCGAACTGGGTTTACGCCACGGCCCCCTGGGTGACCGAGGTCAAGACCGTCGAAGCGCTACGCAAACTCGGCTGGAATGGAAAATACCTTGCCATTGCGCTGGCTCCGACCGAGGACGACATGGTCCGATTAAAGGATGGCGAGTTGTATGCGGTCAGCGCGAATGCTTTTTTCCATGACGACCTCCCGGTGCATAAGGAGATCCGGGACGCGGCCGGCAAGGCAAACCTCGCCTACCCGGTCACGCACCTCGCTGACGGTTGGATCGCTGGCATGGTCCTCGAACAGGCGTTGAAGAACACCTCGTGGCCGCCGACCGCCGAAAAAGTACTGGCGGCAATGAACGGTCTCAAAGTGGACACTAAGGGGCTGCGGGGTAAACCGATCGAGTGGACAAAGACCAACCATTTCCGCACCGAGCAGTATTACCGCTTCTATCGCTGGGATTCGGCGAAGCAATCCATTGTCCCCGCCAAAGAAAACTGGGCCACGGTTGATGTCAAATAACACTGGCTGCAAGGAAATTCCGTTTGAATTTTGGACCGGCACAAACTAGGAGGACACAATGCCGAAAAAATATGCTCTGGTAGTCGCCGCACTCTCGGCCATCGCATTGGCGCCAGGAGTCATGGCGCAGGACGCCTACGTGGTCGGACTGAGCGGAGCGCTGACCGGCCCCCAAGCCGGGACTTACGCGCCGGTAATGGAATCGTTCAAGCTCTACGTCGATCAACTGAACCGGCGCGGTGGCGTCAACGGCAAGCCGGTTCGCCTGGTGGTGCAGGACAACCAGGGCGAACCGTCGAAAGCGGCGGCGGATGCCAAAAAGCTCATCAGCCAGGACAACGCCATCTTCATCCTCAATGCCAGCGTATCCTCGACCTACGCGCCGATGGCGGCCGAAGCCAAGCGGGGACGCGTTCCGCTGCTTTACTCGGTGGTTTGCCCGGTGGCGGTGTTCCCGCCCAACCCGGATGAGTTCCAGTTCTGCTCGGCGGCAGGCAGCGCGAACTATGATAGCGAGATGGCGGTCCGGTACATCAAAGAGCTGTCGCGCAACCCAGTCCGGCTCGGGCTGGCGGCGATGGCCATTCCCGTCTCGCGTGGCGGAATCGATCACGCCGAGGAAGTGGCGAAGTCCTTCGGAATAACGGTGGTGGACAAGCAAATCATTCCACCGCCGACTCCCGACTATACCCCCTACGCCAGCAAGCTCAAGTCAGCCGAGCCGGACTGGGTTTACTCCTGGGCCCCTTGGGTGACGCAGGTCAAGACTCTCGAGGCGCTACGCAAACTCGGCTGGAATGGAAAATTCCTTGCCTATGCGGTGCCCCCGACCGAGGACGAGGTGATACGGTTAAAGGATGGCGAGATGCATGCGGTCAGCGGAAATGCCTTTTTCAATGACAACCTGCCGCTGCATAAGGAGATCCGGGACGCGGCCGGCAAAGCAAACCTCACCTATCCGGTTACGCAACTCAGCGAGGGTTGGATCGCTGGCATGGTCCTCGAACAGGCGTTGAAGAACACCTCGTGGCCGCCGACCGCCGAAAAAGTCCTGGCGGCAATGAACGATCTCAGTGTGGACACCAAGGGACTGCGGGGCGGACCAATCGAGTGGACAAAGACCAATCATTTCCGCACCAAGCAGTATTACCGCTTCTATCGCTGGGATTCGGCGAAGCAAACCATTGTCCCCGCCAAAGAAGGCTGGACCATGGTTGAAATCAAATGACCGGCGAACTTCGCGAGCGGCGGAATAATGGCACTGAAACGCATGCTGGAGCGCGTGTCGCGCCAGTTGGATGAAGGTGGGATGCTGCGGTGCAGGTGATCGTTACCAGGGCATCGCGTCGCAGGTGTCGTAATCACTACAGGGAAAGCTGTTCGAAGCGATCGTAAGCAACACTCGTCAAACCATACTAGAGGAGAAATTGATCATGAATCGTTGGAAAATGATCGCCGCGCTGGCGGCGTTGTCTTTCACCGCTGCGCCCTGGGCGCAGGACGCCTATGTCGTCGGGCTGAGCGGCGCCGTCACCGGGCCCAATGCCGATACCTATGCGCCCGGCGTTGAATCGGTACGGCTTTACATCGATCAGTTGAACAAGCGCGGCGGCGTCAACGGCAAGCCGGTCCGATTGATTGTCGGAGACAATCAGGGCGAGCCCTCCAAGGCGGCCGCCGACGCGAAGAAGTTCATCACCCAGGACAATGCCGTGTTGCTGGCGAACGTGAGTATTTCGTCGACCTATGGCCCCATGGTCGCCGAGGCCAAGCGCGCGCGCGTGCCCCTGCTCTTCGCGGGCGGTGCGTGCCCGGCGGAAGTGCTGCCGCCAAACCCCGACGAACTGCAGTTCTGCTCCATCGGCCCGGCCATGAAGTACGACGCCGAGATGGCATTGCGCTTCATCAAGGAGCAATCGCGCGAGCCGGTCAAACTGGGGCTGGTGGCCATGGCCATCCCCCTGTCGCGCGCCGGCATCGACTATGCGGAATCCTTGGCGCCGACATTCGGCATCACGCCGGTGGCCAAGGAACAGATTCCTCCCCCGACGCCGGACTACACTCCCTACGCCTCGAAGCTCAAAGGGGCCGATCCCAACTGGGTCTACTCATGGGGTCCCTGGATAACCGAGGTGAAGACGTTCGAGGCGCTGCGCAAGCTGGGTTGGACCGGCCGCTACATTGCCGCCGCGCTCAATCCGGCGGAGGATGAATTGGCAAGGGTCAAGGATGAGCTCTTCTATGGTTTCGGCCCGAACGCCATGTTCCTGGAAAACCTGCCCGTGCATCAAGAGATGCGCGACGCGGCACGCGGCGCCAAACTGACCTATCCGATCACCCAGATGACCGAAGGTTGGGTCGCCGGAATGGTGATAGAGCAAACGTTGAAGAAGGTGGCCTGGCCGCCCACCCCCGAAAAGGTGCTGGCTGCGATCGGCACGCTCAAGGTGGACACCAAGGGATTGCGCGGCGGACCGATCGAATGGAGCAAGACGAACCACTTCGGCAGCAAGCAGCATTACCGCGTCTATCGCTGGGATGCGAAAAAACAGGCGGTGGTGCGGGTGCAGGATTGGGTCACCGTGGACGTGAAGTGATCGCGGCCTAGCGCGGTAGGAGGCCGAGGTGCAACTCGCCGTCAATATCGTGGTGCTCGCCGCCATATACGCCCTGATTTCCTGCGGCTATGTCCTGATTTACCGGGTCAGCCGGGTGCTCAACTTGGCGCATGGCGAGTTGATGCTGGTGGGTGCGTATCTGCTGTATTCGACGGCGTCCCTCCTCGGCGGGAACCCGCTCACGGCGGTGGCGATGGCAGCCGTGCTCGGGCTGCTCGTGGGCGTCCTGGTATACGTGTTGCTGATGCGTCGCATGACCGGCGAAATGGTCCTGGCGGCGGTACTCTGTACCATCGCCTTGGGCGTAATGCTGCGCGGCGCGACGGTGCTGATCTGGTCGGCGCAGGTCCGCCATCCGATGGAGGCGTTGGGTTGGAGCAATCCATCCCTCGTACTCTTCGGAGACGCGCGGATTTCCTTGATCAGCGCGATTCTGATCGGCGCCACCGCCGTGGTGTATGCGGCCTTGTTCGGCTTCCTCGGCTTCACCCGTTGGGGCATACGGATGCGCGCGGCGGGGCAGAACCCGCTGCTCGCCTCACAGCGCGGCATACAGTTGCATGGCGTCTATGCCTTGGCCTGGGGGCTATCGACGTTTACGGCTGGCCTCGCGGGAATGCTGATCTCTCTCGATTCCAGCCTGGACGGAACCATGACCATGATCGGCCTCAAGGCTTTTCCCGCCGCCCTGGTCGGAGGCTTGGACAGCCTGGCCGGCGCCTTGATCGGCTCGGCCATCATCGCCATCGCCGAAGTGCTGCTGATCCAGTTTGTCAATCCCCTGCTCTCGGATGTCGTGCCTTTCTTCGTGCTGCTGGCGGTGCTGGTGATAAGGCCCTGGGGACTGTTCGGCAGCAAGGAAGAGCTGGATCGGGTTTAGCGATGAAGGAGCTATAAGGTGCCCAATGCCAGCGGTTATTTCCGCACCTCCCTCGACCAGGATCTCGTCCTGCTCGACACGCGGACGCAGAAGGTTAGCTGCGCGGTATTCTGCGCCTTGCTGCTGTTCGTGCCCTTCGTCGCCAAGCCGCTGTTCATCGACATCGCCAACCAGGTGTTTCTCGCCGCTATCGGCGCTCTGGCCCTGATGCTGGTCACCGGTTTTGCCGGGCAGATATCGCTGGGTCATGCCGGTCTGCTGGCAGCGGGCGCGTTTACCGCCGGAATTCTGTTCAAGGAATTCGCCGCGCCGATCTGGGTGACCCTGCCGGCCTCGGCCTGCATCGGCGCGGTTTTCGGACTGATCTTCGGGCTTCCCTCCCTGCGCCTGCGCGGACTTTATCTCGCGGTGAGCACGCTCGGGCTGCACTTCATCGTGGTGTATCTCGGGGGTGAGTACGAGACTAGGCGCGGCTTCTCGACCGGCATCCCCCTCGATCCGCCCAGCATAGGCGGTTGGTCCCTCGACAATGGGCGCGCCTGGTATTTCGTTCTGCTCGCGTTCGCCGCCGGCGCCACGCTCTTCTCCATCAATCTGCTGCGCTCCAAGACGGGTCGTGCCTGGCGTGCGCTAAGAAGCAATGAGACAGTGGCCGAGGCGCTGGGCGTCCATGTCGCGGGGCACAAGCTCCTCGCTTTCGTGATCAGTTCGGCCATGACCTCGATAGCCGGGTGCTTGTTCGCCTACTACCGCAGCTTCGTCTCGGTGGAGGCATTCTCGCTGTTTCTGTCCATCCAGTATGTCGCGATGGTCATCATCGGCGGCCTGGGATCGATCCTCGGCGCGCTGCTAGGCGCGGTGTTTGTCGTGCTCCTGCCCTACATCGTCGAATGGGTGACCGCTATCCTTCCCCTGACGGCGAGCATTTCGGGTCTGATATTCGCGATCAATCACACCGTCTTCGGCGTGGTGATGGTGCTGTTTCTGCTGTTCGAACCGCGCGGGCTGGTCGGCATCTGGCAACGCCTGCAGAACTATTTCCTGCTCTGGCCGTTCCGCCAGACACCGCTTTCGAGTGAGCGCTGACGTGGACGCGCCCGAAACGATATTGTCGGTGGAAAAGATCGAGGTCACGTACCACCGGGTGGTGACCGCAGTCCAGGGCGTGAGCATGACAGTCAAGCGCGGCCAGATTGTCGCTCTGCTGGGCAACAACGGGGCCGGAAAGACGACGACGCTGCGCGCGATTTCCGGATTCGTGGGCATGGACGACGCCCAGGTCAGTGAGGGCAGCATTAGCTACAAAGGCCAGCGCACCGAGAATCGGCAGCCGCACGAGGTGACGCGGCTGGGAGTGGTTCTCGTGCCCGAGCGTTCCAAGGTGTTCGAGAACCTGACCGTTGCCGAGAACATTCTCGCCGCTGTTCCCGGCAA
Source organism: Betaproteobacteria bacterium (assembly GCA_004298385.1). GTDB lineage: Bacteria > Pseudomonadota > Gammaproteobacteria > Burkholderiales > SG8-39 > 2-12-FULL-64-23. The sequence goes on along the minus strand of SCTX01000118.1, from coordinate 15,510 downwards.
GAAAAGCAAGTCGCAGGCGGCCGTCGCCTACGAGTATTTTCCGCAATTGGTCCGGTTGCGCGAGCGGGAAGCGGGATACTTGAGCGGCGGCGAGCGACAGATGCTGGCGATCGCTTCGGCCCTCGTGTGCGCGCCTGAATTGCTGTTGGTGGACGAACTGTCGCTGGGATTGGCCCCGCGGGTTGTCGCCGATCTGATCGAAAGGCTACAACTGATACGCGGCGAACTAGGATTGACCATCGTCTTGGTCGAGCAGAACGCCACCGTGGCGCTGGAACTGGCGGACTACGGCTATGTTATGGAAAATGGGCGCATCGTGCTCGACGGCACCGCCGACCGGCTGCGCTCGCACGACGACATCCGCGAGTTCTACCTCGGCCACGTCCAGGGAGAGAGGCGCAACTACCGCGACGTGAAGCAGTACCGGCGCAGCCGGAGGTGGTATGGCTGATTCCGAGGCTCTGCGGCTCGATCAGATCACACTCAAATTCGGTGGCTTGACGGTACTGGAGCAGGTTTCCCTCACCGTGGCGCAGGGCGAACTGCTCGCGCTAATCGGGCCGAATGGCGCGGGCAAGACGAGTATCCTCAACTGCATCAGCGGAATCTACCGCATCAACAGCGGCCATATCCAGTTCGGCAGCCGGGACATCACCAATTGCCGGCCACATGAGGTCGCCCGCCTCGGCATCGCGCGCACCTTTCAGCACGCCGAGCTGTTCCCGGACATGACGGTCCTCGAAAACATACTGGTCGGGCGGCACGCGGCGATGCGCACCAACCCGTTCGCGGAAGGTCTGTTCCTGCCGGGCGTGCGGCGCGAAGAGGTGAAAAACCGGGAAGTCGTCGAGGAGATTCTGGATTTCGTCGAACTGGAACGCTATCGGCACAAGGCGGTCGGCAGCCTGCCGTTCGGGATTCAGAAGATTGTCGGTTTCGCGCGGGCCCTCGCGTATCAACCGCAGATCCTGCTGCTCGATGAACCCTGCGCGGGATTGAACCGGGAGGACAGGGAGGATCTGGCGCGCTACATCATGCGCATTCAGCACGAAAAGCGCTTGGCCATGATCTGGGTCGAACATGACATGCAGATGGTAGCCGACCTGGCCGACCGTCTCTACGTGCTCGACTATGGCCAAGTACTCGCGCACGGAGATACGCACAAGGTTTTGAACGATCCGCGCGTCATCGAGGCGTACATCGGCCACACCACGCCCAGCCGGGTATTGTTGTCGGTGGAGCGCGAACACCAGATCCAGATCGACCTGTTGAAGGAGGTCGCCGAAGCGGTCAGCGGCGGCAGGGATAGGACCGCGATTGCCGAGATTCTCGGCCAGCTCGCCGATTACAGCCGGGCGCACTTTTCTTCCGAAGAGTTGCTGATGAGGCTTTACTCGTATCCCGATCTGGAAATTCATGCCCTCGATCATGCGCGGATGATGAACTCCCTGGATGAAATGACGGCCGCTTGCCGGGGCGAGGAGTACGAATCGCTGGTGCGCATGATAAGCGAGCTGGAGGATTTCCTGCTGCAGCACATCGCCACGCGCGACAAGAAGTTCTCTCGTGAGCATCTTGCAAAATCTCCAGCAGAATTGACACCACCCCCCGCGTAGCCATGGCGCCGTTTTTTCCGACGGTCGCGGGTCAGGATTTCATTCTGAGCACCGAGAATCGAATCGCTTGCATGTACTCTTCCGCTGACTTGCCTGTCAAAGGACGTGCGCCATCCCGCACCGCTCTTGTTCAACAATAAAAGCGTAAGAATCCAACCGAGCGGGTTCGGATCATGACGGCGCGAGTGTCGAAATTAGAAGCACGCTTATCCACGCAAAGCCACAATTCGAACAGGGATAATCCCCCTCTGCGCGCCTCGGGCGGAACCGTCGCAAAAGCGCTTTGAAATCCCGCGCCGATCGTTTACTATGGCAGCCCGCTAACGTAAGTCTTCATAGCGCGGCGTGCGGGCCAAGCCGCCGCGCGTGTTTCAATAACCGAAAGTGAATCACCGAAAGGAGAGAGCTAAAAATGGGAACTCTGGTCAGCGTGAAAATAGACGCTCCCCTCGCATTCGTGCAGTTGAATCGGCCGCCGGCGAACGCGTACAATCTGGATTTTCTCAAGGACCTCGAGGCCGCCATCGAGGAAGTCCGCTACCGTGACGAGGCACGGGTGGTGATCGTCCATGGCAACGAGCGTTTCTTCAGCGCCGGCGCCGATATCACCACCTTCGTCGGCACTACGCCCGAGGCGATCACGACCTTCGGCTTGGTCGGCCACCAGGCACTCGAGAAAATCGAGCGCCTGCCCAAGATCGTCATCGCGGCGATCGAAGGGCACGCGATGGGCGGAGGACTGGAGATGGCGCTCGCCTGCGACCTGCGCTTCATGGCGCGGGGCAAGGGGCGGCTCGGGCTGGTCGAGGCGAAGATCGGCGCCGTCCCCAACATGGGGGGCACACAGCGGCTTCCCCGGCTGATCGGGCGCTCCCGCGCGCTGCACCTGATGATTACCGGCGAGACGATGGGGGCGGACGAGGCGCTGCGCATCGGCCTGGTTGACCGCGTGCACGAGCCGGCCGAACTGATGCCGAAGACGGTCGAATATGCGCGCGCGCTCGCCCAGGGCGCAACCCTCACCATCGGCATGATTAAACAGTGCGTCAACGAGGGATTCGAGATCGGACTGGCGGGCGGGCTCGCGCTCGAGCGCACCTGCGGCGGCGTAGCGTTCCGCAGCGCCGACTTCAAGGAGGGTGCGCAGGCGTTCCAGGAAAAGCGCGCTCCGGCGTTCAAGGGTTGCTGAGCGAATCGAACAGAAGGAGGCATGCACATCATGAACCAAATGAACCAAACCGCGACGGTGCGGCAGTACGAGGCCGCCGATTCCCTGCCGGACGAATATCGCGAGCTTCTGTACAAGGTGCTCAAGGTGGCGGCCGACACCGAAACGAGCCTGCTATTCCCGGAGACGGACTGGCTCAAGATGATCATCGATCTCGCGCCCACGCCGGAGGACCGCCAGCGGATTGCGCGCTTGTACGCGGAGGAGTTGCACCACGGCCTGTTGTTCTACAAGATCTGGCGGGACTTGGGCGTCACCATGACCGCCGAGGACTACCGCAGCACGCGCGAGATCTATTTCGCCGCGACGCCGATCCAGACCTGGACCGACGTCGCGCTGCTCAATACATTGACCGACCGGGTGGGTCTCTACCAGTACCGCAACATGGGCGGCTGCAGCTATCTGCCGCTCGCCAGGATCGTGCCGAAAATCGAGAAAGATGAAATCGGCCATACCGGCATGGGTTATGTGCACCTGCGCGCGATCTGCGAGACGCCGTCGGGCAAGGCGGATGCGCAGCGCCTGCTGGCGAAGTGGTATCCGGTCGCCCTCGACATGTTCGGGCGGTCGGATTCCAAGCGTGAAGAAGCCTATCTCCGCTGGGGCCTGAAAAAGCTGGGCAACGAGGAGATGCGCCAGGCGTATATCCGTGAAGTGCGGCCGCTGCTCGAGGGCTTGGGGCTCGAGGTGCCGGACGAAAAGTTCAATCGCAAGTTTCTCTAGAAAATACGTGAGGGAGTAGACATGAGTTTCAGCACAATCCTGTGGGACGTGGCCGATGGCGTAGCCACGCTCACGATGAACCGGCCTGAAAAGCTCAACGCGTTCAACGGCACGATGATCGACGAAATGAGCCGAGCGCTCGACGAGGTCTACCAGCGCGCCGACATCCGGGCGCTGATTGTCACCGGCGCCGGACGCGCGTTCTCTCCCGGGGCCGACTTCGGCTGGTTCAAGATGGAGGATTTCGCTCCCGTCATACGGGTGCAGCCGCGCCGGGTGACGCACCGGTTCTTCGACGAACTGGAGTATCTCGAGAAACCGGTGATCGCCGCGATCAACGGCACCTGCGCCGGCGGCGGGCTCGAGCTGGCGCTCTCTTGCGATCTTCGCATCGCTGCGGATAGCGCCCGGTTCGGGCTGCCCGAGGTCAACGCGGGCATCATTCCGGGTTCGGGCGGCTGTTGCCGCCTGATCGAGGTGGTCGGGCTCGGGCGCGCCAAGGAACTCGCCATGCTGGGCGAGCTGGTCACGGCGCAGAAGGCCGAAGCGATCAACCTCGTGAACTGGGTCGTCCCGGTCTCCGAACTGATGACCAAGGCGCGCGAAATTGCCCAAACCTTAAAGCGCAAGGCGCCGCTAGCGGTTGGCATGGTCAAGCACGTCATGAACTCGTCCCGCGGTCAAGATCCCACCACAGGGCGCATTCTCGAGCGCCTAGGGTCGAGCGTGCTGGTGACGAGCGAGGACGCCAGAGAAGGCGTGCGTGCGTTCCACGACAAGCGCCCGCCGCGCTGGACGGGGCGCTAGAAGCCTTGATAACCGCGCCAACCACGCGCCCATAGGCTGCGTCATGCACCCGTCTCCGCGCAGTTAAAGTTACAGCGACCCCCGTCGCGTCAGGCGACCGCCGGCAGTCCTTCCCGCCGGCAAGCCGTGAAAGTCTCGCGCTTACGACGCCCCGCTCAGGCGGCCCTGCGATCCGCCAGGGGGCGGCGCATGAACCGGATGGGCTTGGGCTGCGGCGGCAGCGGCGCAATGCCGTGCGTTGCCAGCGAATTCTCCAGGCCGCGGCCTTCGGGGTCGGCGAGCGCGGCATCGCGCGCCTTGCGGATGGCGGCGGCGCGCGCGCGGTCGTCCAAGGTGCCGCCATCGACGAGAGTGTCGAGAATCCGCAGGAAGCTTGCCTTGCCGCGCCGGTGCGTCTCGCCATAGCCCTTGATAATCCGCGCGCAGAGCGCGATCTCCAGCGCGAGGCCGAGGTTGCGTCCGGCGGCATCGCCGACCGCGCGCAGCCAGCGCTCGATGAGGGCCTGCTCTTCCACATAGCGCGCGGTCATCCGCCGCAGCGGCCGCAGCGCCGCCAGCGTCCGCAGCATGAGAAACCCGATCACGCCAGTGCTCTTGACATGAATCCCGACATTGAGTTTGTACGTGAGCCCGCGCTTCGCGGTCCAGGCGAGCAGCCGTTTCGAGAGGAACGGCGGCAGCACGGCCGCGGCTTCCTCGACGCCCGGCTTGAGGTACTCGATGATGTGAACGGGCTCGTGCGGCTTCGCCTCGACCTCGGCGCGCACGCGCTCGAACCGGCTGCGGCGCGACTTCAGGTCGGCAACCCGGATCAGGTCCTCATAACTCATCCACAGCGCGAGGAAACGGCCGGTTTCGCGGGTGAGCTTATATCCGCTTGCGCCGCCGCCCTGTTCCCGGTCGAGCTTTGCGATCGGATCGAGGCGATCAAGATAGAGGCCGGCGTAATCGCGGTCCTGGAAGTCGGCCACGCGGGCAACGCCTTCTTCGAGGATCGGATGCGCCTCGGCGGGGAAGATCCCGCGCACGCGCTCGGAGGGCGCCGCACGCCAGCGTTTCAGCTCTTCCGGACTCGCCTGCTTGGCTTCGCCGCTCGCGTAAGAATAAGCAAGTTCGAACCCCTTGAGGCTCGCCGCGGCGCCTTGGGCGCGCTTGCGGATGGCTTCCTCGCATGCGGCCCGCGGCAAGGGCAGCACGCCCGAGCCGGCCAGCGCGCCGAACAGCACCGCGCTGATCACCGTTCCGGAGCGGGCGGCCATGTCCTGCATGTCGAACAGGATGGCGCGCTTGGCCATCGTCCGCGCCGCCTTAAGGATGCGCCCGCTGTCGACACGGCCGTCGCCCATGTGCATTTTCTCGGCCACGGTGTAGATGCGATGCGTCGAAGCGATGAGCGTGGTGCGCTCCGGCGTGACGAAACCGTTCAGCATGGCGCGCCCAGCCTCGAGCAGCTCGGAGGAAACCATCACGTCGACATGGCTGGGCGCCGGGGTGAGCGCCATAACCGGTCGCCGGTCGCCGAGCTCTGCCATATGCGCCGGATACAGTTCGACGTAGTAGGTGGTGGCGCCGGTGCGCTGCGCCACGCCGGGGATCGACGTGCTCTGCACCGGGTAGTCTTGTGAGGTCGCGGCCGCGATGATCCAGTCGGCGAGCACGCCGCCGCCTTCGCCGCCCAGCGCTGCGATGAGTATGGTGATCGGTGTTTGCGCAAGCATGTTCATGCGGTAGTCCTTTCAGTCCCCGGCTGCAGCCAGCCGACGAGGGTCCGGCGCACAGCGTGCAGCAGACGATCCCAGGCGCGGGGGTTCTGGATGATCTCCGCGCGGTAGAACGATGGGCAGAGGATCGCCGCGTGCGCGACCTCGCCGCATAGGCCGCAGCCGACGCAGCCGTTGTCGACATGCGCCACCGGGTCCAGCTTGAGCGGGTCTGTCGAAGGTTTCACGGTGAGCGACGGGCAGCCGGAGAGCCGGATGCAGGAATGGTCGCCGCTGCAGGTATCCTCGTCCACGCCGAAGCGCTCGCGCACCACGCGCTGGCCGCGCCCGAGCCGCTCGGCGTTCTGCGGACGAATCCGGCGCTGGCGCTCGAGCTGGCATTCTCCCTCCGCGATAATCACTTTCAGTCCGCGGAAGGAACTGGTCATCGCCTCCTTCAGCGTCTTCGCCATGTCGGAGACGCGGTAGTTATGCACGGTCTTCATCCACTTCACGCCGATGCCGGTGAGCGACTTCTCGATGCCCATGTCGCGCGACTTGTACTCGGTCTGGTGGGGCGAGGACGGGATGTTCTGCGTGCCGGTGGCCGAGGTATAGCCGTTTTTCATGATCAGCAGGATGCCGTCGTTCTTGTTGAACACGGCGTTCGCCACGCCCGATGTAAGACCGTTGTGCCAGAAGCCGCCGTCGCCCATGATGGTGACGGTGCGCCTGCCGAACATCGAATCCACCGCCGAGTTCGACGCGAGCCCGAGGCCGTAACCGAGAACGGTGTTGCCGATGTTGAAGGGCGCCAGCGCGGAGAAGGTGTGGCAGCCGATGTCGGCCGAAACGTGGAACGCACCCGTTTCGCGCTCGACGAGCTTCATCGCCGAGAACACCGGCCGCTCCGGACAGCCCACGCAGAAGCCGGGCTGCCGCGGAGGAATCGCCGCGCCGAGCAGCTCCGCGGCCGCGCTCTTCGCCGCGGCGAGCTGCTGGCGGAGCTTCGGGATGTAGGCCGTGTCCAGCCCCCGCGGTGCGGAAGTTTCAACGAAACGCGCAACCCCGGTAAGCACCACCTCGCTCGTGTACTCCCCCGCCGAGGGCAGCACGTCCTTGCCGTGAACTTTGGCGCCTACGACTTCCTGACGGCGCAGTATGGCGAGTACCGCATCCTCGATGTAGGCCGGCTGCCCTTCCTCGATGACGAGCAGTGCACGCTTGCCGGCGCAAAACTGCATGACTTCCTCGGGGACGAGCGGATAGGTGACGTTGAGGCAGTAGATGGGGATCTTGGCCGCGCCGAAGCTGTCCGACAGCCCGAGCTGCTGCAGCGCGCGGATGGTCGCGTTGTACAGGCCGCCCTGACAGATGATGCCGACGTCGTCGCTCGGTTGCGTCCCGGCACCCGCGAAGAATTCGTTCAGCTTGTGTTCGCGTATGAACTTCACCGCGGCCGGCCAGCGCACGTCGGTCTTGTGCTTTTCCTGGGCGTAGGTCGAGGGCGGCAGGCAGACGCGGCCGAAGTCGAAGTCGGGGTTCTCCAGCAAGTGCCTGCGCGAAATGAGCGGCGACCTGTTGTCTTTCGCCTCGAAGCTCCCATGCAAGTGACAGGCGCGGATGCGCAACTCCAGGAACACCGGGGTGTTGGATGCCTCGGAGAGCTCGAAACCCATTTCGACCATGTGCACGATGGTCGGGAGGTTGGGCCGCGGGTCGAGCAGCCATATCTGCGACTTCATGGCGAAGGCGTGCGAGCGTTCCTGGATGGCCGAGGCGCCCGCGCCGTAGTCCTCGCCGATCACGATAAGCGCGCCGCCCTTGACTCCCGCCGAGACCAGGTTCGACAACGCGTCGGAAGCGACGTTGGTGCCTACGGTCGATTTCCAGGTCACCGCGCCGCGTATCGGATAGTTGATCGAGGCGCCGAGCATCGCGGCCGCACCCGCTTCGGACGCGTTCGTCTCGATGTGGATGCCCAGCTCGTCCATGATCTCGCGCGCGTCGCTCAACACGTCCATGATGTGCGACACCGGCGCGCCCTGGTAGCCGCCGACGTAGGACACGCCGGACTGCAGCAGCGCCTTGGTCACCGCGAGGATACCCTCGCCGTGGAACGCCTGACCTCGGCCGAGCTTCAGCAGTTCGACCTCGGCCTCGAATGACCGCTCCATACGCCCTCCTCGGAAATGAAGGCCGAACCGCCGCGCACCGCGGCCCTCGAGCCTCGAATTTCAACCCGGCGGCCGCGGCGGTCTCTGCTCTGTGATGATCTCCACCAAGCCGCTCAAGGCGCCGGAAAAACAAAAGGAACTGCGAGAAGGCCATCGCGCCGGCAATGATGAACAAGATCATGCCCGAGATGCTCGTCGTCCCGCGCACAGGCTGCAGCAGATAGTAGACCGTCAGCGCGCGGTACGCAAGGATTGGGCGAACTTACGTGTCTCAAAGTCATTGACATATTCCGCGCGGACGAGTGATCATAGCAGAGGGTCCCTCGCGCTAATCGTGCGCGCACCTTCACAAGGAGATGCAGGATGAAATTCAGGGTATGGATAGCGGCTGCCGCACTACTCGGACTATGTCTGCAAGGGCTGGCCGCCGAGGGGGATAAGGATTACCCCGCCAAGCCGGTGAAGATTGTGGTCAACGTCACGGCCGGGGGAGCCGCCGACCTCGTGGCGCGCCTACTGGCCGCGAAGCTATCGGAGTCGCTCGGTCAAGCGTTCATCGTCGAGAATCGCCCCGGCGCGACCGGAAACATCGGCACCGAGCTGGTGGCAAGGGCCGAGCCCGATGGCTATACCCTGCTGTTCACTTGGGACGGCCCGATCGTGATCAATCCCAGTTTCTTCGCCAAGTTGCCGCTCGACCCCGTGAAGGATCTCGCGCCGGTCACGCTCGCGACCTCTATCGCGTTGTTCCTGCTTGCGGCGCCGAGCTTCCCGCCGAACTCGGTGCAAGAGTTGATCGCGCTCGCCAAGGCGAACCCGGGGAAATTCAATTTCGCCTCAATCGGCCCCGGCAGCCAGCACCACTTGGCGGGGGAACTGCTCAACAAGCTTGCAGGCATCAAGCTTGTTCACATCCCTTACAAGGGCTTCGGCCCAACGGCACTCGAAGTAGCGGCCGGAAGGGTCGAGATTATGTTTGGGGGGGTTCCCCCGTCGGTTGCTCTTGTGAAGAGCGGCAAGCTGAAGGCGCTGGCGGTGACCAGCTCAAAACGATACGCAGGATTACCCCAGGTGCCAACGATGATAGAGTCCGGTTTGCCGAGCTTCGAAGTCTATGCGTGGTTCGGGCTGATGGCCCCTGCGCGCACGCCCCGATCGATCATCGACAAACTGCATGCAGAAGCGGCGAAAGCGTTGCGGTCGAAGGAGGCCGCCGAGCGCTTAACCCAGAGCATGGACGTCATCGCTGCGGGACCGCAGGAGTTTGCCGAGAGGATCGCCTCCGACACCCGGATGTGGGCCCGGGTCATCAAGGAGTCCGGCGCGAAGGCTGACGATTAGACTGTCTTCGGAGGCATGGATACGCATCCTCCCTGACTGTGGTTCCAGGTCAACCTTGTACTGCCTGTAACAACCATTCTCTCGGGATTTCCTTGCCCACCCCTTTCTCTTTTGCCAATTCATACACCTTTGCTCCTACCGCGGCAAACTGAATGCCTACACCAACATTATTGAGGTGGAGTGTGATCTGCTTATCGGCGGTCCGCCCTTCCACTTGTCCCAGAATCAACTCCGACAGGCCGGGTGTATTATCCCAATTAACCGAAAGGTGCGGGGTGCCTGGGATGTTTTGCCGTTCTCTGGATACTTCTCCCATATTGAAAACCTGGATATAAGGATATTCACCCGTGCTGCCAAACGGTCTCACATTGGAAACGACAACATTGCTGCGCAGGAATGTCTCGTTATCAAGTTCCATAGGCTGGATGCAATGCACGTGTACGCCTTCCTCCAACCACTTGCCATCGATAACAGGCTCCCGAGCGCTGGTCGCCAGATCAACGATGTCCACATTCCTCACGCATTCCCTGGCAGTATCCACCGGCCGGACCTGAACCCCGAGGATTTTGCTCATCTCTTCGGCGAAGCTGGTACGCCGTTCCCTGTTGGGGCTGTAGACCTTTACCTGAGTAATATTCCTAACCTCACGCAGCGCGAGGAGTTGTGCGCCTGCCTGCCAGCTTGAGCCGATGAGCCCAACCGTTGCAGCGTCCTTGCGCGCAAGGTACTTGGCGCCAATACCACCCGTGGCCCCTACGCGCATCCTCTGGATAAAGCCGCTGTGACATATTGCCAGGAGTTCGCAGGTATCGATGCTATATAACAGCACCAGAGCGCAAAATTTATTTTGCGCCTCGGATTCTATGGAAACCCGGACCATCCTCTCAGTGGCATCAGCCCATAAGTCCGAGTTTATCCTGAGGGCAAATACTCCCGATCGTCGGGTCGCTCCGGCCATTATTTTAGGATAGTAGGTAAGTCCGGCGCTCCTCGCGCTGGGTATTAGAACATCCGTCCGCGGAATGTTTACGCCCTGTCCGCGTCCCAGATCAATGAAAGCTTCCTCGACGACACTTACGCAGTCCTTCATGGTTAGGACCTGTTCCACATCCTCATTAGTCAAGATCAATGCCATCCGCTTCCCCTCCACCGTTAGCAGAGTATCCCTCGTTTTTCCGAGCATACGCCTCTGCAGAAAAGAACGCCATCTGCTCGTATCCGGCAATCCGGAGATCAGCCGGGGAATGTTCTTACCGCTATCCTTTTCGGATTAGCGCGTGTCAGCCCGACTTGCGCAGGCCGCCCAGCAGCGCCGCTATCTGGCGCCCCGGTTTTTGCGGTCCGGAGCGCGCCGGCTCGGCTGCGGGAGACGCAGCGCTGCTCGGAACGTAGGGAGCGGAAAAAATCGCATCGGCCGGCTTCGCCGGCGCTTTCCCCGCATGCGAGCGCGCGCCGCCGCGCGTCAGGCTGCTGCCGCGCTCGGGGCGGCGTTCAGGCCGCTCGCGCTCGGTATGCATCAGCACCGACACGCCGGAAGCGTCGGGTTCGAAACCGGGGATGATGGTCTGCGGAATGCGTTGCTTGATGAATTTCTCGATCGCCGCGAGTTTTTCGTGTTCGTCGGCGCACACCAGTGAAATGGCGCGGCCGGTGGAGCCGGCGCGGCCGGTGCGGCCGATGCGATGCAGGTAATCTTCAGGCGCCCCGGGCAGCTCGAAGTTGATCACCGCCGGCAGCTCCTGGATATCCAGGCCGCGCGCGGCGACGTCGGTCGCCACCAGAACCGGCGTCTTGCCGGATTTGAAATCGGCCAGCGCCTGAATGCGTTCCGCCTGCGACTTGTCGCCGTGGATGGCGGCCGCATGGACGCCGTCGCGCTGCAATTGATAGGCCAGGCGGTTGACGCCCAGGCGAGTGCCTCCGAATACCAGCACCTGGGACAGGTTTTGCGTGCGCACCAGATGGGCGAGCAGGTCGCGCTTTCTCTCACGCCTGACCGGATGCACCTCGTGGCTCACCAACTCCGTCATGGCATTGCGCCGGGCGACTTCGATCAGTACCGGCTGGTGCAGCAGATTGTCGGCGAGCCGCTTGATCTCTTCCGAGAACGTGGCCGAGAACAGCAGGTTCTGCCGCTTTGCCGGCAACAAGGCGAGAATGCGGCGGATGTCGGGCATGAAGCCCATGTCCAGCATGCGGTCTGCTTCGTCCAACACCAGAATTTCGACCTGGCCCAGCATCACGGTTTTCTGCTGCACATGGTCCAGCAGCCGGCCCGGCGTGGCCACCAGGATTTCCACGCCGGCTCGCAAAGCCTGGATCTGCGGGACGATGTCGACTCCTCCGAACACCACCGCCGGGCGCAGCCCCAGATGCTTGCCGTAGGCACGCACGCTCTCCTCGACCTGGGCCGCCAGTTCGCGCGTCGGCGTGATGATCAGCGCGCGCACCGGATGGCGCGCGGGCGAGACGCTGGTATTGGCGTGCGGCGCCAGCCGCTGCAACAGCGGCAGGGTGAATCCCGCAGTCTTGCCGGTACCGGTCTGGGCGCCGCCCATGACATCGAGGCCCCGCAGGATCACGGGGATGGCTTGCGCCTGGATCGGGGTAGGCTCGGTGTAGCCCTTCTCGGCGACTGCCTGCAGCAGCTCCCGCAGCAGACCGAGATCGGAAAAGGAAGGAACGGGAGCGGTCATAAACCCTGCGGGCGCGAGGGCGAAGCTGCGTTAGCGCGGGAAAGATTCGTTGAAATGTCCACGAATTACAAGTCAAGCGATCCTGCCGGGCAAGACCGCCGTGATTGAGATTGGGCGAAAGCGTGATTATAAGCTTGTCGCACCCCGCGCGCTTGCCTATCGTCGGCGCATACCTGCAATCCGGGCATGCGATCCGGGCATACCTGGCCCTTCCCGGTTCGATCCGCTAAGATGATGACTTTACAGGCCCTGCTTTCCCGCAATCATGAGCCGAACCGGCGCGTTCCTGGTGGTGATCCCCGCGCGCTACGCTTCTAGTCGCCTGCACGGCAAGCCGCTCGCAGATATCGCCGGCAAACCCATGGTGGTTCATGTGGCCGAACGCGCCCGTGCAAGCGGCGCCGAGGCAGTGTGGGTCGCGACCGATAGTCAGAACGTGTTCGATGCAGTAAGTCGTCACGGCCATCAGGCCGTGATGACGCGTCCCGATCATGCTACGGGCACCGACCGCATCGCCGAGGTGGCGCAGTTGCTGGGGCTTGCCGACAACGAGATCGTGGTCAACGTGCAGGGTGACGAACCGCTGATCGCGCCCGAATTGATACGCGCAGTGGCACTATCCCTGACCGAGCACGGGGAGGCAAGCGTCGCCACCGCCTGCCACCCGATCGCCGATGCCGAGTCGCTGCAAAACCCCAACGTGGTGAAGGTTGTGCTCGATCGTTCCGGCCATGCGCTCTATTTCAGCCGGGCGCCGATTCCCTATGCCAGAGATAGTTTTGCGATAGATCAAAACGCGCTGCCGCCGGGCCTGCCAAGCTACCGCCATATCGGGATTTACGCCTACCGCGCAGGGTTCCTGCGGATTTATGGCCGGCTGGAACCGGCTGCGATTGAACGCTTCGAGGCGCTGGAGCAATTGCGCGCGCTCTGGCACGGTCACCGGATCGCCGTTGCCGTGACCGCGCATGCCCCGGAAGCGGGAGTGGACACCGACGAGGACCTGGCGCGCGTGCGCGGGATCTTTGCCGCCGAGCGGCATTCCGCCTAGAACGGATGCTGGATTCGGCCGATTTATCGGACGACAAGGAGGAACCTGAAATGCGATTCATACTATTGGGGCCCCCGGGCGCAGGTAAAGGCACGCAGGCGAGTTTCATCACCAAGAAATACGCTATCCCGCAGATCTCCACCGGCGACATGCTGCGCGCGGCGATCAAGGCCGGAAGCGAGCTTGGCCTGAAAGCAAAAAAAAACATGGATGCCGGTCAGTTGGTTCCGGATGGCGTCATCATTGACTTGGTAAAGAGCCGAATCGAGCAGCCGGATTGCGCCGGGGGGTTTTTGTTCGATGGGTTTCCGCGCACGCTGGCGCAGGCCGAAGCGATGAAAAGTGCCGGTGTGCAAATCGATTATGTGATCGAGATCGCCGTGCCGGACGAGGAAATCATCCAGCGCATGAGCGGCCGGCGCGTGCACACCGCCTCCGGCCGCACCTATCACATCAAATTCAACCCGCCCAAGATAGCGGACAAGGACGACCTGAGCGGCGAACCGTTGATCGTTCGTCAGGATGATCAGCCCGAAACCGTCAAGGAACGCCTGCGCGTGTATCACGCGCAGACGAAACCGCTGATCGAATACTATTCGAAATGGGCGGCAGAAGGCGATCCGAAAGCGCCCAAGCACCGCGCGGTGTCAGGCACCGGCACGGTCGAACAAATCCGCGACCGCGTTTTCGCTTCAATCAAATAACGGTTCTCGTGTCAGCTCCCATCCGACGCATTGCGATTTGCACCGGCGGTGGCGACGCCCCCGGCCTGAATGCGGTCATCCGCTCCGTGGTCATCGCGGCGACCGAGCGCGGCTGGGAATGCTACGGCATTCGCGAGGGCTACAACGGAATTCTCTTCCCCGAGCGCTACCCAGAGGGGGGCGTGTTCCGCCTCACGCTGGACAAGGTGCGCGGCATCGGACACCTGGGCGGCACAATCCTGGGCACCACGAACAAGGGCAATCCGCTGCATTTTCCGATGAAAATGCCCGATGGCACAACCAAGGACCTGGATCGCACGGACGAGATCCTCGAATTCTTCGCCAAAAAGGAACTGGATGCGCTCGTATCCATCGGCGGCGACGGCTCCCTTACCATCGCCAATGCCCTGCACCTGAAGGGCCTGCGCGTCGTGGGCGTGCCCAAGACCATCGACAATGATCTGGACAAGACTTTCACCACCTTTGGCTTCGACACGGCAGTGGGTTTCGCCACCGAGTGCCTGGATCGCCTGCACAGCACCGCCGAAAGCCATCAGCGCGTGATGGTGGTGGAGGTCATGGGGCGCTACGCAGGCTGGATCGCGCTCCACGCCGGCATCGCCGGCGGCGCCCACGCCATCCTGATACCCGAGATCCCGTTCGATCTGGACAAAGTGGCCGCGAAAATCCTCCGCCGGGATAGCCTGGGACGCATGTATTCCATCGTTGTGGTGGCCGAGGGCGCCGAGCCCACCGACGGTCAGCGCGCCGTTCTCGACCCGGCCGAGATAGGCCACGCCGAGCGACTGGGTGGCATCGGCGAGCGCATCACGAAGGTGCTCCAGGATCGCACGGGCAAGGACGCGCGGGTGGTGGTGCTGGGCCACTTGCTGCGCGGAGGCAGCCCCACCTCCTTCGATCGTCTGGCAGCCATGCGTTTCGGCACCGCCGCCGTGCGCGCCCTGGAGCAAGGCCAATCCGGGGTCATGGTGGCCCTGGCCTTTCCCAACGTGAACTACGTTGCCCTGGAAGACGTAGCCGGCCGCATGAAGGGCGTCCCTCTGGACTGCGACACCCTGCAGACCGGTAGGGACATGGGGATATCGTTCGGGGATTGAGCGCCTCTGCCGGATTGGCTTTGTCTAAGCCGATCACTATACGGTGTCGCAAACGCGGTCGCATGCCTGTAGCGGCCATTGCGCGCTCCGCGCGCCAACCTTGTTTTTGGTACGGATGAAAAGCGCATCCGTACCAAAAACAAGGTTATGGATAAAAACAACGACGGCTTGGGTTTGCCTTTATCCAAGATCCTCGATTGCGCGCGGATGTGCTTTTCATCCGTGCGCAATCGAGGATCCGCGCGGACGGGACGCCGTCCGCGCAAGTGCAGCCGCAGCAGTTCGAACTACCCCGGTATATCTGGGGATTATCGACGAGCAACCATTGCGCGCTGCGCGCGCCAACCTT
>SCTX01000117.1 GCA_004298385.1 Betaproteobacteria bacterium | reverse complement strand
ATCTCCATCGCCTTGGTGATCTTGCGCGTGTTTTGCACGCTCCGGATCTTGGTCTTGATTTCCCTTGAACCTGCCATTACCTGTCTCTCGGTTCGTCAATACGCCGGCGGCAAAGGATGCCGCCCTGCCGTTCTGATCCCTTAGTACGTCCCGTTCTTCTTGAAGTCCTTGACCGCCTCGTGCAGCGTGGCCTCGTCCTCCTTGGACAGATCCTTGGTGGCTTCGATGCGCTCGGCCAGCGCGGCGTACTTGTCCTTCACGTAGGCGCGCAAGGCGCGCTCGGCCGCCAGCGCTTTGTTGACGTTAATGTCGTCGAAATAGCTGTTGTTCACCGCGAACAGCGTCAAGGCCATTTCCCACACCTGCTGCGGCTCGTATTGCGGCTGCTTCATGAGTTCAGTCACCATGCGGCCCCGCTCGAGCTGTTTCCTCGTGGCTTCATCGAGGTCCGAGGCGAACTGGGCGAAGGCCGCAAGCTCACGGTACTGGGCGAGCGACAGGCGCACGCCGCCGCCCAGCTTCTTGATCACCTTGGTCTGTGCCGCGCCGCCCACGCGCGACACCGAGATGCCGGCATTGATCGCGGGGCGGATGCCGGCGTTGAACAGGTCGGTTTCGAGGAAAATCTGGCCGTCGGTAATCGAGATCACGTTGGTCGGCACGAAGGCGGTGACGTCGCCGGCCTGGGTCTCGATCACCGGCAGCGCGGTGAGTGAACCGGTCTTGCCTTTTACCGCGCCCTTGGTGAATTTCTCTACGTAGGCGACATTCACGCGCGCGGCGCGCTCGAGCAGGCGCGAATGCAGGTAGAACACGTCGCCAGGATAGGCTTCACGGCCCGGCGGGCGGCGCAAGAGCAGCGACACCTGGCGGTAGGCCCAGGCCTGCTTGGTCAAGTCGTCGTAAATGATCAGCGCGTCCTGGCCGCGGTCGCGGAAGTACTCGCCCATGGTGCAGCCGGAGTAGGGCGCGATGTATTGCATCGCGGCCGATTCGGAGGCGGTCGCGGCGACAACGATGGTGTAGGCCATGGCGCCATGCTCTTCGAGCCGGCGTACCACGTTGACCACAGATGAGGCTTTCTGCCCGATCGCGACGTATACGCAGATCAGGTCCTTGCCCTTCTGGTTGATGATCGTGTCGATCGCCACCGCCGTCTTGCCGGTCTGGCGGTCGCCGATAATCAGCTCGCGCTGGCCGCGGCCTATCGGCACCATGGAGTCGATCGACTTCAGGCCGGTCTGCACCGGCTGCGATACCGATATGCGTTCGATCACCCCCGGCGCCACTTTCTCGATCACGTCGGTCATCTTGGCGTTGACCGGGCCCTTGCCGTCGATCGGTTGGCCGAGCGAGTTGACCACGCGGCCGATGAGTTCCGGGCCGACCGGCACATCGAGAATGCGGCCGGTACACTTGACTGTGTCGCCTTCGGAGATGTGCTCGTAGGGTCCCAGCACCACCGCGCCGACCGAGTCGCGCTCGAGGTTGAGCGCGAGGCCAAAGGTGTTCTTGGGGAATTCGAGCATTTCGCCCGCCATCACATCCGAGAGGCCGTGGATGCGGCAGATGCCGTCGGTCACCGACACCACCGTGCCCTGGGTGCGGACGTCGGCGGACAGCGCGAGATTCTGGATCTTGCTCTTGATCAGTTCGCTGATCTCGGAAGGATTCAACTGTTGCATGCT
>SCTX01000116.1 GCA_004298385.1 Betaproteobacteria bacterium | reverse complement strand
CCTGTTCGGGCACGGCGCCATGTGGTACGGCCCCGGGGAACTGGCGGAAAAATTCAAAAAACGGGCTGTTTGGGTCGAATCCGGGAACCCGCGGCATCGACGCCGCGGCCTTGACGCCATGCGTTACGCTGATATTGACCACAGCCGGGCCGTTACGCTCCACGATGCCGGTAAAGTCGGGAAGCAGGGCGCTCGCGGTCGATCCAACAGCAACCGTGACCGGAGCATTCGCGGCCGCGGCCTCTTGCGGAAACCAGTGCCCTGCTGAAAACGCGCCTGCACCGACGGCCGCGATGACACCTGCCGCGATCAGGCTCCGAACTAGAACTTTGGGTTTCATGATGCACTCCTTGCGTTGTTTGCCGGGGAACATCCCCGTCATGCCCAACAGCTTAGGCGTGCTGCCTTAAAGCAAGCTTAAAGCGGAAATGAGATCGCGTGACGCCGGAATCATCGATACGGATCAGCTAGCCGGGCGGGAAGGTAACGCATACGCGCAGACCCGGGCCGGGCTCCCGGCTCTGCAGGAGGATGCCGGCGCGATGGCGATCGGCGATGTTTCTTACGATCGCCAGTCCCAGTCCGCTTCCCGAAATGTGGGTCGCCTCGCGGCGATAGAAACGGTCGAACACACGCTGGCGATCCTCCTCCGGAATCCCGGGTCCGGTGTCTGAAATTTCCATGACCGCGCTGCCTTCACCCAGGCGCAACGCGACATCGACGGTTCCGCCCGGCGGCGTGTAGCGAATCGCGTTGTCGATCAGGTTACCCAGCATGACGCGCAGCGCTTCGAAGTCGCCGGAAATTGTTGCCTGCTCTTCGTGGCTGATGCCAAGGTCGATATTCCTTTCGGCCGCCAGAGGAGCGTACTCGGATACAACCAGGCGCACCACCTTTGCCAGATCGGCGGCCGAATGCGGCTGCGCGGCAACCCCCGGCTCCTGTCGGGCAAGCGTGAGCAACTGCTGCACCAGGTGCGCCGCCCGTGCCTGTCCCTGCTTGAGTTGGGCAAATGCGGCCTGGCGCTCTTCATCGGTTTTCGCGCGCTCGGCCAATTGAATCTGGAGTTGAACCGCGGTGAGCGGAGTACGCAATTCGTGCGCCGCGTCGGCGACAAAAGCCTTTTGCGATTCGAGCGCGCGCGAGAGCCGTGCAAGCAGGTCGTTCAAAGCCTGGACCAGCGGACCTATTTCGACCGGCAGTCCGTCCTGCGGCAGCGCATCGAGCGAGCCCGGCGTGCGCCGCCCGAGCGCCATCGCCATTTGATCGAGAGGCCGCAGTCCCCGCCCAACCGTGAGCCAGATCAGGAGGCCGAGCACGGGCAACAGCAAAAGCAGCGGGAGAAGGGCGCGCAGCGCCATCCCCGCAGCCAGGTTCTGGCGGACGCTCATCGGTTGCGCGACTTGAACGACGTTGTTCTGCTCCAGCGCGCTGTAGACGCGCCAGCTTCCGCGTGGCGTTTCCACCGTCGAGAAGCCGAGCTCGGCGCGCTGCGGTAGTTTGGATCCGGGACGGGAAAAATACAGTTGCAAGCCGTCGCGGTCCCAGATCTGAACGACCAATCCTTCTTCCGCTTCCGGCCCGCCAGACCGCGACGGCGGCAACGGACCAAACGAGTCATTCGGAAACGAAGCAGCCATCTGTTTGAGATGGTAGTCAAACAGCTCGTTGGCTTCGTCCAGGGTCTGGGTGTAGATGCGTGTCCCGGCGGCCACGACGGCCAGCGCGAGACCCGATAACAGCCAGAACAGCAACTGGCGGCGTATGGAGCTCATGCCTGCTTTGGTACCATGTAGCCGACACCGCGCACATTGAGGATGAAAGCCGCGCCCAGTTTTCGGCGTAGGGAATGGATATATACCTCGACGGTATTGCTCTCGACTTCATGGCCCCAACCGTAGAGTTTTTCCTCGAGCTGCGCGCGCGAAAGCACTGCTCCGGGCCGCTCGACCAGCGCATGGAGCAAGCCGAACTCGCGCGCGGAAAGCGGGATCGATTTTCCGTCGAGGGACACTTCGTGCGTCGCCGGGTTGAGGATCAGTTTGCCCATCCGAATGAGGGGATCGGCGCGACCCGATTTTCTCCGAAGCAGCGCTCGAATCCGCGCTGCAAGCTCTTCGAGGTCGAACGGCTTGACCAGATAGTCGTCGGCTCCGGCATCGAGGCCTTTGACGCGGTCGGCGACCGCATCGCGCGCGGTCAGGACCAGGATCGGAATGGGATTGCCGCGCCGGCGCAGCGAGGCGAGAACTTCCAGCCCGTCTTTCCCGGGAAGGCCGAGATCGAGCAGCAGCGTGTCATACGGGTTGGTCTCGAGCGCGAGTTCCGCCGCGCGTCCGTCTTGCACCCAGTCGACCGCGAAATCGTCCTGTTGCAGGCCTTTTCGGACGCTCTCGCCGATCATCGGGTCATCTTCAACAAGTAACAAACGCATAGGGCGATTTCAGCGTGTCTGCGTCATTTTCGAGTAGGTCTCGGCAGCGGCCAGGATCACGTGCCTGTCCACCGCCTGCTCGCGATGCAGGTTCGCCTCCGCGTATGCGGGCGAGCGCATCATGTCGAGGAAGGCCGCGCGCGAGGGGTAGCGCACCAACACCACGTAATCCCAGCGGTCGGCCTCGGCGTCGCCGAAGGCCACTGCTTCGCCGTTGCCGGCCCACAGCACCGTGCCGCCGCGCGCCTTGATCAGCGGCATGGTGAGCTCGCTGTAGCGTTTGTACGCCGCGCGGTCGCGCAGCCGCAACATGTTCACCATGACCACCGCGCCAGTATCCGGCAGGCTCGCGATCAGTTCCGCGTTGATTTCTTTCGGTCCGGCCATGCGCCGCTCCTTGTTCCAGTTCCCGTCATTGTATGTCGGCGTGCGGGTGCGGGCTTTGCGCAATGGGCCAATCATTTCCGTGGCACCACGGTACAATTTCCCTTCGGTCCCGACACGCGGCGCAACATGACCTCGATTCGCATATTTTCACTCGCGCTGTCCCTGGCGCTCGCCGCCTGCGCGCCGGTGCCGCAGCGCGCGGGTATTCCGACCGAATGGCAGGCATCGCCGAACTTCAACGAGCGGAAACCCAACTTCGTGATTCTGCATCACACCAGCGACGAAACGGTCGATCAGGCGCTGCGCACGCTCGCCGATCCGCTGCGATCGGCGAGCGCGCATTATCTGGTCGGGCGTGACGGCAGGATCATCCAGTTGGTCGACGAGCGCGCGCGGGCTTGGCACGCGGGCGAGTCGAAATGGGGGTCGGATACGGATATCAATTCAGCCTCGATTGGCGTAGAGCTAGACAACAGCGGAAGCGAACCGTTCCCCGACGTCCAGATTTCAGCCTTGCTGCGCCTCCTGGCCGACATCAGGGAACGCTATCACGTTCCCGTCGCGAATTTCCTCGGTCACGCCGATGTTGCGCCCAGGCGAAAAACCGATCCGAGCCGCTTCTTTCCGTGGAAGATGCTCGCGGATCACGGTTTCGGTTTATGGTGCGACCCGCCTTTTGCCGAGGCGCCGCTAGCGTTCGACGCCACCGCGGCATTGCGCGCGCTGGGCTACGATACCGGCGATGCCGGTGCGGCAATCCGGGCGTTCAACTTGCATTTTTTGCCGGACGAACTCTCTTCCGCGCTGACCGAGCGCAGCCGTGGCCTGCTTTATTGTCTGTACCGGAAAGCAGACCGCTGAGCTTGGCAACTGCGTCCTAACGACCCTCGAATTGAATTTTACCTTTTGCATGGCCGGCGTGTCTCGGATATATTGACCGAGTTTGCTTGTGCCGGCGGCCTGTTGATCGCCGCAACAATTCAGTTGGGGGGGAAATGCACGAATTCAGGTTCGAACCGGTCCGCCTGCCGGCGGCGGCGGAGGCCTTGCGCGGCGAGGTGCGCGCATTCATCGCGGAAGAGGTGGCCAAGGGGGCGTTCACGCCGAGCCGCAATTCCTGGTCTTCCTACGACCCGGACTTCAGCCGCAAATGCGGCGAGCGCGGCTATATCGGCATGAGGTGGCCGAAACAGTACGGCGGCCATGAACGCTCGGCGCTGGAGCGTTACGTCGTGACCGAGGAAATGCTCGCCGGCGGCGCGCCCGTGGGCGCGCATTGGGTCGCCGACCGGCAGAGCGGCCAGCAGATTCTGCGCTACGGCAGCGACCGGGCGAAGCGAACCATCCTGCCGAAGATCGCCGCCGGGGTGTGCTTTTTCGGCATCGGCATGAGCGAACCCGACTCCGGCTCCGACCTTGCCGCGGTGCGCACGCGCGCTACGAGAGTCGAAGGCGGCTGGAACATCAGCGGAACCAAGGTTTGGACCAGCGGTGCCCATCAGTCGAATTACCTGATCGCGCTCGCCCGGACCTCGCCGAAAGAGGAAGACCGCCACGCCGGCATGACGCAGTTCATTGTCGATCTTTCGCACCCGGGCGTCAGCGTGCGGCCGATCCACAATCTCTACGGCGGCCACGACTTCAATGAAGTGGTATTCGACCGGTTTTTCGTCGCCGACGACATGGTCATGGGCGAAGCCGGCATGGGATGGAAGCTGGTGACGGGTGAACTGGCATTCGAGCGCTCCGGTCCGGATCGCTTCCTCAGCACCTACCAACTGTTGGTCGAATCCATCCGCGTGATCGGGCCGGATCCGGACGAGCGCTGCGCCAACGAGATCGGCCGCTTTGTCGCGCATCTGGCGACCTTGAGGCGGATGTCCACCTCGGTCGCGGGCATGCTCGAGCGCGGCGCGCAGCCGATCGTCGAGGCGGCATTGGTGAAGGACATCGGTACCGCGTTCGAGCGCGAAATTCCCGAAACCTTTCGCCACCTGATTCCGACCGAGCCGACCTTGGGCGATGGCGCCGGCTATGCGGAGTTGCTGGGCATGAGCATCCTGCGCGCGCCGGGGTTCACCATACGCGGCGGCACGCGCGAGATTTTGCGCGGCATGATTGCACGGGGGCTGGGAATGCGATGAGCGAAATGCGCAATGATCTTTTGAAAACCGTCGACCGGATCTTCGACGAGCATTGCCCGAAGCCGGCGCGGGAATCCGCCGAAGCGGGCGAGTGGCCGGACGCCTTGTGGCGGGCGCTGGAGGAGGTTGGTCTCGATCGGGCCGCGCTGCCGGAAGAGGCGGGCGGCTCCGGGCTCGATTTCGAGGATGCGATGCTGGCGCTGCGCCGCAGCGCTTATCACGGCGCGCCGGTGCCGCTGGCTGAGACCATGCTCGCCGGACGGCTGCTTGCTGCCGCGGGGCTGGCGGTTCCGCCAGGCGCCCTGACCGTGGCTCCGGTTCAGACGAGCGACCGGCTCAGGTTCGTGCAGGGCGCTCCGGCAACGACGCTGTCGGGCACGGCGCATCGCGTGCCCTGGGGCAATCTGTGCGCGCATGCGGTCGTGGCGGGCGAGCTCGACGGCAAAGGCATGGTGGGCCTGGTTTCGACATCCGGCGCCGCGCGCGGCGTCGACAAGAATCTGGCCGGCGAGCCGCGCGCGCTGCTCGAGTTCGATGCGACTGCGCTGATCGCGCTTGCGCCATTGAAGGATGCGCGCGCGCGCCTCGAAGCCGAGGGCGCGCTCTACCGCAGCGTGCAGATGACCGGCGCGCTGGAGCGTTCGCTCCAATACTGCCTGCAGTACGCCAACGAACGCGTTCAGTTCGGCCGCCCGATCGCCAAGTTTCAGGCGATTCAGCACATGCTGGCGGTGCTGGCCGGGCAAGTGGCGGCCTCGAGTGCCGCGGCCGACGCGGCAGTGGAGGCATCGCGCCTCGCGCCGGACGAGTTTGCGGTATCGGTGGCGAAGTCGCGCGTGGGCGAAGCGGCCGGCA
Organism: Betaproteobacteria bacterium; assembly: GCA_004298385.1. Classification (GTDB taxonomy): domain Bacteria; phylum Pseudomonadota; class Gammaproteobacteria; order Burkholderiales; family SG8-39; genus 2-12-FULL-64-23. Next base: position 36,526 of record SCTX01000116.1, on the reverse strand, counting down.
AGGGCGCCGAAATCGCGCATCAGGTGCATGGGGCGATGGGCTACACGCGCGAGCACAACCTTCACTACAGCACGCGCCGCCTGTGGTCATGGCGCGACGAGTTCGGCAACGAAAGCTACTGGCAGAGCCGTCTCGGTCGTGCCGTCGCGGCCAATGGCGCCGATGCGCTCTGGCCCATGCTCAGCCGGCGTTGAGCAGCACTTAGCGCCGCTATTGCAGTCGGGGAACCGCGACCACGCCGCGGCCGCATTACGCGCATGGCGCCTGCATCAGCCCAGGCGGGCGAGCATCTCCCCGGTGACGAGCGTGACGCCGTTGTCGGTGCGCTCGAACCGTTTGGCATCCTCGATCGGATCCTCGCCGATCACCATCCCCTCTGGAATGCGGCAGCCGTGGTCGATCACCACGCGCGTGAGGCGGGCGTGGCGGCCGACGTCGACCTCGGGCAAAAGCACGGCTTGCTGCAGTTTGCAGTAGGAGTTGACGCGGCACCTGGAGAACAGCAGCGAGTTTTCGATCGTCGCCCCGGAGATGATGCAGCCGCCCGATACCAGCGAATCGAGGGCCATTCCCCGGCGGCCGTCCTGATTGAAAACGAACTTCGCGGGAGGGAGTTGCTCCTGATAGGTCAAAATGGGCCAGGTTCTGTCGTACATGTCGAGCGAGGGCTCGACCGCGGTCAGGTCGATGTTGGCCTCCCAATAGGCATCGATCGTGCCGACGTCGCGCCAGTAGGGTTCCTTGGTCGCGCCGCCCATGACGCAACTGCCGGCAAAGGGATGCGCCACCGCCTCGCCGCCGAGAACCGCCCGCGGGATGATGTCCTTGCCGAAATCGTGACTCGAGGCGGGATCGGCGAGATCGCGCGCCAGCGCGTCATACAGGTATTGGGCGTTGAACACGTAAATACCCATGCTGGCGAGCGCGCGCTCGGAATTGCCCGGCAGCGCCGGCGGATTGGCCGGTTTCTCGATGAAGTTGGTGATGCGGCGCGACTTGTCGACCGCCATCACGCCGAAGCCGCTCGCATCGGCGATGGGCACTTCGATGCAGGCGACCGTGCATTGGGCGCCCCTTTCGACGTGATCGGTGAGGAGCAGGGAGTAGTCCATCTTGTAGACATGGTCGCCCGCCAGCACCACGATGAATTGCGGTCTTCTGTCGCGAATGATATCGAGGTTCTGGAACACCGCGTCCGCGGTGCCGCGGTACCAGGCTTCTTCGGTGACGCGCTGCTGCGCGGGCATCAGGTCGATGAATTCGTTCATTTCGGTCTTCAGAAACGACCAGCCCCTTTGCAAATGCCGCAGCAGGCTGTGCGACTTGTATTGGGTGGCGATGCCGATCTGCCTGATTCCGGAATTCAGGCAATTGGACAGGGCAAAATCGACGATGCGGAATTTGCCGCCGAAATACACGGCGGGTTTTGCCCGGCGGTTGGTGAGCTGTTTCAGGCGGGCTCCGCGTCCGCCGGCGAGCACGATGGCAAACGCGCGCTTGGGAAGCTGCAGTCTGGCAAGCGTATCGGTGGGCATGGTCTTGCTCCTGTTGCATCCAGACAGGGGGTCGAGAACACGGCTACACCACTATACTACCGCTAGCGCTTGAATTCGGAAAAGCGCCGGCCAGTTCCGCGCGAATCGACCGGAGAACCCGAGAGCGGTAAATGGAACAGGCGGCGCGGGAAAGGGATAAAATAGCCAAATATGAGAACATTGAAGTGCCGAACAATGCGAGGGGACACGTCCCCTCGCGCTCCCCTGAACCATGCGCCTAGCGGAAATTGCGTTAGGCGCACTTAGTCGAAGCATAGGGGCGTGGCGATGGGTAAGGATCCCTCAAAAATCAAGGTGTGCCCGGAGTGCCGGCGCCTGGTTGAATCTGCGACCATGCGCCCTTTATCCCGCAACCAGCTCGGCAGCGGCATCCGCTACGTTTGTCCGGACTGTTTCAAGCGCGTCCTGGCCCTGAGAAAAGTCGTGCGGGACGCACGCGGCAAATAGTGTGCGTCGCCGTGTTATAATTTTAAAAAATCAAGTCATTCCACCGGGATCCAAACATCATGCCCATATATGAGTACGCATGCGCCTCTTGCGGAAGGGAGTTCGAAACCCTGGTGCGCAAGTCATCTCCTGCGCCGCAGTGTCCGGGCTGCAGCGGCACCGAGTTGCGCAAGAAACTGTCCGCCTTCGCGACGATCACGGGCGCCGCATCGGCCCACGCGGAGCTTCCCGCACCGTGCCGGGGCTGCGCTAGCCCGGGCGTTCCCGGCGTTTGCGGATTGGGCGCGAGCCAGCAATGAGCGCAGGTACCAGACTTGCGGGAACACCCGAGCCGATGCATTTCTGGAAGGGCGCCGGCGGGATCAGGATAGCCGGCGATTTGTGGGGCGACCCGGGCGGGCCGCTGGTGTTGCTGCAACACGGCGGCGGACAGACCCGCCATGCCTGGAAGGATGTGGGCATTACCCTGGGGGCTGCCGGTTATTGCGCCATCGCCTTCGACGCGCGCGGTCACGGGGATTCGGACTGGGATCCGGACGGACGCTACGGGCAGGATGTCATGGTCGAGGATCTCAAATGCGTCGTCGCCGCACTCGGCAAGCGGCGCCCGGTGCTCGTCGGCGCATCCATGGGAGGCGGGACCAGCCTGGTCGCCATAGGTGAAGATCACGTCGATGCCACCGCGCTGGTCCTGGTCGATATCGCTCCCCAGATCGAGACCGAAGGCGTCAACAAGATTCAGGCGTTCATGAGCCAAAAGCCCGACGGATTCAGTTCCTTGGAAGAGGTAGCGGAGGCCATCGGCAATTACCAGCCCCACCGCAAACGCCCGAAGAGTCTGGATGGTTTGGTCAAGAATGTGCGTCTCGGCGCGGATGGTAAATACCGATGGCACTGGGACCCCCGGCTCCGCGTCCTGAGACGCGAGCTCGACAAACGCCAGGAACGTCTCGAAGCCTGCGCGAGAAATTTGGTTTTGCCCACTTTGCTGGTTCGGGGCGGTCTCTCGGATGTGCTAAGCGAAGCAGGCGCTCGGGCTTTTCTGAAGCTGTGTCCTCACAGCGAGTATGTCAATGTCGCCGGCGCGGCTCACATGGTGGCGGGAGACCGCAACGACGTGTTCGGCAACGCGGTGATCGAATTCCTGGCGCGCGCGGTGCCTGTCGGCGGCGAGCCGGTTCAGCCGGCGCATGAACCGCACGCCCACCACGAGGGGCCTGCGGGCGATATCAACGACGTACCCTGAGCGCTTCCACCTTGAGGATTCAAGCTGGCGGCCGGGCGGTCACGCACTCGTACTTGTGGCGCTTGGCGAGCTGGCCCGCGTACTGGAACACGGTTGCCTCGAACGCGGGGCGCGTGATCTCCAGTGCGGCGTCCGGCGGCCGCTGGCGCTAGCTTGGCCCACTTTGGCACCCGGACAGCTGCAGACAGTCAGGACTGTCGCCGGATAGCCGTCCAGATAACAAATAACCAACATATTGCCAGCAATCGATCGCCTTACTATAATGTAATTCGTAAGGAAAAAAGGAGATTGCAATGTCAAACGACGCCACGCTTACTAGCAAGGGTCAAACAACGATTCCCAAGGAAATACGGGATAGTCTTTCCATGAAGGCCGGAGACCGGATGACGTTCACGTTGATGCCAGATGCCACAGTAGTCATGCGGGTGAAGTCCAAGAGTGTCACCGAACTGGCGGGCGTGTTACACAAGAAGGGTCGCAAGCCCGTTCCCGTTGAGCAGTTGTCGCGGTGATGCTGGGGGTCGATACCAATGTTCTCGTTCGCTTTCTGGTTCGGGATGATGAAGCTCAGTTTGAGAAGGCACGCAAGCTGATCAAGCGTGAGGTCGCGGCAGGGCGCCGCGTTTTCATAAGCCAGATGGTTCTCCTGGAAACCGAATGGGTGCTGCGTAGCCGATACAGCCTACCGAAGAATCTGATTATTGAGGCTGTCTCGGGTTTGCTCGATGCGACCGATGTTCTATTTGAGGATGAGCCAGCCATCGAGGAGGCTCTTTTCATCTGGAAGGATACGACTGCCGATTTCGCTGATTGTTTAATCGGTGTCCAGAACCGACGGCTTGGATGTCGAGCGACGGCGACCTTCGATCTGAAGGCTTCCAAGTTGCCGGGGTTTATAGCCGCCTAACGATGGTCGGCGAAGCGTGGTCACATCGCATTTGCCGGAGGCGTTCCTGGTTTGCCCCGTCAAGTGCCATCTGCTGTCCGATGGGGTAATCCCGGCAGGCACCGAATACTCCGCATGGGCAGCCGCGGAGGAGGAATCCTACCGACGTGAGGGCATCCGGAAGCTGACCGCCCAAGAGGTGAGCACGGGCCCATGAGGGTTCGTGCGGGCTAATGCTGGCCCGTTCGTAAATGGTGGAGGCGGGGGGAATCGAACCCCCGTCCGCAAGTCCTCTACAGACAGATCTACATACTTAGCCAGGTTGTTTGATTTGACCGCTTACCCGCCAACCGGCAGGCTGGTAAACGGCGAGTCACCTTGAATTTGACGCGCCGCAAAGTGACCCTGCGGTGCGCGAGCTCATGTAAATGACTCTGCTGTAACTTGCGTTACCCGGCCCATGAACCAACCGGTGCAGAGCTCGCCGGTATTAAGCGGCGAGAGCGAAACGTTCGTCGTTCGCGGTTATTGCGTTCCAGTTGGATTTGCGAGGTAGCTGGGCCTCGGTATGCACTGCGCTGCTTTGTAACCCACGTCGAAACCAGGTCGCCCCCGGTATCTGGTGCGGAGTGAAAGGCGAGGAATGAGGAAGAAACCAACCACCCCCGCCACGCGCTCGTCAATCCAGAACTGCGTTTGCATTATCTCATATGGGGCGCAAGCATGCACGAAACAAGGGACACGAAACACGGGACCCGAAAGACGGGGCTCAGAGGTAATCGAGCACTTCGCGCGGATGGTCGATGATGGCGTCGGCCCTCCAGGACTCGATCGACCCGCCGTCGCCCAGATAGCCGTACTTCACCGCGATCACGCGCATGCCCGCGGCGCGCGCCGCCTGCACGTCGCGCAAATCGTCGCCCACATAGAGGCAGGCGGAGGGTGGCAGTTGCAGCGCGGCAGCGGCGTGCAGCAGCGGATCCGGATGCGGCTTCGCGCGCGCCGCGGTGTCCCCGCCTACGACGCACGCCGCGCGTTCGTCCAAATGCAGGCCCTGGAGCAAGGGGAAAGTAAAGCGTTCGGCTTTGTTGGTCACCACGCCCCAGGGCACGCGGTCGCGGTCGAGTTGGGCTAGCAGCTCGGCCATGCCGTCGAACAGCCGCGTATCGATGCAGATCCCGGCGGCGTAGAAATCGAGAAACTGCAGCTTGAGCGCTTCATAGCGCTCATCTTCCGGGGCGAGGCCAAACCCGACCTTGAGCAGGCCGCGTGCGCCGCTGGAAGCGTACGGCCGAGCGATGGCCGCGGGGATGGGCGCAAGGCGGTGTGCAGCGCGCACACGGTTAAGCGCTCGCGCCAGATCGGGCGCGGTGTCGGCGAGCGTGCCGTCCAGATCGAACAGCACCGCCCGCGCGTTCCTTCTGGTGAAGCTCTGATCAAGCTTTTCGCGCAATCAGAGCTTCCTCCGGCTTGGGAGATTTACGCCCCGAAGGTCTCGATCCCCCCGAGGGGAAAGTCCACTTGGGGGATAAGGGGGCGTCGCCCCCTTGTTCGTACTAGGCTTAGGCATCGCGCACGCAGTGCATCAGGTAATTGACGCTGACGTCTTGGCTGAGCGAGTAGATTTTCGTCAGCGGGTTGTAGCTCATGCCGACCACCGACTCGAGCGTGAGGCCGGCCGCGCGGCAATAGCGCGCCAGTTCCGAGGGTTTGAGGAATTTCGCGTACTCGTGCGTGCCGCGCGGCAACAGGCGCAGGATGTATTCGGCGCCGATCACCGCGAGCACGTAGGACTTGGGATTACGGTTGATGGTGGAGAAGAACACGTCGCCGCCCGGCTTGACCAGTTGGGCGCAGGCGCTGACCGTGCTGGCCGGATCGGGCACATGCTCCAGCATTTCCATGCAGGTGAGCGCGTCGTATTGCCCGGCCTCGCGCAGCGCCAGGTCCTCGGCGCTGATTTCATCGTAGCTCACCTCGACGCGGGACTCGAACAGGTGCAGCAGCGCCACTTTCAGCGCCTTGTCCGACAGATCGATGCCTTTGACGCGCGCGCCGAGCGCGGCCATGGCTTCGGCGAGAATGCCCCCGCCGCAGCCCACGTCCAGCACCGACTTTCCCTTCAATCCGGCAGTGCCATCGATCCAGCGCAGGCGCAGCGGATTGATCTGGTGCAGCGGCTTGAATTCGCTGGTTGGGTCCCACCAGCGGTGCGCCAGTTCGCTGAACTTGGCCAGTTCCTGTGGGTCGGCATTCATGGTGTGCAGTCGAAATAAAAAAGCCCCGCTTGCGCAGGGCTTCTAAAGGATAGTCGCAAGCCTACTTGGTGCGCGAACCCACCACCTCGATTTCGACGCGGCGGTTCTTGGCGCGGCCTTCCTTGGTCTTGTTGCTGGCCATCGGCTGCGACTCGCCTTTGCCTTCCGTGTAAACACGGTTGGCTTCGATGCCCTTGCTGACCAGGTACGTTTTGACCGCGTCGGCGCGGCGCAGCGACAGTTTCTTGTTGTAGGCATTGGTGCCGATGCTGTCGGTGTGGCCGATGGCGATGATCACTTCCAGGTTCACCGCTTTCAGTTTGCCCAGGAGGTTGTCGAGACTGGCCTTGCCTTCTGGTTTGAGTACCGCCTTGTCGAAGTCAAAGAACGTATCGACGCCCAGGGTCACTTTTTCGGTGACCGGCGTGCGCGCGGCAGGCGGCGCGGGCCGCGCGGGCGTGGGAGGAGGCGGCGCAACGCGCGGGGCGGGGGCGGGCACAGGCGCGGCTTTCTTCGGCACGAGGTCGGGATCGCATTGTTCGGTCGCCATGGCGGGGGTCCAGTAGCCCGTGTGCCAGCAAAGTCCGGTGGCGTTCTTGAGCACATCGCCGCTCGCCCCGACATAGCCCTGCGCCACCTGCGCGCTGGCGCTGTTCGCTACCATGCCGAGCGCAAGCGCGGCAGCAAGGACCAACCCGAATTGTTTTGCTGATTTGTTCATGTTTTCCTCTCGATAAAGTTCGATCGTGTTCCGCCGTGAAAACCTCACTAAGGACTTTAGTTAAGCCTTTGTTTCCATTGACAGCTTATTATGCCACAAAACGGCGAGGTTTTCCAGGTCATTTTTCGGCGGCGTTTTCAGCGCCCGGTTTTGCACCAGCAGGCGGCCCGCAACCCAGACGTGACTGACATTTTCGCGGCCGGCGGCATAGACAAGGTGCGAAATGGGATCAAAGCAGGGCAGCATGTCGGGCGCGCTGAACTCTACCGCCGTCAGGTCGGCAAATTTGCCCGGTTCGATCGAACCTATCGCATGGTCCAGGCGCAGCGCGCGCGCGCCATCCAGGGTGGCCATTGACAGGGCCTGATGGGCGGGCAGTGCCCGCGCATCGGCGCTGACCACCTTGGCGAGCAGCGCCGCCTGGCGCATTTCCTGGAACAGATCGAGGCGGTTGTTGCTGGCCGGGCCGTCCGTTCCCAGGCCGATGTTGACGCCCTCCGCCAACATGCGCGCCACCGGCGCAAAGCCATTGGCGAACTTGAGATTGGATGAAGGGCAGTGCGCCACCGAGCTGCCGTTTTGCACGAGGAGCTCGATTTCATCATGCGCGAGGTGTATCGCATGCACCGCGATCAGATTCGGGCCGACCAGTCCCAGGCGGCGCAGCCGTTCCAGCGGCCGCAACCCGTGCCGGGCGAGGCTGCGCTGGATCTCGTCTTCGGTTTCATGCACATGCATATGCACCGGCAGATCGAGTTCTTCGGCGAGGGTGATCAGCCGGGCAAAGGTCTTGTCGCTCACAGTGTAGGGAGCGTGCGGCGCCATGCAGAAAGAAAGCAGTTGCTGCTCGCGCAACGCATCGCGCAGCGCCAGGCCCTTGGCCAGGTAGTCATCGGCGTCGCTGGCATAGGCGCTGGGAACATCGGTCACGATCAGGCCCAGCGCCGCGCGCATGCCCATATCGAGCGCAGCCCGAGCGGCATCGCCGGGATAAAAATACATTTCGTTGAAACAGGTAATGCCGCCGCGCAGCATCTCGGCGCAGGCGAGCAAGGCGCCGTCGTAGACGAATTGCGGCGAGACGTGCTTGGCCTCGGCCGGCCGGATGCGATCCTCAAGCCATTGCATCAGCGGCATGTCGTCGGCGAGACCGCGCATCAGCGCCATGGAGGCATGGGTGTGCAGGTTGACCATGCCGGGAATGAGCGCGTGCTTGGGCAGAGATACGCGCTCGGCCGCGAGGTAGGCGGTCAGCGCCCAGGCACGGGGCGCCACGGCAACGATGCGCCCGTCGCGCACCGCAACGCTATGGTGTTCGAGCACGCGCTTGGGCGGGTTGACCGGGATTACCCAGCGCGCGTCGATCAGCAGGTCTATCGATTCCGGATTCGAACTCACCTGTCAGGACTCGTAAAAAAAGCCCCGCGTTCAGGCGGGGCTTCTTGAGGGAAGTCACCTTGCCTATTTCGCCAACCTGAATAGATTATGAATAGATTACAACGACTCTTTACTTAAGCTTGGAGCATCATACTACAGCAGAACCCCGGGCTGGGGCAAAGCGCAGGACCCGACAAGCGCGGGCCGGGCCAACCGGGCGAAATTCCTCCGTTTGAGAGTGGTCCGAAGGCGGCTGCGTGTGTTAAACTTCAATGCTTTTTTTCGCCGCGATTTGCGGCACTTTTTTTGGCGCCGTAACGACCAGGGGCCACCCCTTCTGGGCGCCCCGATTTGCTTGCAAACGCTTAGACAATTCACCCGTCATGGACCAGTTCGCCAAAGAAACCCTGCCGGTAAGCCTGGAAGAAGAGATGCGGCGCTCCTATCTCGATTACGCCATGAGCGTGATCGTGGGGCGGGCCCTGCCGGACGTGCGCGACGGCCTGAAGCCGGTGCACCGCCGCGTGCTGTTCGCGATGCACGAATCGAACAACGTGTGGAACCGGCCCTACGTGAAATGCGCGCGCATCGTGGGCGAGGTGCTGGGCAAGTATCACCCGCACGGCGATTCGGCCACCTACGAGGCGCTGGTGCGCATGGCGCAGAATTTTTCCATGCGCTATACGCTCATCGACGGCCAGGGCAATTTCGGTTCCATCGACGGCGATTCGGCCGCGGCCTACCGCTACACCGAGTGCCGGCTGGGGCGCATCTCCTCGGAACTGCTGGCCGACATCGACAAGGAAACGGTCGATTTCGTTCCCAATTATGACGGCAAGGAACAAGAACCGAAGGCGCTACCGACGCGCGTGCCCAATCTGCTCATCAACGGCTCTTCCGGCATCGCCGTCGGCATGGCGACCAACATCCCGCCGCACAACCTCGCCGAGGTGGTGGACGCGGGGCTGGCGCTGCTCGCCAACCCGGCGATTGGCATCGACGAACTCATCGAAATCATTCCGGCGCCGGACTTTCCCACCGCCGGGATCATCTACGGTCTGGCCGGCGTGCACCAGGGTTACCGTAGCGGCCGCGGCCGCGTGATCATGCGCGCGCGCACCCATTTCGAAGACATGGAAAAGGGCAACCGCCAGTCCATCATCGTCGACGAGCTGCCCTACCAGGTCAACAAGAAGAGCCTGCTCGAGCGCATCGCCGAGCTGGTGAACGAGAAGAAACTGGAAGGCATCAGTGAAATCCGCGACGAGTCGGACAAGTCGGGCATGCGCGTGGTGTTCGAACTGAAGCGCGGCGAACTGCCCGAAGTGGTGCTCAACAACCTGTACAAGCAGACCCAACTGCAGGACACCTTCGGCATCAATATGGTGGCCCTGGTCGATGGCCAGCCGCGCCTGCTGAATCTGAAGCAGATGCTCGAGGCGTTCCTCTCGCACCGGCGCGAGGTGGTGACGCGGCGCACCGTGTTCGAACTGCGCAAGGCGCGCGAGCGCGGCCATATCCTCGAAGGCCTGGCGGTGGCGCTGTCCAATGTCGACGAGATCATCGCCCTGATCAAGCAGTCGCAGACCCCGCCCCAAGCCAAGCAGGCGCTGATGGCGAAAGCCTGGCGCTCGGCGCTGGTGGCGGAGATGTTGCAGCGCGCGGCGGCGGAAGCTTCGCGTCCCGACGGGCTCGCCGCGAATTTCGGCCTGGTCGAGGGCGGCTACTACCTGTCCGATGCCCAGGCGCAGGCGATCCTGGAGATGCGCCTGCAGCGCCTCACCGGCCTCGAGCAGGACAAGATCGTCGCCGAGTACAAGGAGGTGATGCTGCAGATCACCGATTATCTGGACATCCTCGCCAAGCCCGCGCGCATCACCGCGATCATCGTCGACGAAATGAACGCGATCAAGCTGCAGTACGGCGACAAGAGAAAGAGCGAGATCGAGCACAATCCGCAGGACCTCGACGACGAGGACCTGATCACTCCGGCGGACATGGTAGTGACCCTGTCGCACACTGGTTACATCAAGTCGCAGCCGCTCGCGGACTACAGCGCGCAGCGCCGCGGCGGGCGCGGCCGGCAGGCGACCGCGACCAAGGAGGACGATTTCATCGAGCGGCTGTTCATCGCGAACACCCACGATTACATCCTGTGCTTCTCCAGCCGCGGCCGCGTGTACTGGGTCAAGGTCTACCAGGTGCCCCAGGGCAGCCGCGCCAGCCGCGGCAAGCCCGTCGTCAACATGTTCCCGCTGATGGAAGGCGAGAAGATCACCGCGATCCTGCCGGTGAAGCAGTTCGACGACGGGCATTTCATATTCATGGCCACCGCGCAGGGAACGGTGAAGAAAACGCCGCTCTCGGCATTTGCCAATCCGCGCGGCAAGGGCATCATCGCGGTGGAACTGGACGAGGGCGATTTCCTCATCGGCGTCGCCATCACCGACGGCAAGCACGACGTCATGCTGTTTTCCGACGCCGGCAAGGCGGTGCGCTTCGAGGAAAACGACGTGCGGCCCATGGGGCGCGTCACGCGCGGCGTGCGCGGCATGATGCTGGACGAAGGCCGGCGCGTGATTTCGATGCTGGTGGCCGAGAACCAGAGCCAGACCGTGCTCACCGCGACAGAGAACGGATTCGGCAAGCGCACCCCGATTTCCGAGTACACTCTGCATGGCCGCGGCACCAAGGGCATGATCGCGATCCATACCGGCGAGCGCAACGGAAGTCTCGTCGGCGCGGTGCTGGTGGAGGAGAAGGACGAAGTGATGCTGGTTTCCAGCGGCGGCGTGGTTATCCGCACCAAGGTGGCGCAGATCCGCGAACAGGGGCGCTCGACCCAGGGGGTGACGCTGATCAACCTCGACGCCGGGACGCGGCTGGCAGGCGTCGAAAAAGTGCTGGAGTCCGACGACGACGGCAGCGGTGGCAACGGCAACGGTGAAGCGAAAGACATTGCCGAGGACAAGTGAGGCGCAACGCCACCCGTTACGCATCACGCATTTGAGGAGGTAATCGTGGCACGAGTGTTTAATTTCAGCGCGGGTCCGGCGGTATTGCCGGAGACGGTGTTGCAGCAGGCCGCAACGGAGATGCTCGACTGGCATGGCAGCGGCATGTCGGTGATGGAAATGAGCCACCGCGGCAAGGAATTCATTTCGATACACGCCGAGGCGGAAAAAGACCTGCGCGAACTGCTGGCGGTGCCGGCGAACTACAAGGTGCTGTTCCTGCAGGGAGGCGCCATCGCCGAGAACGCCATCGTGCCGATGAACCTGCTGCGCGGCCGCAGCGTGGCCGATTACGTCAACACCGGCGAATGGTCGAAAAAATCGATCAAGGAAGCGAAGAAATACTGCAGCGTGAATGTCGCCGCCTCGAGCGAGGACAGAAACTTCAGCTATATTCCGCCGCAGCAAAGCTGGAAGTTATCCAAGGACGCGGGCTACGTTCACATCTGTTCCAATGAAACCATCGGCGGACTGGAGTACCACTGGGTGCCCGACACCGGCGCGGTGCCGCTGGTGGCGGACATGTCCTCGCATATCCTGTCGCGCCCGGTGGACGTGGCGAAATATGGCTTGATTTACGGCGGGGCGCAGAAGAACATCGGGCCGGCGGGACTGACCCTGGTGATCGTGCGCGACGATCTGATCGGCCAGGCGGCGGCGTTCACCCCGTCGGCTTTCGACTACAAGCAGCAGGCCGAGGCCGATTCCATGCTGAATACGCCGCCGACCTACGCTATCTATATCGCCGGGTTGGTGTTTAAGTGGCTAAAAGCACAGGGCGGGCTTGGACAGATCGAGCGGCGCAACATCGACAAGGCCAAGCTCCTGTATGATTACCTCGACCAGAGCAAATTCTTCGTCAGCCCAGTCGAGCCGCGCGACCGCTCGCGCATGAACGTGCCGTTCAAGCTCAGGCATGAGGCGCTGGACGAGGAGTTTCTCAAGGGGGCGAAGGCGCGCGGCATGGTGCAACTGAAAGGCCACCGCTCGGTCGGCGGTATGCGCGCCTCGATCTACAACGCCATGCCCATCGAAGGGGTGCGGCAACTGGTCGCGTATCTGCGCGAGTTCGAGGCCAAACATGTCTAAGTCCAAGCCTTTCGAAGTACTGGTACTGAACAACATCGCCCAGGTCGGGCTGAAGCGCCTGCCAGCCGAGCGCTACCACATCGACAAGGAAGCGGCGCACCCCGACGCCATCCTGCTGCGTTCGCAGGATTTGCACGAGATGAAAATCGCGCCTTCCGTGAAGGCCATCGGCCGCGCCGGCGCCGGCACCAACAACATCCCGGTGAAAGCGATGAGCGAGCGCGGCGTGCCCGTGTTCAATGCGCCCGGCGCCAATGCCAACGCGGTGAAGGAACTGGTGCTGGCGGGTATGCTGATTGCGGCGCGCAATCTTGCGCCGGCGCTGGAATTCGTGCGCGCCATCAAAGACGAGGACGAGGCGCTGGCGCAGCGCGTCGAGGAAGGCAAGAAGCAGTTCGCCGGCATGGAACTGCCGCAGCATACGCTCGGGGTCATCGGCCTGGGCAAGATCGGCAGCCTCGTGGCCGACGCGGCGATCAACCTCGGCATGAACGTGCTCGGCTATGATCCGGAGATCACCGTGGACGCGGCCTGGAGCCTGCCGGCGCAGGTGAAGAAGGCGCATTCCATCGACGAGGTGCTGAAGGCGAGCCATTTCGTGACCTTGCATGTACCGCTGCTGCCGCAGACGCGCAATCTGCTGAATGCCAAGAACCTGGAGCTGGTGCGTCCGGGCACCGTCCTGCTTAATTTCTCGCGCGAAGGCATTGTCGACAGCGCGGCCGTGGTGCAGGCGCTCGCCGCGCACAGGCTGAAGTATTACGTGACCGATTTCCCCGACAGCCGGCTTGCGGGCGAGACCGGCGTGATCGCGCTGCCGCACCTCGGCGCCTCCACGCGCGAAGCCGAGGACAATTGCGCCGTGATGGTGGTGGACCAGGTGCGCGAATACCTGGAGCACGGCAATGTGACCAATGCGGTCAATTTCCCGGACATGAGCATGCCGCGCGAATCGCCCTACCGCGTCGCCATCGCCAACGCCAACGTGCCCAATATGGTGGCGCAGATTTCCACCATCATCGCCAAGGCGGGCCTGAACATCCACAACATGCTGAACAAGTCCAAAGGGGAGATGGCCTACACCCTGGTCGACGTCGACAGCGCCGCGACGAGCGAGCTGGTGGCGCAACTGGGCAAGATCGGCGGGGTGCTGGCGGTGCGTTACTTGCCGGTGGCGGATTGACGCCGAAATGAGCAAGGAGCTGGCCAAGCTGCGCGCGCGCATCGACGCGCTCGACCTGCGCTTGCTGGGCGCTCTGAACCAGCGCGCCCGGCTTGCCGCTGCGGTGGGCAAGCTGAAACAAGGGAACAAGGTGTACCGGCCGGAGCGCGAAGCCCAAGTGCTGCGCCGGATAATCGAAAAAAACGCCGGCCCGCTCGGCAAGGAAGCGCTGGCCCGGGTGTATGCGGAAATCATCTCCGCCTGCCGTGCGCTGGAGCAGCCGCTGGCGGTGTCCTATCTCGGCCCCGCCGGCACCTTCAGCGAGATGGCGGTACTGAAGGTGTTCGGCAGCGGCGTGCGCGCGCAGCCTTGCGCGTCCATCGACGAGGTATTCCGCCAGGCCGAGACCGGCGCCGTCGATTACGGCGTAGCGCCGGTGGAGAATTCGAGCGAAGGGGCGATCGGAAGGACGCACGATCTGCTGCTCAGCACGCCGCTCAGGATCTGCGCCGAGACGGTGCTGCGCGTGCGCCAGAACCTGATGTCCAAGTCGGATTCGCTCAAGAAAATCGTGCGCGTTTATTCCCATGCGCAATCGCTGGCGCAGTGCAACCAGTGGTTGAACCGCAAGCTGCCCGATGCCGAGCGCTTTCCCGTGGCGAGCAATTCCGAAGCGGCGCGCCTGGCGGCCGAGGAGGCGGGCGCGGCGGCTATCGCCGGCGATATCGCGGTCCAGCGCCACGGCCTCAAGCTGGTGGCGAGGAATATCGAGGACGACCCCAACAACACCACGCGTTTCCTGGTGCTGGGCGAGCACGATGCCGCGCCTTCCGGCAAGGACCTCACATCGATTGTCATGTCTGCGCCCAACCGACCCGGCGCGGTGCACGCGCTGCTGACGCCCATCGCCAGGCACGGCGTCAGCATGAGCCGGCTGGAGTCGCGCCCGGCGCGTACCGGGCGCTGGGAATACATGTTCTATGTCGATGTGCAGGGCCACCGCCAGGATCCCAAGGTGGCGAAGGCGCTGGCCGAACTGGACAAGCTCGCGCCGTTCCTCAAGATTCTCGGTTCTTATCCGGCTGCGGTGCTCTAGCGCTTCAGCACGCCAGCGGCCGCTCCCAATATCATGTCGGACATCATGGACCTGTGCGAACTGTCTCCTGCCTACGTGCGCGCCATTGCGCCGTATCCGCCGGGCAAGCCGATTGCCGAACTCGCGCGCGAGCTCGGACTCGAAGAGCGCTCGATCGTGAAACTGGCTTCGAACGAGAACCCGCGGGGGCCGTCGCCAAATGCGCTTGCCGCGATCGAGGCGGCGTTGCCGGAACTGGCGCGCTACCCCGACGGTTTCGAGCTGACGCGGACGCTGTCGCAACGTCTGGGCGTGACCATGCAGCAGATCGTGCTCGGCAACGGCTCGAACGACGTGATCGAGCTGGCGGGCATGGCGTTTCTGGGGCCCGGCTGTTCGGCCGTAAGTTCGCAGCACGCTTTCGCGATCTACCTGCTGGCGACGCAGGCGCGCGGCGCGCACAACATCGTCGTTCCGGCGAAAAACTTCGGCCACGACCTGGAGGCGATGCTCGCCGCCATCCGGCCCGATACCCACGTGGTGTTCATCGCCAATCCGAACAATCCGACCGGCACCATGGTCAGCGCCGCGGAGCTCGAGTCCTTCCTCGCCCGCGCGCCCAAAAACGTCGTCGTCGTGCTGGACGAAGCCTATAACGAGTATCTAGCTCCGGCCGTACGCTGCCCGAGCCTCGCCTGGCTCGCGCGCTTTCCCAAGCTGATCGTGATGCGCACCTTCTCCAAGGTCTATGGGCTTGCCGGCCTGCGGGTCGGCTACGCCGTCTGCCATGCGGAGCTGGCGGCCCTGCTCAACCGCGTGCGCCAGCCGTTCAACGTCAATAACCTCGCCATTAGCGCGGCCGTCGCCGCGCTCGCGGACCAGGATTTCGTACGCGAGAGCTACGAGTTGAACGTCGCCGGCATGACCCAACTGCTCGAAGGATGCAAGCGGCTGGGTCTTTCCTGGATCCCCTCGTACGGCAACTTCGTCACCGTCAAAATCGCGCCCTCCGGCGGCAAGAGCCAGGCAGGCGCGGTGTTCCAGAAGCTGTTAGGGCTAGGCGTGATCGTGCGTCCCTTGGCCAATTACGGCATGCCCGACCACTTGCGTGTGACGGTCGGTCTGCCGAGCGAGAACGCGCGCTTCCTCGATGCGCTGGAAGCGGTGCAGAAGGCCTAAAGCGCGTGGCAGGGCCCCGCCTCGATAAGGTAGTCATCTTCGGTGTCGGCCTGATCGGCGGCTCGTTTGCGCTCGGGCTCAAGGCGGCCGGCGCGGCGAAACGTGTCATCGGCCTGGGCCGCACTGCGGCCAATCTCGAGCACGCGCTTGAACTCGGCGTGATCGACGAAGCCAGCGACGACCCGGCTGTCGTGGTCGAAGCCGACCTGGTGTTGATCGCGACGCCGGTAGGTCAGATGGGGACGATCATGGAAGCCATCGCGCCGCATTTGGGGGCGGACACGGTCGTGACCGATGGCGGCAGTACCAAGCAGGATGTCGTGGCGCTCGCCTACCGCCTGCTCAACAGCCACGCAGCGCAGTTCGTGCCCGGCCACCCGATCGCTGGCGCCGAGTACAGCGGCGTAGCGGCGGCCCGTGCCGATCTGTACCGCCAGCGCAAGGTGGTGCTGACGCCGCTGCCCGAGAACAGCGAGCGCAGCATCCGCCGCGTGCGCGCCGCCTGGCGGCTTTGCGGCGCGAAGCTGTTTCGCATGCGCCCGGCGGAACATGACCGGGTGTTCGCGGCGGTGAGCCATCTGCCGCATCTCCTGTCTTACGCCCTGGTCGACCAGGTGGCGCGCCATCCGAACGGCAAGCAGTTGTTCGACTATGCGGCCGGGGGCTTTCGCGATTTCACCCGTGTCGCCTCCAGCCATCCGGAAATGTGGCGCGACATCTGTGTCGCCAACCGCAAAGCCCTGCTGCAGGAACTCACCGGTTATCAGCGCGAGCTGGCCGAGATGAAACAGTTGCTGCAAAAGGGCGACGCGGCGGGACTGGAGAAAATCTTCACGCGGGCGCGCGCGGCGCGCAACAAATGGCTGAAGAAGCAGCAGTGACGCGGTTTTCCGCCTGATTACCCCGTGGAATATCTCGATCTCGCCCCGATCCGCGGCGTCGCAGGCACGGTCAAGCTGCCCGGATCGAAAAGCATTTCCAATCGCGTACTGTTGCTCGCGGCCCTGGCCTCGGGCGATACGCGCCTGCACCACCTGCTAGCTTCCGACGACACGCGCGTCATGCAGGACGCCTTGCGCACGCTCGGCATCGCCGTTAAGCAGGACGGCGCCGAGACCGTCGTGACCGGCGCGGGCGGCGCGATTCCGGTCAAGGCCGCCGAGCTGTTTCTTGGCAACGCCGGTACCGCGTTCCGGCCGCTGACCGCGGCGCTGGCGCTCAGCGGCGGCGACTATCGTCTGTCGGGCGTGGCGCGCATGCATGAGCGGCCGATCGGCGATCTGGTCGATGCGCTGCGCGGTCTGGGCGCTTCAATAGATTACCTTGGCAAGACGGGATATCCGCCGCTGCACCTGAAGCCTGCACTGATCAATGCGGGCGTAAAGGTGCGCGTGCGCGGAGACGTATCGAGCCAGTTCCTGAGTGCGTTGCTGATGGCTTCGCCGCTCACCGGCCGGCAGACCACCATTGCCGTCGAGGGCGAGCTGATTTCCAAGCCCTATGTGGAGATCACGCTGAACACGATGCGCCGCTTCGGCGTCGAGGTCGCGCGCGAGGGCTGGACCGCGTTCACCATTCCCGCGGGCGCACATTACCGCAGTCCGGGCGAGATCTGGGTGGAGGGGGACGCCTCGTCGGCTTCCTATTTTCTCGCGGCGGGCGCCATCGGCGGCGGACCGGTGCGGGTCGAGGGGGTGGGGCGCGCCAGTGTACAAGGCGATGTGCGCTTCGCCGAAGCCCTGGAGCAAATGGGCGCGCGCATCGCCAGGGGCGAGAATTGGATCGAGGCCAGCGCACCGCCCGGAGGGAAACTGCGAGCCATCGATGCCGACTTCAATCACATCCCCGACGCGGCGATGACCATCGCGGTGGTCGCGCTGTTCGCCGACGGCCCCTGTACCCTGCGCAACATCGGCAGTTGGCGCGTCAAGGAAACCGACCGCATCGCCGCCATGGCGACCGAATTGAGAAAACTGGGCGCGACGGCGGAGGAGGGCAAGGACTGGCTGCGCGTGACCCCGCCCGCCGCGCTGCGCCAGGCCACCATCGACACCTACGACGATCATCGCATGGCAATGTGTTTTTCCCTCGCCGCGCTGGGCGGCGTGACAGTGCGCATCAATGATCCGCAATGCGTCGGCAAGACTTTCCCGGAATATTTCGAGCTTCTATCCCGGATCGCACGTTGATGCAATCGATAGAACTGGTGTTTCGCGCCGACCAGCGCATGGGATTGTTGGATGCAACTAATGGAATAATGCCCCCCGGCCAGCCTGTTTTCTTATAACATTCGGATCGTGGCTGGGTATGGCGCCGTGGGGGAAAACCGCGGCAGCTATGTTGTGCTACTTGGAAAGGAAGCCCGCATGAGCGGCCCCCTGGAAGGCTTTCGCCTCATCGATCTCACCACCATCGGCATGGGGCCCTACGCCACCCAGACCATGGGAGATTTGGGGGCCGACGTCATCAAGGTGGAAGCGCCGCCCGGCGGCGACATGATGCGCACCATTTCCGCCGGACGCAATCCGGGCATGGCGTCGCTGTTCTTTCATCTGAACCGCAGCAAGCGAAGCGTGGTGCTGGACTTGAAGCGTCCTGCCGGACGCAAAGCGCTGCTGCGGCTGGTTCAAGATGCCGATGCGCTGATCTTCAATGTGCGCCCCCGAGCCATGGCCCGCCTGGGCTTGAGTTACGAGGAGGTGGCGGCGGCCAATCCGCGCATCGTCTATTGCGCATTGGTGGGCTACGGCCAGGACGGACCCTACGCGGGGCGAGCCGCTTTCGACGATCTGATCCAGGGAGCCTCCGGTCTCGCCGCCCTGGAAGGCCAAATGGGCGGGGAGCCCCGTTATGCACCCGGCTGGATCGCTGACCAGGGGGTGGGACTGGTGGCAGTGTACGCGGTGCTGGCAGCGCTGCTGCACCGCGAGCGTAGCGGCGCCGGCCAGGCGGTGGAAGTTCCCATGTTCGAAACCATGGCCCAATTCATGATGACCCCGCACCTGTTCGGCCATACCTTTCGCCCCCCCATTGGCCCAACGGGATATGCTCGGTTGTTCGAGCGCCGCCCCTACAAGACGCGGGATGGATACATCTGCGCCGGAGCCTATACCGGAGATCAATGGAAGCGATTTTTCGATATGGTGGGGCGGCCGGAATTAAAGGACTTGCCTCGCTACACCGGTCCTCAGAACATCGCCAAGCATATCGGCGAGCTATACCAGTTGTTCGCCGACACCATGGCCACCAAAACCACCGCGGAATGGCTGGTCTTGCTGGAACAGGTCGACATTCCCGCCATGCCCATGCACACTCCAGAATCGATTCAAGAAGATCCCCACCTGCTGGCCACGGGCTTCTTCCAGGACGTGGTGCATCCCACCGAGGGCCCGATCCGCACCATGGCGGTTCCCACCCGCTGGTCCAAGTCCCGCCCCCTTCCCCAGCGCCACGCGCCCCGTCTCGGAGAGCACAGCACGGAAGTGTTGCGGGAAGCGGGGTATTCCGAGGACGATATCCGCCAGTTGATGGAAGACGGGACCACCCGGGGACCGGACGGCGGGGAATCCAAGCCATAAGCGAGTCGGGAAAATCAATCCGCCAGGCATCCTTAAATCGGCGGGCCGTTGCGTGCGCGGCAGTGAACTTGTGTTGGTTCCCAAAGAACAGCAATCGCGCAATTGCCGGCGGCGTTGCCGCGAACGCGCGGGAACGCGAGGGGAATAGCAAATCCGAGCTGCGGCGGCGGACGGGCTATAACTCAGCGAGGTAAGCCCGCGGCTTTGCCGGGGGTCATTTGACGGAGGTGAAACTCGTGGCACTCAGAACAGCCAAGCAGTACCTCGATAGCCTGCGCGACGACCGCGTTGTGTATTACGCCGGCGAGCGCATCAAGGACGTGGTAGCTCATCCCGATTTCGGCCTGCGCGCACTGGAGAACTCGCGACAGTACGGCCACGGCGCGGACGAGGACGCCGCGACGCTGGCGCTACGCACCATGACGCTCCCCGACGGCGAGCGCATCCACCGCTGGCTGGCGCCCCCGCGCAGCCGCGAGGACCTGCTGAAGTTCGTCGAAATGGAGGAGACCATGCCGGGCGATGCGCACGGCGCCATGGCCGCGGGGCTCACCGGGCTGCAGATCCTCGCCCGCAAGATGGACGCCAAGTACGGCAAGTCCTATACGCCGCGCATCGATGCCTACGTGGATTGGTTTGCGCGCAACGACCTGCACGGCGCCTTCGCCATGACCGACGCCAAGGGCGACCGCTCCAAGCCACCCTCGGGCCAGGCTGATCCCGACCTGTGGCTGCGCGTGATCGAACGCCGGAAGGACGGCATTGTGATCCGCGGAGCCAAGACCTCGGTCACCTCTGCCGCGCTCGCCAACGAACTGCTGGTGCTGCCCACGCACGGCATGGGCTCCGCCGACGCCGATTGGTCGGTGGCCTGCGCGGTGTCGGCCAATACGCCCGGCGTGGTGATGATCTCGAACTACGCCGGCGCCCCGTGGGGCGAGCGCTTCCGCTTCGACCGGCCGCTCAGCCACAGCAGTTTCCACCACGATGCCACGGTCATCTTCAACGACGTGTTCGTGCCGAACGATCGCGTGTTCATGGACGGCGAATTCGAGTTCACGCGCGAACTGCTGGGCTATTTCACCACCCTGCACCGCACAGGCGTGCTGATCAGGGAACCGCGCGGCACCAAGAAACTGATCGGCGCCGCGCAGTTGATGGCGCGTTACAACGGGCTGGAGGGCGTGGGTGCGATCCGCGGCACCATCGCCGAAATGATCCAGACCGCGCAACTGCTCGAAGCGCTGCGCTACACGGCACTCAATCGCGTGCAGATCGTCGAGGGCATCTGCGTCCCCGATCCGGTCGCCTGCAACCTCGCCGGCCTGACCGTGTCCGGCACGCGCGAGAGCTACGTCACCTTTCTGTGCGAACTGTGCGGCGGCCCGGTTCTGACCGCACCCTCCGGCCTCGATCTGCAGAACCCCGAGACCGCGGACATGGTGAAGAAGTACTACGTGGGCAAGGCCGGCGTCGGCGCCGAGGACCGCCTGCGCCTGGTAAAATACATCTACGATCTCGGCGCCTCGGACGCCTCCGGCTGGGAGCGCGCGGCAGGCGTCACCGCCGCCGGCTCGCCCGGCGCGCGCCGCGTGGCGGTGGGGCGCGGCTTCGACCTCGAGGGCTGCGTGAAAATGGTGATCAACGAGCTAAGCTGAGATTTTCGCGCCGGGGCGGACGGCATCGGCCTGCGTCAGGAGCGTCGATTTTCCTTGATACTGCCAAGCGCAAGCGTATTCAGTCGCATGCCGCCGTCGATGTCGATTTCCGCTCCGTTGATGAACCCCGCTTCCTCAGTGCACAGGAACGAGACCAGCGCGGCCACCTCGTTCGGCGTACCGAGGCGGCGCGAGGGCGTTGCCGCGATTGCGGTGTCGATGATGGGCTGAGGCATCGCCAGGACGTTTTCCGTACCGATCAGTCCGGGCAGAATCATGTTGCAGGTAATCCCTTGGCGGCCGTACTCTAGCGCGACGTTATAGGTCAGCCCGAACAACGCAGATTTCGTCGCCGCGTACCCGACCTGCCTGAACAGCCCGCCTCGCGCCGCCGCGGATGACATGTTGACAATGCGGCCCCATCCGCGCTCTGCCATCGCGCCAGCCGCGGCCCGGATCATGTTGAACGGCCCGGTCAGGTTCACGCCGATTTCCCTTTGCCAAGCATCGAATTTCATTCGCGCCAGCGGCGCGATGTTATCGACGATCCCGGCGTTGTTGACAAGACAGTCAACCGGGCCGAGCGCGGACGAAATCTTCTCCACCGCGCGGGCGGTCTGATCGGGATCGGCAATGTCGAGAACCACGGTTTCGCATACCGCTCCGCCCTCACGCAGTACCTGCGCCACGGATTCGACGGCGGGACGGATGTCGAGCAGCGCCACTCGTGCACCTTCAGCGGCGATGCGTAGCGCGCAGGCGCGGCCGATGCCGGAGGCGGCGCCGGTGATCAAGAACGTTTTGTTTTGGTGCTGCATTGATGTACCCAAAGTGGTGGTGGTAGTATTCGAATGCCGACTTCCGGAGAGTCGATTGGTATGATAACTTCACTTCGTCGCCTGTTGCAATGATTTGACTCGCGGCCAAGTGCACCAGTAGGCGCAACAGGAAAATGGGAAACCGGTAGAGACATTGGGCGACGAACACGAACTGCGACGGATGCGGCGCTGTTCGGCATCGGCGCGTAGCTGAAACCATGTGGCATAGGGAAATAATGCATGGCGGAGCAAACCAGATCGGGCATCGCGCTGAAGCCGCATTACACGCGGGCCGATGTTTCGTGCTCGGAGGCGCCTGAGGCGCCTGAGGCGCCAGGGGCGTATCCGTTCACCCGAGGTCGCCTGCGCCCGCCGCAGGCGAGTCCTGGCTGGATCAATCGCGAACTCTCTGGCGAGGGCGACGCCAGACGCTCGAACGAGCAGATCAAATATCTAATCGGCCTGGGTCAGATGGGTGTGGACGTGATCGGTGATAGCCCCACGCAAAGCATGATCGACCCAGACCATCCCCTGGTGAGGTACTCGGTCGGGACTCAAGGGGTTTCGCTGTGCCACAAGCAAGACTACCTCGATCTGCTGCGGGACATTCCCCTTGAAAACAATTCGGTTTCGAGTTCGGTGCCGGCGGTGTTCGCTCTGACCGGGCTACTCGCGGTCGTCGAGGACCGCGGTCTCGCTCGGGACAAAGTGCGCGGTTCAGTACTGCAAGCGCCGCTGTACGCCGAGGACTGCGGCTACTCGTCGGGCATGCCCTTTACGCTGCTCAACCGGTTGGCTGTGGACACGATCGAGTTCGCCGTGGAAAAGCTCCCGCGCTTCCATGCCTATATCGAGGATACATATTTCTTCAGCGAAAGCGGGTTGAACGGCGTCGAGGAAATGGCGCTGGGGTTCGTCGAAATTCGCCATCTCACCCGAGAACTGATTCGGCGTGGGGTCCAGGTGGATTCATTCGCGCCGCGCATCGCCATTCTGGTGAACTGCGGCATGGATTTTTTCGAAGAAATCGCCAAGATCCGCGCCACCCGGCGTTTCTATGCGCGCATGATGAAAGAGGAATTCAAAGCGCTCGATCCGCGCTCGTGGTCGACGGTGATCACATGCCATACCTCCGGACTGACCCTGACCGCGCAACAGACCGCAAGTAATATCGTACGCGGTTCCATTCAAGGGATGGCTCTCGCGCTCGCCGGCGTCCAGGCGATGGAAATCTCGGCATTCGACGAAGCCTACCGCACGCCTAGCGACGAGGCGCACCGGGTAGCTCTGCGCACCCAGCAGGTACTGCAACTCGAGACCGGCATCTCCAAGGTTGACGATCCATTGGGAGGGTCCTACTACGTGGAGGCGCTCACTGACCAGATCGAGCAGCGCATCGCTTCCATGGTGGCTGAAATCGAAGCGCGCGGCGATGCGGTCACCCTTGCGCAACAGGGATTTTTCCGCAAGTTATTTGCCGACGCGTCCCAGCGTCATTACCGCTTGGTGAACAGCGGAGAGAGAAAAGTCGTCGGCGCCAATTGCCATCGCATTCCCGCGGAGCAGGACACGCTGCTGCGCGACATCGCCGAAAAGAAGATCGAGCCGTGGCTCAGCCGAATTAGCGAGGTCACTGCGTACCGGAAAGCGCGCCATCGGGATGGTGTAAGCCGCTCGTTACGCAGCCTGCAACGCGCCGCGCAGGACAAAGCGGTGAACGTGCTGCCCGAGGTATTTGGCGCGCTGCGGGCCGGGGCCACTGCCGGGGAGATGGCGGGTGCAATGCGTCTCGCCTACGACCATCCTTACGACCCGTGGGGCGAACTCCGCCCCGAGTTTTGAGCGCGCGATGCAGACCGCTTTCATTCCGCGAATCGTTATCGGTTTGTTCGGAATCGACCAGCACGAAGTCGGTGCGATTGCGGTTACCGGCCTGTTGCGGGATGCAGGCATGGAGGTCGTCTATGCAGGGCGCTTCAACACCCCGGAAAAATTCGTACGCGAGGCCACCGACGAGGACGCCGACGTGATCGGCATCAGTTGCCATTCCTGGGAATACATTCACTTCGTGCCGGAGCTCATGCGCCGCATCGCTGACGAGGGCCTTGACGTGGCGGTTGTACTGGGCGGTTCGGTGATTACGCCGGGGGACGCGGAAACGATGCGCATGAGCGGCGTGGCGGCGGTGTTCGGACCGGATGCGATGAAGGATCAGATGGTCGATGAAATCCGCGCGCTCGCGAAAGCGGTCCGGGGAAGAAGGCGCTGAGGGTAATTCAAGCATGAAGTTGGAACCGGTCGGCGGCGCAGGATGAGCTAAGGGGAGCAATCA
The DNA here is from genome assembly GCA_004298385.1 of Betaproteobacteria bacterium. Classification (GTDB taxonomy): domain Bacteria; phylum Pseudomonadota; class Gammaproteobacteria; order Burkholderiales; family SG8-39; genus 2-12-FULL-64-23. Next base: position 12,130 of record SCTX01000116.1, on the reverse strand, counting down.
TGATCTACGAAACGATACTGTACGAAAAAAAAGGCCGCGTCGCGGTCATCACGCTCAACCGGCCGGAAAAATACAACACCATCCGCCCGCCGATGCCGGATGAGGTAAACCACGCGATCGGTCGCGCCAACGGCGACCGTGAAATTCGGGTGATTCTGCTTCAAGGCGCCGGCAAGTCCTTCTGCGGCGGTTTCGATTTCTCCGATGGATTACAGCAATTCGAGGAATACGGAATCAGTTCGGATCCGGCGAAATACGACCCGGGCCTGGACATGATGACGAGCCTCAATCCGAACGCCGGGCCCACGCAACGCTTTATGAGCATCTGGCGCAGCCCTAAGCCGGTGGTGGTTAAAGTTCAAGGCTGGTGCGTGGGCGGCGGTTCCGAATACGCCCTGCTCGGTGACATCGTGATCGCCTCCGACGACGCGCGCTTCGGCACACCCTACTCGCGCGTCTGGGGCTGCCACCTCACCGGCATCTGGATCTATCGCCTGGGACTGACGCGCGCCAAGCACTTTGCGCTCACCGGGCAATCTATTAGCGGCAAGGAGGCGGTCGAAGCCGGTCTGATTAATTTCTCCTATCCGCTCGAGCAGCTCGACAGCCAGGTATGGAACTATGTCGACAAGCTCGTTCAGATTCCGGTCACGCAGCTCGCGGCGATGAAGTTCATCACCAACCAGGCATACGAGCGAATGGGACTCGAACACACCGCGAGCATTGGACCGATCATCGACGGAATCATGCGCAACACGCCAGAGGGCCGCGAATTTGTGTCTACGGCAAAAGAACAAGGCGTCGGCGCGGCGATCGCGAAGCGCGACCGACCGTTCTCTGATTACAGTCAGGCAGAGGCAGCACAGAAGCCAAAGATTTACTGAGCACAGGGCAAGCAACTACATATTCAACCAATAATACCGGTCCAAATCCCGGCGATTTGCTCTAAAGGGGGAGCCTGAAATGAACACAACCACATTATGCGCAGTCCGGGACCCAACTCAGCTTCATCCAACCTGCGTCGGCAGGCGGATGTTGGGTTGCCCGGCAGATTGATTTTCCTATCGCTTGTCTATCGCGCAGAGGCGACGTAGGCGGTGGCCTCGACATAGCCTTCGCGCACCAGCATGGGCAGGACGCCGCCCGCCGCCACGATATCGAGTAGCAACGGCGCAACCGCCTCGCCCTGCAACGAGCGCTTGCGCGTCACGTTGGTGACCAGGCCGCTGGAAAAATCGAAGCGGGCGATGTCACCTTCCTCGAATAGGCCGCTCACGCCTTTGCACTGCATCGCGGGCAAGGCCGAGACGACGCAGTTGCGAAGGCAGAGACCGTTCAGCGTCTCCGCGACCACACCGGCTATGCCGCATTCACGCAGGACCTTGCCTGATGGTCGCCCCGATCCCATGCCGAAATTCAGCCCGCCGACGAGAAGGTCGCCGGGTCTCACCTGATCCACCCATCCGGGACGATTGGCGCTAAATGTGAGCTTGTACTGTTGCGCCTCCGGAGCGCGGAATGCCGTGTTGGGATAGATCAGATCGGTGTTGATGTTATCGCCGAACTTCCACACCCGGCCCTCGACCACATGCGGCATTTTCTTACTCCTATAGTTTCGAAAGACTGCCTATCGCGCGCCGATCATGCGCAGACCGTTCGCGGATCCGTGATGACGCCGGTCAGGGCCGATGCGGCGACTGTTGCCGGCGAACCCATGTAAATCCTCGCCTCGGCGCTGCCCATTCGGCCCTTGAAGTTGCGCGTGCTTGCCGTGATGCAGACCTCGCCCGCCGCCAGAACGCCCATATGGCCGCCGAAACAGGCGCCGCAGGTGGAGTTGGTTACGACCGCGCCCGCTTTTAGAAGGGTTTCGACCAAGCCTTCTTGGACGGCCTGAATATGGACGGCCTGCGATCCAGGGGTGATCAGCAGGCGCACGCCCGGCGCCACTTTGCGGCCGCGAACGATGTTGGCAGCAGCCCGCAAGTCCTCAATTTTCCCGTTGGCGCACGATCCGATGAAGGCCTGGTCTATGCGGACTTTCTCCTTGAACTGGGAGATGCGCTTCGCATTATTGGGCACGGCGTCAGGCATTACGACATAGGGTTCGAGGGCCGCGAGATCGATCGTGCGAACCTCGAGATACTCGGCGCCGGCATCGGGTGCGACTGGGGTCGGCGGGCGATCCAGACGATCGCGAAGATATTCGGCGGTTACTTGATCATATTCGAACAGCGCGAACTCGGCGCTGATTTCGGCGCACATGGTGGCAATCGTTCGTCGGTCCGACATCGGCATATCCTTAAGGCCGGGGCCTCCGAATTCGACGCTGGTATTCGTGTGGCCGCCGTACTCTTGCGCGATGTGGAAGAAGACGTCCTTGCCGCTGACCTGAGGCGGCATCACGCCGGTAAAATTGTAGCGCACGCTCGGCGTGACCGGATACCAGATGACGCCTTTGGTCATCGCCTGCAGCGTGTCCATGAGGCCAGCACCACGGCCGGCGCAGTTCAGCGCACCCGATGCGCACGTGTGGGAGTCGGCGCAGACGAGCAACTCACCAGGCCGCGCCAGACCATTTTCGGCGAGTATCACATGGCAAATGCCATGCTGGCCGACGTCGAAGAAATGCTTCAGCTTGAATTCCTTGGCGAACCGCCGGCCTTCGACCATGCCGGTGGCGTCCTTGATGCTGGGGGCGGGGACACTGTGGTCGAAAATGAGTGCAACGCGATCCGGATCGAAGATCTTCTTGGGGCGATACCATCCGCCGTCGGTCGAGATCGGGAGATCGAGCCCGACGACCATGTCGGGCCGGCACTCGACAATCTCGCCCGGACGCACGCTCGACTTGCCCCCTGTGCGAGCCAGTATCTTCTCGATCATCGTCATCGCCGCCATGGCCATCCTCTCGCTTTGTGCTTCAGCCCGGTGCTGTCCCGACATCCTGTTCGCGCCGCACGATCCCGTGCTCAGACGCGCACGTGCAGCCGCCTATCGATCGCGAGCAGTATAGCACTTGTGACCGTCGCGAACAGGAACAGCACGAAGATCAGGGTAGTGATCATCTTCACGTCGTGCAGGTTGATCGCATTGATAAGCAGGAAGCCCATGCCGTGCTGCGAGGCAAACATCTCGCCGATGAGGACGCCCAGAAGAGTCAGCGAAAAGCCTACCCTCAGGCCGGTGACAATTTCCGGGATTATGGCCGGCGCGACGATGGTGCGGACGGTCTCGATCGACGACAGCCGCAGGACCCGTGCCGTGCGCAAGTGCATCGGGTTGATGCCGCGTACTGCATTCATGCTGAAGAGCGCGACGGGAATCACCCCGTGGAGGGCGCCGAATGCAACCTTGGCGGAAAGGCCAAGGCCGAAGATCTGCAGTATGATCGGATAGAGGGCGATCTTGGGCAGCGAGTAGAGTGCGCCCAGCATCGGCTCGGCAACCTCACCGGAGAAGCGATGAAACCCGAGCGTGAGTCCTAGCAACACGCCGCCCGCATAAGAGATCAGCAGCGCATTGCCGAAGGCTGTTAGGCTGGCTGCAAGATGGGGCCTGAAATCGCTGGAAGGCAGCAACTCGATGGCATAGCCTAACGTGGTCACCGGAGACGTTATCGCCACATCCCCGACGATCATATAGAGCGCCTGCCAGGCTGCGAGGATGCATGCGACCAGCAGGGCAAAGTCCTGCAGGCGCCTGGATTTGCCCACGGCGGCCGTCGATTGCGTCACCGGCTCCTTCCCTTTAGAAGAAGCCGCTCGCACGCTTGAAGCCCCATGTTCATCAAAGTGACCAGGATAAGCGTAAAGGCGATGAGGCCGTACATGGTGCGATTGTCGAAGGCGTCGTAGGCAAACGCGATGGCGTGGCCGATTCCGGCGCTTGCCAGTATGAACTCGCCGGCCAGAATGCCGATGAACGAGTATGCGAGGGCGAGCTTGATCCCGGTGAACAGAGGTAGCGCGATGGCCGGCAGGATGACCAGCCGGACCTTGGCGGTGCGGCTCATGCGGTAAATGCGGGCGACTTTGAGCAGCACCGGCGGCACGCGATCGATGCCGTTGAGCGTGCTGACGACCACGGCGACACCGGCAAAGACGATACCGATCATGATCAAGGGCCAGTCGTTGAGACCGAAGATCACGACGAACAGCGGATAGAGCGCGAAGAACGGCACCGCGTAATAGGACGCCAGCAGCGGATCGAGCACACGGCGAACGCGCGGCAGACTATGCAGTACCGTGCCGCCGATGACCCCAAGCCCGACCGCCAGAACGAAGGCAATGGTGACATTGCGGAACGTCGGCAGGCTCTCCTTGAGCAGGCGTCCCGAGCGTGCAAGATCAGCTATGGCTCCCAGCATCTCGGAGGGCGGGATCATGGTTGTCATGTTGATGATCCCGGAGCGGCAACAAATCTCGAGCGAGAGCAGCAATCCTGCCGCGACCAAGATTCGGACGCTTCCGGCGCGCGTCATGGAGAGCGGCCTCCGATGTCGCCTTCGGCGTGGCCGATCGCCTTGATCGACTCGTCTCGAAGGATAGACCACACGCGGCCCGTCAGTTGTCCAAAGCTTGGATCGGAGACGATGCGCGAGTCGCGGTCGCCGGGCCACCGCGTCACGGCGACATCGGCAAAGCGCCCCGGGCGCGCGGTCATTACGCCGACCCGGTCGGCCAGCATGCACGCTTCGTCGATGGCATGCGTGATCAAGACCACCGTGGCCCCCGTCGCCCGCCACAGCCGCAGAAGCTCATCGCCCATCAGGAGGCGCGTCTGCTGATCGAGAGCGCCGAACGGCTCGTCGAGCAGGATCATACGCGGCTCGAGCACCAGCGTGCGGGCTATGCACACCCGTTGCCTCATTCCCCCTGACAAATGTGCCGGATGGGCCCTCGCAAAATCAGCAAGGCCCATGAATCGCAACCAATGTTCGACGCGCTTCGTGGTCTCGCCGCGTTCCAAGCCCGCCCGTCGCAATCCGAATGCGACGTTGTCCCAAACCGTCAGCCAGGGAAAGCTCGCGTCCTCCTGGAAGACGACGCCGATCCCGGGAGGCACCGCGCCGCTGATCGGCTTGTTCTCGAACACCACTGTGCCATCCGTCGGCGCGGCGAGCCCGGCCAGGATATCAAGTAGCGTGCTCTTGCCGCAACCCGATGGTCCGACGATAGCGAAGAACTCGCCGCGCTCGACCGCCATATCGATCGGCCCGAGCGCGTGCACGGGGTTCTCGCCCGAGGGAGCTGGGAAGAGTTTGGTCACACCCGTCAGCTGCGCATGCAGCTTGCTCGCGCCAACCGTCGCCGGACCGCTCCGTGGCGCCAACTCGCGCGGGCGAGCGCTGGGTCCCGATGAACCAGGTGATCCCTGCTCGCGCACCAACGTCATTCGCACTCCCGGTCGTTAGCATCGCTTGCCAAAATGGCCGGGACGATGCCCCTATCCTGCCGTCTTCGGCTGCGCCGGGCGTCCGTAGCGCTCGCGCAACGGATCCCACTCGTCCGCGCCGAACCGGCTGAAGATCTGGCGGACCGTCAAATCCTTGGCGAGCTTCGGATGGCGATCCGTTCTCTTCAGTTCGTCGAGCACCTCCTCGCAGGTCGCCACGACGGAGAACAACAGCAACCCGGGCACGATGGCGATCTTATAGCCGGCCTTGCGCGCGTCCTTGAGGTCGAGATCCGGCGTCTTGCCGCCGCGCACGACGTTGAGCAGGCATGGGCCCTTCACCAGCTTCGGCACTGACAGGACCTCGTCCATCGTCTGCGGAGCCTCGAGGAACACCATATCGGCGCCGGCCGCGAGGGCAGCGTTCGAGCGCCGCACGGCTTCGTCGAAGCCGAGTACGGCACGGGAATCGGTGCGTGCAATAATCAGGAAATCCCGATCCGTGCGCGCCTCGGATGCGGCGCGGATCTTGACCAAATAGTCATCGAGCGGGATCAACTCCTTGTTGTCGAGATGCCCGCATTTCTTCGGGAAGACCTGGTCCTCGATATGGATCCCGGCGACGCCGATGCGCTCGAATTCGCGTACTGTGCGTATCACGTTGAGTTCGTTGCCGTAGCCGGTGTCGGCATCCGAGATCAGCGGAATGTTGATCGTCGCTGCGATCCGGCCGGCGTTCTGGACCATCTCCGACATGGTCGCGAGACCATAGTCAGGATAGCCGCAGATGGCCGCAGTGCCGGCGCCGGTCATGTAGACGGCGGGAAAACCGGCGCGCTCGATCAGCCGAGCCGTGATGCAGTCGTAGGCGCCGGGCAGGACCAGCATGTCCTGGGTCTTCATCAAATTTTTCAGTGCTGCTCGCTGGTTCACGATGGCTTTCCTCTATCCCGGTTGGTCGTCGGTTCGACGGCCGAGCGCGATCGGCCGTCGTCAATAGCGCATGAAGATGTCTTCAGGTCATTTCTTAAGGCGCAGCTCCGCGGGCAGAAAGCGCTCGTCGATCAACTGGCTCCAGTCGATCTCGCCCTGGAGCTGGCCAACGATGCGTAATCCGCGCAGCATCGCATTCATCCCGTTGAGATTCAACCCGCCTTCGTCCCAATACCGGTAGCGCACGAGCTGAGCGAAAACGGTCTTGGTCACTTCGAGATCCCATTTGTGGAGCTTCGCCACGATCTCGGCCGCCGCTGCCGGGTTCTGATAAATGAATTGCACGCCCTTGCGCCGGCCATCCACCACAGCCTGCAGCGCGTCGGGCCGCTTTGCCATGTATTCCTCGGTCGTGATCCCAACGGTCTGTGTCATGAGCGGAGACATCACGTCCTTGACCCAGAAGACAGCCTGCAACTTGTCCTTTTCGCGTGTCCACAAAGGCTCGGCGATGATTCCCGCATCGATCGAGCCCTGCAGCACCGCGGCCAATAGCGCGCCGGTTCCGCCGACTGACACCAACTCGACGTCGGCGGGCTTCATGCCGGCGTCCTCGAATGCCATGAGGAGGACCATGTTGCTGACGGATGCGGGCCGCGTGTAGCCTACCTTCTTGCCCTTCAGATCCTTGATCGATTTGAACGGCTGCCCCGGGCGGGTCGCCCAGACCTGCTCCGCGACCGTTCCGACGCCCGAGTAGATGATCTTCAGTTTCATGCCGGAGCGGATTGCCTCTATCGCGGCCGGCAACGCGACTTCGCCGATCGGCGTGTCGCTCGCCAAGGTATTGCGCACGGAGGTGCCGCCGCCGGTCGATGTGATGATACCGGTGACATCAAATTTTGGCGTCTTGAACCAGCCCTTCTCCATGGCGATGGCATAGGGCGCGCCGTAGAAAGTCGCTCCCCAATGGGTGACGGTGATGCTTTCGGCCCGGGCGAATCCGATAGCAGCGCACAGGGACACCATGACTGCCGTGAAGAATCTGAATTGCTGCGTCATTGCTATCCTCCTTATAAATGGTCCGTCCGATGGAAAACACGCCTGGTCAGCTTAGGGCTGGGGCCGGTCAGGCACAATATACGAAGCGGTTTGGTGCGCAGGCGCCTGGATCCTTTTGTGTCTGGATCCCATTTGTGGGGAGGATAGCATATTAGAATTATAACCATAGGAAATGTGATTGTACTGCGCTGTTTATCGCTATTTTCCCTGGGGTGGGATTTCCGGCACTAGGGGCATTGACGCAGGCGCCGGGCGATGGCGCGCACCACCAGAGGAAGATGATAACGGCGCCACTGACAACGGCACACCCGCGCAACTATCTAGGTTCGTCCTCTTGCGCGCGGTGACGGATCGCCACCCCAGGGAGTCTTACGGCTTGGGCTTGCTGCGAGCGCCGCGGCCCTCGGCCAGGCGGCGCAGGCGCTCGATCACCGGCCCGAGCGGCCCGGGCAAACGGGTCCAGTCGATCGCGTCGAGCGCGTTCTTGACCAGCAAGCCGAGTTCGGTGTCGCCGTCGATGGTGAGGCGGCGCGAGAAAAACAGCGTGTCCGGATCCTCCAGCCGGCGCGCGAGCCGGTAGTAATCCCAGGCGCAGGCGCGAATCGTGACTTCCGCCGCGCTGCGCAGCGCCGGCAGAAATCCAATCGACGTCAGGCTGACGCGGCAATCCAACCCGGCGTCGCTCACCTGAACAGAAACGATGCGACCCATCAGTCCTTGCTTCGTGTCCTTGTCCAGCGTCGGCAGGAACAGCAGATTGAGTCCGGCGCACAGCACTGCCGACGGCGGCCATTGCGGCAGGCTGCCGACCAGTCCGGCAAGGCGGGCGGGCAGGAGCGGGGGGGCTGGTTGCGCGGAGTTCATGCCGGTGTGCGGTATTCCATGCCCGGCGCGCCGTACCAATAGCCGTTGCAGGGCGGCGCGACGCGCAGTCCGTCCAGCGCGGCGCCAGGGCGGCCGCTGCAGCGCTCGCGAAAGCTTTGCGTAATTTCGATCATGTTGCTCGACTGCGGCGACAGGCGCACCGCGTCGACACCGAGACCGCGCAACTCCCCGATCGAATCGGACAAGTCGTAGACCTTCGCCGATTGCGTCTGGATGCCGTTCAGCGTCAGGAACGCGGCTTGGTCGCGCGTCCGCAGCGCGAGGCCGTCGGCATCGTCGAGGCAGCGGAACTCGCAGTTGTCCTTGGGCAAGTTGTGGTGGCGCGCGGTGAAGCAGCGCGCGGAGAACGCAAGCGGCATGCGGCCATAGGCGAACACTTCGGTCTCGATGCCCGCCGGGCGCGCCGATTGCAGCTCGCGCAGGATGTCGCGCGAGAGCTCCAGCGGCAGCACGAAGCGGGTCGCGCCGAGCCCGGAGAACCAGGCGAGCGTTTCGTTGTTGTAAATGTTCAGATGCGGTCCGGCGACGAAAGGCACGCGGCCGGCGAGCAGGCGCACTGCACCCATTTCGTTGGCCTCGACCGTGAATTCGCCGTTGGCCGCGATGCGGCGCAGGGCCTTCAACTCGGATTCGGATTCGATCAGCGCCTGCGAGGACAGCACCACTTCCTTGCCGCTTGCGGCAAGATCGCGCGCGAGGCCGAGCCAGTCGTCCAGGCGCAGATTGTGGCGGCGCGAGCACACCACTTCGCCCAGGTAGACGATATCGACGCCCGAGCGGGCGACGCCGGAGTAGAACTCCAGCAAGGCCTCGCGCGACCAGTAGTACAGGACCGGGCCCAGGCTAAGTTTCATTTCCATTTGCGCTGATACGCGCCAAACGTGTGCTGCTGGCCTTCGGCGACGCGGGCGAGGCCGTTCGCCCAGTCGGCGTGGACGGAAAAGCGCGCCGGATTCCGCGCATAGGCGTCGATCGCGGCGCGCCAGATGCGCGTCACCGCGGCGACATAGGCCGGGCTGCGCTGGCGGCCTTCGATTTTGATCGCCGCGACGCCGATTTTCGCCAATTCCGGCAGCAGCTCCATGGCGTTGAGGCTGGAGGGCTCTTCGATGGCGTAATAGGTTTCGTCTTCGATGTTGAAGCGGCCCTTGCACAAGGTCGGGTAGCCGGCGTTCTCCCCCGCCGCGAAGCGGTCGATCAGGATGCCGTTCAGCCTGGCGTCGAGGGTGTCGCCGTGTTTTTCCCAGCGCACCGCCTTGGCCGGAGAACAAACGCCGCGGGTATTGGGCGATTCGCCGGTGACGTACGACGACAAGGCGCAGCGTCCCTCGACCATCACGCACAGGCTGCCGAAGCCGAACACTTCGATAGGCACCGGCGTGTTTCGTATCACGTCGGCGACTTGGGCAAGCGAGAGCACGCGCGGCAGCACCGCGCGCGAGATGCCGAAGCGCTCGTGGTAGAAATTGATCGCCTCGTAATTGGTGGCCGAGGTCTGCACCGACAGATGCAGCCGCAACCGCGGATGGCGCTCGGCCGCATAGCGCATCAGGCCGGCGTCGGCGAGGATCACCGCGTCGATGCCGAGGTCGGCGGCGCCGTCGATGGCGCGCTGCCAGCGCGGCGAAGCCAGACCCTGCGGATAGGTGTTGATGGCGAGCAGCATTTTCGCGCCGGCCGCATGGGCGTAGCGCAGACCCTCGCTCGCGCTCGCGGCATCGAAATTGAGGCCGGCGAAATTGCGCGCGTTGGTGTCGTCCTTGAGGCCCATGTAGACCCAGTCGGCGCCGTTGTCCACGGCGACCTTGAGCGAGGGCAGGTTGCCCGCCGGGCAGACCAGTTCAGGAACCGACACGGCCGGGTCGCCTGATGCGTTTGATAAGAGATTGTGAGGTCGCATAAGTTGAGCACTGTAGATGCCATGCGCCGGTCGGGCTTTGATCTGGGTCAAAGAGTTCGGGACGTAATTGCCGCGCCGTGCAGCAGCGAAAGCGTCCGTAGCCGGGAACTGGACCGGCGCAATTATACGGGCGCGAATGCTTAAGACTGCGTAGAATGCGCCGCTCTGCTTTAGAGCCAATTATAATATAGAGGGATACCTGCCCTCACAGTTCCCTAAACCGGAGGCCGTTTCGGTAATTCTGGCACGACCTCCTCACTGACTAGGATATGCAGACGTGAAAAAAACCGACCTGGAAAAGAACAAAGGTCTGAAAATCAACAGCAGCTCGAATCGGTTCGGCACCCCCGGCCGTTTCGGCAGGGATGCAGGCGCCCCTATGCAGCGGCGCGAACAGCGCAAGCTCGACCAGGCTCTCGGTCTGGTGCCCTTTGCCGTCAAGCTCAACGGCGATCTGGTGAAGCAGGTCCAGGCGCTGGCGCAGGAGCGCAAGACCGGGTTGAACGAGGTCGTGGCCGAATTGTTGAAAAAAGGTTTGGAAAGCTAGGTTGTCGAGCCCGTTCCCATACCGGGGACAAGGCGGGCCGTCGGCGCCAAGGCGCAGTCGGGGGCTTCGGCCATGGTCAGGCCCACCTGCACTCTGTCCTGCGCATCGGCCAGCCAGACCTGTTCGTCCAGTCGCGTCAAGCCTGGACCGGGCTACTCCACCTTGGCTTTGGCGCGCAGTTCGGTCACCACTTTCTCGAACATCGCTTGCTGCATGCGCTGTTGCAGGCCGGGCTTGACTTCGTTGAATTCCGGTAATTTTGCCGGACGCACGTCTTCGAGCCGGATCACATGCCAGCCGAACTGCGACTGCACCGGCGTCTCGGTGTATTTGCCTTTTTCCAGCTTCACCATGGCGTCCGAGAAAGGCTTGACGAAGCCGCCCGGCTGGTTCCAGTCTAGATCGCCACCCTGGTCCTTGGAACCCGGATCCTTGGAGTTCTTCGCCAGCTCCTCGAACTTCTCGCCTTTCTTCAGTTTCTCGATGATTTCTTTCGCCTCCGCTTCCTTTTCCACCAGGATGTGGCGCGTCTTGTATTCCTTGTCGCCCATCTGAGACTTGATTTTTTCGAACTCGGCTTTTAAGACATCGTCGCTCAGTGGGTGAGCCTTGAAATAATCGGCGCGGAAGGCTTGGGCCAGGATGTTCGCGTTCGCGAGCTCGATCTGACTTCGGGTATCGGCGCTCTTGCCTAAGCCCTTGCGGGTGGCTTCCTGCGCGACGATCTCCAGGGTGATCAGGCGATCGCGGATCGCCTCGCGCAGTTCCGGCGTATCTTTCTGCCCCTGCGCCTCCTGGGCGCGCACCACGGCGTCCACCCTGGTCTTGGGGATGGCGACGCCGTTGACGGTTGCAACCTTGGCGCCTGCGGCGCCGGTCTGCGCCAGAGCGAGGCCTGACGACGACAGCGCGACGACAAGGGCCAGGGTCAGGCGGGAAAGTGTGGGCTGCATGGTTGTTCCTCTTGGTTTGCTACGGTTGGGAAATAGTTTCTGCCTCGTCCGGCGCGTAGGCGCGGATGGCGAGGGCATGGATTTGCCGCTGCATCATTGAGCCGAGCGCGGAGTAGATCATGCGGTGGCGTGCCACCGTGTTCTTGCCGGAGAATTGTGGTGAAACAATAGTCAGCCGGTAATGGCCGCCCCCGCTCTTGGCACCTTCGTGCCCGGCGTGCAAAGCGCTGTCGTCGGTGAGTTCCAGGCGGCTGGGCTCCAGCGTGGCCAGTTTTTGCTCGATGCTCCGGGCGATGTTCATGCGTGTCTCACTTAGGATTCCTTCTGTTCCACATACTTGGCGAGGTACAGGCCTTGCCCGATCACGAATGCCAGCATCAGCCCCATGCCGCCGAACAGCTTGAAGTTGACCCAGGTGTCGGTAGGGTAATTGAAGGCGACATAGAGGTTGAG
>SCTX01000115.1 GCA_004298385.1 Betaproteobacteria bacterium | reverse complement strand
GCTGTGTGACTGCCTGCAAGCAGGAGAACGAAGTGCCCTGGGGCGTGAACCGGCGCCGCGTGGTGACGCTCAACGACGGTGTGCCGGGGGAAAAGTCGATCTCGGTCGCCTGCATGCATTGCTCGGACGCGCCGTGCATGGCGGTGTGCCCGGTGGACTGCTTCTACAAGACCGAGGAAGGCGTGGTGCTGCACGACAAGGACATGTGCATCGGCTGCGGCTACTGCTTCTATGCCTGTCCGTTCGGCGCGCCGCAGTTCCCGCAGGCGGGCGCCTTCGGCATGCGCGGCAAGATGGACAAGTGCACGTTCTGCGCCGGAGGCCCGGAGAAGGACAACTCCAAGGAAGAGTTCGCCAAGTACGGCTCCAACCGCCTGGCCCAGGGCAAGCTCCCCGCCTGCGCCGAAATGTGTTCGACCAAGGCGCTGCTGGGCGGCGATGGCGACGTCATCGCCGACATTTTCCGCAATCGCGCGCTGAAGCGCGGCAAGGGCGCCGAAGTGTGGGGCTGGGGCACGGCCTACGGCAAACCCGACAATCCGCAGCAGCAGGCGCCGAAAGGAGCGAAATCATGATCAACGCGCGCAAAATCATGGTTGCAGGCGTTGCTCTTGCGGCGCTGGCCACTGTCGCCGGCTGTGGCGAAAAAGAACAGGTCATCGTGTACCAGCAGGGCAAGTACCAGGGCAAAACCGATACCAAGCCTGCGGACAACGATCCCGGCAGCAGCCTGTACACGACTTCCAAGTGGACCAAGGGCGACAAGGCCGGTTGGGAGGCCGCCCTCAAGTCGCGCAACCAGAACCAGAACGAATACACGCGCGCCAATTAAGGAGGAGTCATGCGAACCACTGTTGCAGGACCGCGGCATTTCCTCCTCGGGCTGATGCTGTTGCTGCCCGCGTTCGGCGGGGCGGCTTCTGCTCAGGGGCAGGAAAGCCGGGCACAGGACACCCAGGCGCAACGCCAACAGGTGCAGCCGGGCAACAACGCGCCGGTGTGGCGCGAAGTGCGCTCGGGCAAGGAGGAATACACGTCGGTCAAGGGGCGCGAGACCGGCGTCCTGATCCAGACCCAGGGCGAGACTTGGCGCAAGCTGCGCAACGGCCCGATTACCTTTTATGGCGGCTGGCTGGTGGTGCTGGCATTGATTACTATCGGGGTGTTCTACAAGGGGCGCGGCCCGATCGGCCTGCATAGCCCGCCCACCGGCAAAATGATCGAGCGCTTCTCCAGCTTCGAACGCATCACCCACTGGACCATGGCGATCAGCTTTTGCATTCTCGCCGTCACCGGCCTGGTCATGCTGTTCGGCAAACACGTGCTGATGCCCTTGATCGGCCACACCCTGTTCAGTTGGCTGGCGGAGCTGGGGAAATTCCTGCACAACTTCACCGGGCCGGTCTTCATGTTCAGCATCGTGGTATTCGCGGTGACGTTCATGCGCGACAATTTACCGCGCGCCTGCGATTTCATTTGGCTGATCAAGGCCGGCGGCGTAATTTCCGGCGAGGTAGTGCCCGCCGGCCGCTTCAACGCCGGAGAAAAGATATGGTTCTGGGGCGGCGTGATCGGCTTGGGCATCGTATCGAGCGCGAGCGGGCTGGTACTCGATTTTCACAACTTCGATCAGACGCGCTCGGTGATGATGGTCGCCATCGTCGTGCATGTCATCGCCGCGCTCTGGTTCATCGTCTGGGCGTTTACGCATATCTATCTCGGTACTGTGGGAACGACCGGGGCCTATGAAGGGATGCGCAACGGCTATGTGGACGAGACCTGGGCGCGCGAGCACGCGCAATACTGGTATGAGGACATCAAGGCCGGCAGGAGAGCGCTGCCGTCGGGCGCGCCGGCCGCATCTGCCGCCACGACTGCGCCGCAGGCACAACATTGAGGAGACGACCATGAATCGTGCAACATTGCTTGCAGCCGCGCTGGTGCTGGGGCTGGGCGCCGGGATTGCGAACGCCAAGATTCCCGCGCCGGTGATGGACGACGCGGCCAAGGCCAAGGCCGAGGACGCCAAGGCGAAGGCCGCCGATGCAGCCAAGAAGGACGCAGAGCTGCTGGCGAAATCCCAGGACCGGGTGGCAGAGCGCTATAAGAAGGGGCAAGGCAAGGGCGGCAAGGCTGCGCCTGCGGCCAAGGGCGCCAAGCCGGCAGCAGCACCGGCCAAGAAATAGCCGGACACGCAATCGACCAAGGGGCGCTGCGGCGCTTCCTCCGTCATTGGTTGTAACCTCTGTACGGTCAAAGTAACAAAGTGTAAGCCAATCCCGCCGCGCCGCAAGCCAGGATCACCGAGATGATGCCGGCTTTGTACTTGATCAAGGCGATGAACGCGGCCAAGCCGGCGAGGGCGGAAAACCACTCGAAGCGGCCGCCGAAGCCGCCCGGCCATAGCACATGCCAGGTAAAGAACGCGGCGAGGTTAAGGATCACGCCGACCACCGCTGCGGTGATGCCGGTGAGCGGGGCGGTGAATTTGAGATCGCCGTGCGTGGCCTCGACCAGCGGCCCGCCGATGAGAATGAAAAGGTAGGACGGCAGAAAGGTGAAGAAGGTGGCCACGGCGCCGCCGGCGACGCCAGCCCAGACGAGCGAGGCCGCATCCGCGCCGAACAGTTGCTTGGTCCAGCCGCCGACGAAACCGACGAAGGTCACGATCATGATCAGCGGCCCGGGCGTGGTCTCGCCCAGCGCGAGGCCGTCTATCATTTGCGTCGGCGTGAGCCAGCCGTAGGTCTCCACGCCGCCCTGGTAGACGTAAGGCAGTACGGCGTAGGCGCCGCCGAAAGTCAGCAGCGCCGCTTTGGTGAAAAACCAGCCGATCTGGGTCAGCGTTCCTTGCCAGCCATGAAGCGCGTAGAGCCATAGCATCAGGCCGGCCCAGAGCGCGAGGCCGGCGGTGCTGAAGCCGATGAAGCGCGGCCAGGCGAAGCGCGCGTGCGCGGGCGTGGGCGTGTCGTCGTCGATGATCGCCGCGCCATAGCTCCTGCCGGCTGCGCCGTGCCCGCCTCCGGTGACGAACCTGGACGGGGCCACTCGCCCGCCGATCGCGCCGATGATGCCGGCCGCCAGCACGATGTAGGGAAAGGGGACTCTGAAAGCGAAAATGGCGACGAAGGCCGCGGCGCTGATCGCCCACAGCACGCCGTTCTTGAGCGCGCGCGAGCCGATGCGGTAGGCTGCGAATACCACGATGGCGGTGACCGCGGGCTTGATGCCGTAGAGGATGCCCGCCACCAGCGGCACGTTGCCGAACACGAGATAGATCCAGGTAAACGCCATCAGGATGAACATGGAAGGCAGCACGAACAGCACGCCGGCGATGATGCCGCCCCGGGTGCGGTGCATCATCCAGCCGATATAGGTCGCGAGCTGGGTGGCCTCGGGGCCGGGCAGCAGCATGCAGTAATTGAGCGCATGGAGGAAGCGTCGCTCCGAGATCCAGCGCCGTCTTTCCACCAGATCCTGGTGCATCATCGCGATCTGCCCGGTAGGGCCGCCGAAGCTGACGAAACCGAGCTTGAGCCAGTACCAGAACGCTTCGGCCAGGCCCACCGGCACAGGGGCTTGCTGCGTGTCCTCGGTCATGATTTTCTCTTGGACAGGTCGGCGTTGTGGTGTTCCGCCCGCGCCGGGCGGATCCAAGCACAGAGGGCATCATAGAGGACCATGCTCTGCTCGAGCATGGCATGCTCGTCTGGATCGTTGAGCGAGAGCCCGAGCGAGACGGCGAGCAGGCCCGGCGATTGCGGCGTCAATTTTAGTTTGCCGGTGTCGGCGCCGCGCACGATCAGCGCGAGCTCAGCCAGCGCCGGATCAGCCTGGGACAGCCGATGCGGTCGATCTTCGGGCGCTCGCGTGTAACCCACTTGGAGTTCGAATGCTGAAGAAGTTGCGAAATTGAAATGCTGGAGATAACGGTGTCCATGAATATCCTCGCGCAATGAACATCGCAGAACTTGGACGGGACACCGTCTGACCGGGAGTCTGCGGTTCCCGATAGATGCAATATACCGCTTCCGTACGGAGCACGCAAAATCGGTTGGCACGGAAATCGCTTAACGTGGGCTCAGGTATCGTTACCAACTTCGAATACCAATAGCTTTTCTTTTCAAAAACCCAACTTGAAGGAGAATTCAATGCAATTCGTCGTGATCGCCCTTTCCGCCGCCGCTTTGATGGCGGGCCAAACCTTCGCCGCGGACGGCAAGGCCATTTACGAATCCACTTGCAAGGTCTGCCACGACCAGGGCGTAGCTGGCGCCCCCAGGACTGGTGATAACGCTGCCTGGGCCAGCCGTATCAAGACCGGCGAAGCCGCGTTGATCCAATCCGTGACCAAGGGGAAGGGCGCTATGCCCGCAAAGGCCGGCAATGCTGCGCTGTCTGACGCCGACATCAAGGCTAGTGTCCAGTTCATGACCAGCGCCAGCAAATGACCGGCTGACAGCGGATACCGGGCGCAAGGCACGTTGATCCAATACGGCCTTAATACGGTCTTGGACGGGTTAGCGATACAATGACGATATCGCACCGGCAAAGGACGCTGGCAGTGGGCGGTTCGAATTCACCTCAGGCATGCTGCGCTCGGACATCACCCGATTCGCGCGTTTAGCCCTGAGCGGCGTCCTTGCATTACAGTTGCTCGCCTGTAGCATACCCAGGGGTGACTGGGGCGATGCCATCAGCGGCTTGCCGGACACGACATTTGGGAAATTTTTGGCGCGCGCCGTGGCGGGTGACGCGGAGAGCCAGAACGTCGTCGGATTCATGCTGTTCCATGGCGAAGGGGTGCGTATGGACCGGGATCTTGCCCGCAGTTGGTTCCAGCGAGCGGCGGCACAGGGCAATCCTAGGGCGCAACGCAACCTTGCGATGATGATTTCCTCAGGCGCGCCCGAATCCGGTCTTGCACCCAGTCAGCAACAGTCTCGCACCGTTGCGCCAGCGTCATCGGCGGGCGGGGCGGGAAGCTTGCTCTTTGGAAAATTCTGCGCCGGCTGCCATGGTTTCAACGGCATCTCCGCCTATGTTCAGTCGCCCTCCTTCGCGCTCGGCGAGACGCTCGAGAAGGGCGATGCGGAACTCATGGGCAGCCTGATGCGCGGCAAAGGGGAGATGCCAAACTGGGACAACAAATTCTCTCCGGACGAGCTTTGGGACGTTTTGCGCTTCGTGCGCACGCTGCGAGCGAAATATGAACTTGGGATCGGGCAGACGCTGAGTGGCGCGCCGCCGGTTTTCTATCTCTTCGGACCGATGGCGCCGGGACACAGCGCCTACCGCGGTTTCCAGAGCGACTTCGGCTTCGGGCAGCCTCCAACCGACAGATAAAAGGTCCGGAGCGCGATGCCACCTGGGCCATGCCGCGCGCATCCCGGGCTCCGGCAGGCGCCGGACAGCCGGGCCGTTGTCCAATATGAGCCGGCTCGGAGGCGCATTGTTTGACGATTCCCCTGAGCGGCATGGCGCTTGCTTTGGCGGCACTGCATCCCGAGCGGGCTCGGCAATTGTCGCTCCGGATGCAGGCGTCCCGGCGGCGCAGCGCGTCTTATCGGATCGAGTACAGAACTTGAGAGGGGAGTGGATGAAAACAACAGCGGTAGCGGTTCTGGCCATGGCGTGCGCCTCAATGGCACCGGCCGGTGCGACGGCCATGGACGGAAAAGCGATTTACGCCCAGGCCTGCGCACAGTGCCACGCCAACGGCGTGGCTGGCGCTCCCAAGACCGGCGACAAGGCCGCTTGGATCCAGCGGCTCGCCCAAGGCCGCCCAGCGATGCTCTCGGCAGCGCTCAAAGGCAAGGGAGCGATGCCGCCCAAGGGCGGTAACGCCTCGCTGTCGGATGCGGAAGCCAAGGCCGCGGCGGATCACATGATCAGCCAAATGAGGTAGCGGCAGTTTCAAAGGGAAACTTCCACCAGGGACCGGCCTTGAGCTGTGAAATGACGGCGCGATGCACCGATGGGCACGATTTGTGCATTTCGGTGCGTCTAGGTGCGTCTGCTGAACAGCGGCAGGTGCGTGCTGGAGATGATCCGGATCGGCCGGCGCATCTATGGCACGGTTGAGTTATGGCTTCGGAGAACACGCATGAGCGGCACGCATTTCGGTAACATCGCTAGGCCCGTCCTAATGTTGCTGGCCGGCGCCGTCGCGCTGCTGCTGGCCGCCTGCGCGCCCGTGCCACCGGTGAAACCGGCCGCAGAACCCGGGCCGATGGCGTTTCCCGCGCCGCCCGAGGAGCCGAGGTTCATATACGAGCGCACCATATATGGCAGCGCCGACGTCTTGCCGGAAACCTCGGATTCGCGGCTTCGCAACCTCCTTACGGGGGAGGGCATCAGGGGCGAGGGACTCAACAAGCCAAATGCGATCGCGGTTTTCCGGGGACGCATTTTCGTTTCAGATTCTGTCGAGGCGGTGATCCGGGTATTCGATGTGCCAAACGGGCGCCACTTCAAAATCGGTATCGATGAACCGGGCAAGCTATCCAAGCCGCTCGGCATCGATGTGGATCGCCAGGGGAACCTATATGTGGCCGATAACGGCGCCAGGGCAATCCTTATCTACGACAAGGACGGCAAGTTCCTGCGCAAGATAGGAGACCCCAAGTGGTTCGATCGCCTGGCGAACGTCACCGTGGATCCCAAGGGTGACCGCGTCTACCTGGTCGATGTCGGCGGCGTCACCTCGCAACAGCACCGCGTGCGTGTGATAAACGCCTCCAGCGGCGAGCCGCTGTTCGACTTTGGCAAGCGCGGCAAGGATCCTGGTGATTTCAATTTTCCACGCGACATGGTGGTGGGCAAGGACGGGCGGCTCTATATCGTCGATTCGGGCAATTTTCGCGTGCAGATATTCGACCGCGAGGGCAAATTCCTGAAGACCTTCGGCAGCATCGGCCGTCAGCTTGGACAGTTCGCGCGGCCCAAGGAGATCGCTACCGATTCGGCGGGCAATATCTACGTGGTGGACACTGCTTTCGGCAACTTTCAAATCTTCAACTCGGAAGGCGACATGCTGATGTTCATTGGCACCCGCTCGGAACAGGACGGACCGGCCCGCTACATGCTGCCGGCGGGTATCTATGTCGACGAGGACGGCCGGGTCTATATGGTCGATCAGTGGTTCAGAAAGGTCGACATCTTTCGTCCCTTCAACCTGAAAGCCGACGCCGGTTATCTCGGCCAGCGGCCCGGCGCCAAGCCTGCATCCCGTTGAGGCGTTGCTTCGTCCTGATTCTTTCCCGCTTTCGAGAATCGGATTTCCCTGATTCGGGAAACTTTCCGGAAATTTCATAAGAATTTCTTTTCCGCGCGCTAGCGCGGAGCTAAAAGCGCTGCGGAAGCGCTGTTTGCTGTCTTTTCGACCTCCGGTGTTGTTGGCACGAAAGATGCATATGAGCCTCTGAGAACTGTTTTAGGGTTCGGACAAGCGGCTTTGACAGGGTATTAATTGAAAGGAGCGAATCATGGAACGTCTGAGTAAGCTGGATTCACTAGGCGGCTGGATTGCCGCTGCGAGTATCGTTGTGTTTGCAACGATGGCATCCGACGCGGCGCTGGCCCAGGCGACAAGCATCAGAGATACCAAGCATAATCTGGGCACGACCGGCACCGGCAGTGTCCACCTGACCGCGGGAACCGATGAAGTATGCGTGTTCTGCCACACGCCCCACGGCGGTCAGATCGGCACCGCGCCACTGTGGAACAAGAATCTTCCCGCGACTACATACCAAACTTATGGATCGACAGGTGGGGAGTCGGCG
The DNA here is from genome assembly GCA_004298385.1 of Betaproteobacteria bacterium. Lineage (GTDB taxonomy): Bacteria > Pseudomonadota > Gammaproteobacteria > Burkholderiales > SG8-39 > 2-12-FULL-64-23. The sequence goes on along the minus strand of SCTX01000115.1, from coordinate 2,079 downwards.
ACCCTTGACGGTCAGGTCATGGTGGTCGGCTCGGTCTCGCAAGCCTGTCTGTCATGCCACGACGGTACCCAGGCCTTGGACAACATGGTCAACGCGCCAGGTTCGGGCGGCTTCAACGCGAGTGGCGCCAGACCGGCGGGTTACACTTGGACGGGGGCACTGGCCGACGGCTTGATGCCGGCTGCTGGCATCACCAATCTCAGCGCCGATCTGCGCAACGATCATCCGATCGGTGTCGAGTATTGCGGCGGTGGGATCACCGAGGCAGGGGGCACCTGCAGAGACCCGGACTTCAAGGCGGTCAGCCGTTCGACCATCAATGGCCTAGTCCAGTTTTGGGTGGACACCGCGGGTGCCGGCACACGCGAAAAAGCGGACATGATCCTTTACCGGCGCACCTTCGCCGCCGGCGTGAGCCCCTCGGTCGAATGCGGCAGCTGCCACGATCCGCACAACTACAGCAATGCGACGTTCCTGCGGGTTGCCAACAGCACCAGCAACCTGTGCCTCTCCTGCCACGTTAAATAGTCACGCTTTCGCCAACCACGGGTCAGGCGGCAGGGCTGACCCGTTCTTATTGAGAGATTCTCGGCCATGACCAGGATGAAGCGAACATTGGCCGGTCTCGCCGCGGCGGCATGGTTTCTTGCGCCGGCGTGCTTGGCCGCCAACGGCCCGGATGCGGGCTCCTCGCCGGACGCGGTTGCTGCCGTGGTCGATGGCGCGGCGATCAGCGCGCAGCAGTTCGAGGTGGCGCTTGCAGCCGCTATCCGGCAGAAATATTATCACCGCCAGCCGCCGGAAGACCAGCTCGCCGCGCTGCGGCGCGAGGTTACCGACAGCCTGGTAAACCGGGTGTTATTGCTAAAGGAAGCGCAGCGCCTCGGTATTCGTGCGGATGCGGAGCAGGTGCGCGCGAAGATTGCCGACTACGAGCAACGCTATCGCGACCTACCGCAATGGCGGGAGAGCCGTGCGCGGGTATTGCCGGAACTCACGCGCGCACTGGAAGAGCAAAGCGCGGTTGCGCAGTTGGAAGCGGCGACCCGCGTCGCGCCCTCGCCCGCCGAGGCGGAACTGCGCGCGTACTACGAATCCCATCCCGAGCTATTCACCCAACCGGAGCAACTGCGCCTGTCGATGATCCTGCTCAAGATCGACCCATCGGCGCCGGCTGCGGCGCGGGAGCAAGCGCTGGAACATGCACGGGACATAGTCAAGCAACTCGCGAACGGCGCGGACTTTGCCGGTCTGGCGCGGCGGCACTCGGGCGACAGCTCGGCGGCCGATGGGGGCGACATGGGATACCGTCATCGCGGCATGCTGCCCCAGGGCATCGAGACCGTAATCGACAAAATGGCGCCCGGTGCGATCTCGGAACCGCTGAGATTGCTGGAGGGCATAGCGATTTTCCGCGTTGCCGAGCGCAGGCCGGCGCAGTTGAGGACATTGGAGGAGGTGAGGCGCAATGTGGCGGAACTGTGGGCGCGCGAGCAGGGGGAAGCGCAGTGGCGCGAGTTGAACGCCCGGTTGCGGGCCGGCGCCGAAATCAGAATCGGCGGTGATCGCGTCCGCGCTTCCGCCGGCGATAGTGGTACGGCCGGTGCCGGAGCGGCGCATTGAGTGGTGGCGTGGCGCGACTGACGAGAAGAGTGATGTGTGGAGCCCGGAGAAACACGGTTGGCGCGCGGCGGTTCTTGCTACCTGGTGTGCGGGCTTGATCGCGCATGCCGACAGTGCGGCTGCGAAGCCCGCGCCGGGCGTTGACGAGAAATTGAGGACCGGCGTTTCGGTCGATTCCGGAAAGCCGTCGCCGGCTTCCGCCATCCAGAATGCAGCGAATGACACGGTCTCCAGCGCATCCCGTGGCGGATTGGAATGGGACCTGCCAGCGCGGCAGCGGGGTGGTTTGCTGCTCGCGCAAGGCATTTTCGACGGAGCAAAGAAAACTGTGCGCGCCGATTCCCCGGAACCACCGGCGTCCGCAGCCGCCGATACGGAGAGCGGCGCGGTCGCCGGAGCACTGCGAGGTTTGTCCGAATGGCGCGTCCCACTGGTGCGTTGGGGGGGGCATCTGAG
>SCTX01000114.1 GCA_004298385.1 Betaproteobacteria bacterium | reverse complement strand
CCGAAGTGGGCGAGCATGAGCGCGCGCGCCCAGGTGTCTTCCACGCCGCGCATGGCGGTGAGGTGCAGCAACGCGAGCATGGCGACGAACAGCAGCCGCCAATAGCGGCTGATGAGCATCGGGTAAGCGCGGGTCAGAGTATTGGCAGCCATGGTGCTTGCACTTATTATGCCTGCAGTTTAACCTGAGAAAGGCACGCCAGCGCGGACGCAGGCTGGTCACTTGGCGCCGGTCAACTAGCGCATCCAGAGCGACATTCGAAAAAATCATGCTTCACCCGATCCTGCCTATCGCCCGCTACACGCTGCTCGAGGCACTGCGCAACCGCCTGCTCTGGCTGGCGCTGATCCTGGTGGCTGCCGGGCTCGCGTTCACCCAGTTTCTGCAGCAGGTGGCGATCACCGAATCGAACGAGATCCAGGCGGCGCTGCTCGCAGCCCTGGTGCGCTTCGGCGCCGTATTCATGCTGGCGAGCTTCGTCGTCACCAGCATGGTCCGGGAATTCAACGACAAAGTCATGGAGCTGATCCTCTCCCGGCCGATGCGGCGCAGCAGCTATTTTTTCGGCAAGCTTGCTGGTTACGCCGCAATAGCGCTTGCGCTCGCCCTCATATCCAGCCTGCCGCTCGCAATGTTCGCGCCGGCGCCGCGGGTTGCGCTGTGGGGCCTGTCGCTTGCCTGCGAGTTGCTGATCGTCACCGCGTTCGCCCTGTTCTGCGTGCTCTCGCTGACGCAGGTGATCTCGGCGCTTGCGGCCGTCGCCGGGTTTTATCTGCTCTCGCGCTCGATCAGCGCCCTGCAGATCATGGCGGCCAACCCGCTGTCGGACGCCCTCAGCCTGGGCCAGCACGTCGTCAATTTCGTCATCGAAGCGATCGCCTTCCTGTTGCCCGGCCTGGATCGCATGACCCAGACAGGCTGGCTGATCTACACCGCGCCGACGGCGGCGGAAATCGCGCAACTGCTGGCGCAGACCGCGGTCTATCTGCTGCTGGTGTGCGGCGCCGCGCTGTTCGACCTGCAACGCAAGAACTTCTGATGCACGACGAACGCCCGTTTAGCTCAGACAGGACGGGCGTTGTTGCAAACGCGGTGGGCTTGTCTTACAATTGCTGTCGAATGTATTACGAAATATCATTATGGCCGACACGCTGACCGCCCGCATCCCCCCCCGCGTGGAGCAGAAGCTCGCCGAATACTGCGTCCAGCATGGGGTTACACGCACTGACGCGGTGGTGCGCGCGCTCGACGACTACCTGGATCGCCAGTCGGGCGACAGCGATGCCTACGCGATGGCAGCCGACCTGATTCCGAAGCGGGGTGTGGCGAAGCTGCAATCTGCGGCGGTGCGAAAACTGGCGCGCGACGCTTTCCGTGGCTCGCGCGCTCGTTGATACCGGCGCGATCGTCGCGCTGATCAACCGCGCGGATCGGTTTCACCCGCAGACCACCGCCTGGTTCCGCGGATTCCGCGGCCGCTTGCTAACGACGGAGGCCGTGGTAGCCGAAACAGCCTACGTGCTCGCGGCGAGCCCGGAACATCAGCAAGCGGCGCTCACTTGGGTCCAGCGGGCGCGCGCGGCGGCGATATTGCAGGTGGCCGCCATGGAAGACCACGCCGCGCTCGCGCGGATCATCGCCAAGTACGCCGATCTCCCCTGCGACTATGCGGATGCATCGCTGATCTGGCTGGGCGAGAAAACGGGCGTGCTGCAGATCGCGACGATCGACCAGGGGGACTTCTCGGTCTATCGGGTGCGCGGTCGGCGCAGGTTCCGGATACTGATTGGCGAGCGTTGATGCTCGCAACCCTGGAATAAACACAGAGAAGTCTGATGCGCGACGAACGCCCGCTTAGCCATGTGTCGGGGTCGGTGCTGGCCCTGCTTGCGGCCGGCCTCGCGTTGCAGATCGGCCTGCACGCTGCGGTGCCGCAACCCCGCGCGAAGGGCGCGGACCTGATGCCGCCGCCCGCCACCACGCTGCTGCGGCTCGCCAGCCTCGGCGAACCGATCGCGCTGGCCAAGATCCTGATGCTGCGGCTGCAGGCTTTCGACTACCAGTCGGGCAGCAAGGTACCGTACAAGGACCTGGATTACGCCCGCGTCGAGGCCTGGCTCGCGCGCATCCTCGAACTGGACCCGAAGGGACAGTATCCGCTGCTTGCCGCCAGCCGCCTGTACGCGGAAGTTCCGGATGAAGCGCGGCAGCGCCGGATGCTCGATTTCGTCTACCGGCAATTTCTGCTGGATCCCAACCGGCGCTGGCCCTGGCTCGCGCACGCGACATTCCTCGCCAAGCACCGGCTCAAGGACATGGATCTGGCGCTCAAGTACGCCGCCGCCCTGCATACCTACATTACGGCCACGGATGTGCCGGCCTGGGCAAGCACCATGGAAATCTTTATCCGCGAAGACCTGAACGAGCTAGAAACGGCGCGGGTGATGATAGGCGGCTTGCTTGCCAGCGGCAGGATCACTGATAGCGCGGAGTTGAACTTCCTCGACGGCCGGCTGCGCGAAATCGAGGAGCGGCTAAAACAGGGCGGACCCAGGAAACGCTAAGGCAGAATGTCGGGATATCGACATATCTGACGGAATTCTAACGAATTCGGGGTTTGTCTATCCCCAAAAGTGTGGAAAATATCACTTTATTCCAGGCACGGATATTGCTCGTATCGCTGGACCACTAACTTTCCCTTGGGGGAAACAACATGAAAACCAAGCAAACCGGCTTTACCCTGGTCGAGATCGCCATTGTGCTGGTGATCATTGGTCTCCTTCTGGGCGGCATCCTGAAGGGCCAGGAAATGATCACCCAGGCCAAGATCAAGAACGTAGTCAATGACTTCAACGGCATCACCGCGGCGATGAACTCCTACCAGGACCGCTACCGCGCGCTGCCTGGCGACGACCTGAACGCCGCGACCCGCTGGACCAACCCGCTTGCGATCGCCGGCGACGGCAATGGCCAATTGTGTACGGGCGCCTGCGCTTCCCCCCCTGTCTCGCCTAACCTGTACAACAATTCCGTGGCGACAACCGTTGCCGCGCCCGAGGTGAATTTGTTCTGGTGGCATCTGCGGCTTGCCGGCTTCGTCGGCGGCACGACCAACGCCGGAGCAGGCTCCTCTGCGACAAACCCGTCCAACGCGGCGAACGGGTTAATGGGGGTGCAGACGGGCGGCCCAGCGGGGTTTTTCACTTCCAACATGATTTGTTCAAGCAATCTGCCGGATAAAATCGCCATAGCCGTGGACGTCCAGATGGACGACGGCACCGCCGCCAGCGGCCAGGTGCGTGCCAACCTCCAGACCGGGCCCAACCCCGTGCTGCACGCGATCGTCGCCGGCGACGCCTACGTGGAATCGGGCACCAACCAGTACGTGCTCTGCAAGAACCTGTAAGCCGAAGCGGTCTTCAACCCAAGCCCGCCCTCACCAGGGCGGGCTTTTTATTTCGTGCCCTGAAGCAAGCGTATCTCAGCCGCGGCAAGACCGTCCGGCTCGCCCAGCACCACGATCACGTCGCCGGCCTCGAGGCGGGTCTCGGGCTCCCGCTGGCCGAAGCGGAAACTGCGCCACCAGAGAATGGGGGCGTGACCGCCATGGCATCTCGCGCTTTTGCATACGCCAACTTTAGCTGCAGCCGGTTTGCCGAGAATTGGCACCAAACCGATCAGCACGTTCAATGCACAGGCAGTAAACGTTGACAGATATCGGTCTGCACAATATACGCAAGTTGCGTATAATAACCCTATGAAAGCCTTGTTCGTCGAGTTGCCTGCCTTTGCTCGTCACCGCGCGGACTATCTGGACGACGAGGGATTCCGGGCCTTGCAGAACGCCTTGCTGGACAACCCGGAAGCAGGCGACGTAATCGAAGGCACGGGCGGGCTGCGCAAGGTACGCCATGCCGATCCGCGGCGCGGCAAGGGCAAGCGTGGCGGTCTTCGCGTGATCTATTTCTGGTGGAGCAAGGGGGACCAATTCTGGCTCTATACACTCTACGACAAGGACACGATCGACGATTTGAGCGCCAAGGAACGCGCGGCATTGAAAGACATGTTGAAGCACGAGCTAAGCGAAAGGAGAAAGGCATGAAACGCAATGTATTTTCAGAATTGGCCGAGGGCTTCGATGCGCTCAAGGCCGAACGCGAGGGCAAGATTACTCTGCGCACACATACGGTCAAGAGAAAGCCTGCGGTCGCCGTAACCGCCAAGGAACTCGTGAGCATCCGGCAGCGCTTGAAACTTTCGCGGGCCGTATTCGCGCGCTACCTGCGCGCCAACGAGCGCACGCTGGAAAACTGGGAACAAGGCCGCGCCAAACCAAACGCGCAGGCCGCCCTGCTGATCCGCCTAGTCGCGCGCTACCCGGATACGGTCAAGCGTCTGGCTGCGGTATAAAGATTCGAAAACAAGCCCGGGCGGAAATTCGGCGGATCTGGCTATACTAAGGTCAATCAAAACTTAGTATAGCGACGGACCGCCCCGCCTCAGACGCAAAGGGCATCGCGCAGTTCGTCTGCCTATTTCACCGCCTGCAGCAAGCGTATCTCCGCAGCCTCCAGGGCATCCGGCTCACCCAGCACCACGATCACATCGCCGGCCTCGAGGCGGGTCTCCGGCGCCGGCTCGCCGACGCGGATGCCGCGCCGCCGCACCCGTGTGACGCCGGCGCCTAGCGCAGCTAGATTCAGCTCGGCCAGCGACGGCCTCACACAAGAATTGACGAACTCGCATCATTAAGATATCTTCAAGATATCCAATATGGACGACAGGTGATTATGAGCGCCCGCAGCCAGAACAATCAGATTGCTTTTCGCTACCGCGCCGTCGACAGCGCGACCGGCGTAAGCCGCAAGACTGCAAAGCGCCTGGCTGCACAACTGGGTGTCGATGAGACCCAGGCGATCCACCAGGCATTGCACGAACTCGCGGTCAGGGTCTTGCCCCAATATGAGCAGGATGATGGCCCCTTGACAGCGGCCCAGTTGCGACAGATCAAGAAGGCTGTCCCGCAAAGCACCAAGCGCTCGGTCCGCTCAAGCCTGATCGAAACGGAATCGGCGTAGATGACCGATTGGTGGGCCGAGCCCACCGCAGGTGACATCGTTTGGTGTCATTTTCCCGATAACATCAATCCGCGCCCGAAACCCCGGCCTGCGCTGATTCTTGCGGTGTTCGACGACGACGCGCCGCAGTTCGAGGTGCGCGTCGTCTATGGAACGAGCCAGCGCACCACCATGTTGCATCGTGGCGAGTTCTCCATCCTGCGCGACCGCAATGCCGCTGCTTTCGCCGCGGCAGGCCTCAGCTACGACACGAAGTTCGATCTGAAACAGAGCGTCGACCTGCCTTACACGACCGAATGGTTCTCCGTTCCGCCAGCGGCCCCGCATGGACAGACGCCCAAACTGGGAGTCTTGCACCCCTCGCTAGTACGCGCTCTTCAGGCGGCGTTCCGCGCCGCTGCCGAATGAGGGAGAAGCGCAAGGAGAAAGGTATGAAACGCAATGTATTTTCTGAATTGAGCGAGGGCTTGCGGTACTCCGCTCCTCCTATTTCGTCCCCTGCAGCAAGCGGATTTCCGCCGCGGCAAGGCTGTCCGGTTCGCCCAGCACCACCACCACATCGTCGGCCTCGAAGCGCGTTTCCGGCGCGGGCTCGCCGACGCGGATGCCGCGCCGGCGCACCCGGGTCACTGCCGCGCCCAGCGCAGGCAGGTCCATCTCGGCCAGGGTCCGGCCCACCGCATAGGCGCCTCGGGTCAGCGTGACTGAATGCAGGCGCGGCTGACGGTGCTCGGCCGCATCCACCACCGCGTCGCCCTCGCCGTGGAAAAAGCCACGCAGCAGGCTGTAGCGCGTATTGCGCACTTCGCGCACGCGGTGCACCACGCGCGCGAGCGGCACGCCCATCAGCACCAGCGCGTGGCTTGCGAGCATCAAACTGGATTCGAATGCATCCGGCACCACCTCGGCCGCTCCGGCCGCCTGCAGCCGGTCCATGTCGGCATCGTCCAGTGTGCGCACGATCACCGGCAGGCCCGGGTTGATCGTATGAGCGTGGTGCAGAATTTTCAGCGCAGCGGGCGTGTCGGGGAATGAAATCACCAGGGCGCTGGCTCGCGCCAGGCCCGCGGCAATCAAGGCTTCGCGCCTCGCGGCATCACCGTACACAACGGATTCGCCCGCCGCCGCCGCCTCGCGCACCCGTTCCGGGTCGAGGTCGAGCGCGACATAGCCTATGCCTTCCTGCTCGAGAAAGCGCGCCAGGTTCTGGCCGGTGCGGCCGTAGCCGCACAACACCACGTGCTTGGTGGCCGCCATGCCGGAGACGGCGATCTGGTGCAGCTCGAGTGAGCGCAGCATCCACTCCGAGGCGACGAAGCGCAGCACCAGCTTGTCACTGTAATGGATCAGTAAAGGCGCGCTCAGCATCGACAAGAGCATCGCCGCCAGAATGGGTTGCAGCAGGGCGTCGTCCACGAGCCGCACGCCGCCGGCCTGCGCCAGCAGCACGAAGCCGAATTCGCCCGCCTGCGCCAGTGCCAGCGCGGTGCGCAGGGCATTGCCCGGAGCGGACCCGAACAGGCGCGACAGCACTGCGATCAGGGCGAATTTGAACAACACCGGCGCCGCGAACAACAGCAGTACCAGCGCGAACCTGTCGACCACCACGAAGACATCCAACTGCATGCCGATAGTGACGAAAAACAGGCCCAGCAGCAAATCGCGGAACGGCTTGATGTCCTCTTCCACTTGGTGCCGGTATTCGGTTTCGGAGATCAGCATTCCCGCCAGAAACGCGCCCAGCGCAAGCGACAGGCCGGCGAGCTCGGTGGCCCAGGCGAGACCGAGGGTGATGAGCAGCACATTGAGCACGAACAACTCGTGCGAGCGCCGCCGCGCGACGATGTGGAACCAACTGCGCATCAGCTTCTGGCCGGCAAACAGGATCAGGAACAGCACCAGCGCGGCTTTCGCCAGCGCCAGCGCCAGCACCGGCGCGAGCTGCTCCGCCGGCTGCGCCAGCGCCGGGATCAGGATCAACAACGGCACCACCGCCAGATCCTGAAACAGCAGGACGCCGATGATCTCGCGCCCATGCGCGGATTCGAGCTGCATGCGCTCGGCCAGGAGCTTGCTCACGATGGCGGTCGAGGACATGGCGAGCGCACCGCCCAGGGCGAAGCCCAACTGCCACGGAAAACCCAACAGCCAGGCGGCCACCGTCGGCGCGAACACGGTGAGCAGCACCTGCACCATGCCCACGCCGAACACCACGCGGCGCATGTTGAACAGTTTGGGCAGGCTGAATTCCAGGCCGATGGAGAACATCAGGAACACCACGCCGAACTCAGCCAGATGGGCGTAGCTCGATTCCTCGGTCGCCGGGATCCAGTGCAGGGCATGCGGCCCGATTGCCACGCCGACCAGGAGGTAGCCGAGCATCGGCGGCAGATGCAGGCTGCGCGCCAGCACCACCACCAGCACGGCGCTCGCGAGCAGTACCAGCACGAGTTCAAGGGGATTAGTCATCGGAGGTCGGTCGCCGGAAGGGAGGGATTGGGCTTCTGCTATACTTTGCCCCATGATACCTGCAGCATCCCGCATGGACAAAATCCTACCGTCCAAGACCGCGCTGGAGCTGGCAAGACAGGTGCTCGCCATCGAAGCCGAAGCGATTCAGGGCCTCGCCGCGCGCCTGGGCCAGAGCTTTCTGGACGCCGTGGCGCTGCTGCTCAACTGCAAGGGCCGGGTGATCGTAAGCGGCATCGGCAAGTCCGGCCATATCGCGCGCAAAATCGCCTCCACCATGGCAAGCACCGGCACGCCGGCCTATTTCGTGCATCCGGCCGAAGCAAGCCACGGTGATATCGGCATGATCGCGCGCGATGATGTGCTCATCGCGCTGTCCAACTCCGGCGAAAGCGAGGAACTGCTCACCATCGTGCCCTTGCTGAAACGCCAGGGGGCGCGCCTCATCGCCATCACCGGCAATGCCAACTCGGCGCTGGCGCGCGAGGCCGACGTGCACCTGGACGCGCGCGTCGACAAGGAAGCCTGTCCGCTGAACCTTGCCCCCACCGCGAGCACCACTGCGATGCTGGCCCTGGGCGACGCGCTGGCGGTCGCCCTGCTCGATGCCAAGGGCTTCGGCGCCGAGGACTTCGCCCGCTCGCATCCGGGCGGCGCGCTGGGGCGGCGCCTGCTCACCCATGTACGCGACGTGATGCGCACCGGCGACGACGTGCCGTCGGTGGCGGAAGCCGCCGACTTTTCCGAAGCCATGCTGGAAATGTCGAAAAAGCGCATGGGCATGACCGCCGTGCTCGATGCCGGCGGGCGCGTGAGCGGCGTATTCACCGATGGCGACCTGCGCCGGACGCTGGCGCAGGTCGATGACATCAAGGCCGCGCGCATCGCCGACATCATGACCCGCAACCCGCGCACCATCGGCCCCGACAAGCTGGCGGTCGAAGCGGTGCAGATCATGGAGGAGCGCAAAGTCAACCAGTTACTGGTAGTGAGCGACGCAGGCCGGCTCGTGGGCGCGCTGAACATGCACGACCTGTTCCGCGCCAAGGTGATCTGAACCAAGATGAATGACCCATTAGGACGCGGCAGTCCGGATGACGCGTCCCCGCACGCAAGTTTGGATAGCGCGCTGAAGCGCGAGAGCGCGGATGACGCGCTGAAGCGCGAAAGCTTGGATCGCGCGATGACGCGCGCCAAGGGCCTAAAACTGATGATCTTCGACGTCGACGGCGTGATGACCGACGGCACGCTCTATTACTCCGAGCGCGGCGAGGAGTTGAAGGCATTCAATATCCGCGACGGCCACGGCATCAAGATGCTCAAACAACACGGCGTAGAGGTCGCGCTGATCACGGCCAGGACATCGCGCGCGGTCGAACTGCGCGCGGCCAATCTCGGCATCGCGCACCTCTACCAGGGAGTGGAGGACAAGCGCGGGGCCTACGCCGCGCTGCTCGCGCGGTTGGGGCTCGCCGCCGAGCAGTCGGGCTACATGGGCGATGACCTGCTCGACCTGCCGCTCATCACCCGCTGCGGCTTTGCCGCCACCGTGCCCGCGGCGCCGCCGGCGCTCAAGAGCCGCGCCCATTACGTGGCGCGCACTGGCGGCGGGCATGGCGCCGTGCGCGAAGTGTGCGAATTCATTCTGCGCGCCCAGGGCGCGCTCGAACGCGCGATCAGCGCCCATTTGCAATGAGCCATATGCAGTGAGCCGTAATACAATGAGATCCGACCGGGCATCCCGGCTGTTTCCGCTGCTGCTGATGCTGGCGCTCGCGGCGGCCAGCCTCTGGCTGGAACGCACGGTACAGGCGCCCGCGCGGGACAACTCGGGCAAGACCCGGCACGATCCGGATTTCGTCGCCGAGGACCTCGGCATCACCAAAATCGGCGCCGCCGGTAAGCTCGAGTACATCCTGTCCGCCGCGCGCATGCTGCATTATCCCGACGACGGGAGCACCGACATCGTGGCGCCGCGCCTGGTGCAGCGCCATGACAACGCCGCCCCGATCGTCATCCGCGCCGACCGCGGCCTGATCTCCAGGAACGGCGACGAGGCGAGTTTTTTCGGCAATGTGGTGGTGGTGCGCGAGGCTGGCCTTGGGCGAAGCGAATTGCGCGTGCAAACCGAGTATCTGCGGATCGTTCCCGACCTTGATCTCGCCCACACCGACAGGCCGGTGATCATTACCGAGGGCCGGTCCAGGCTTTCCGGGGTCGGCATGGAATTCAACAATAAAACGCGGCAGTTCGCGCTGCTGTCGCAGGTCCGGGGCACATTCGATGCGGGCAAATGATCTCATAGCGCGGCCGTTGGCCGCAACCAAAATGACGCAAACATCCGCGCGGATGTGGCTAGCGTTGCGGAGTAATTGCATAAGCGCTATTTTCTGCGCCTGCGGTCTGGGACTGGCCGGGCCGACGCAGGCGGAGCGGGCCGACCGGGCAAAGCCCATCAACCTGGAGTCCGACCGCATGCGCGTCGACGATGTGCACAAGACCGGCGTGTTCGAGGGAAAAGTGGTGATGACGCAAGGCACGCTCAGCATACACGCCGACAAGGTTACGCTGCGCCAGGACCAGGATGGCTACCAGTACGGCAGTGCCAGCGGCAATCCGGCCACCTTTCGCCAAAAGCGCGACGGCGCCAACGAATACATCGAGGGCGAGGCCGAGCGCATCGAATACGACGGCAAGCTCGACCGCGTGGAATTCTTCAACCGTGCCCGGCTCAAGCGCGAGCCCGCGGATGAAGTGCGCGGCAACTATATTTCCTACGATTCCCGCACCGAGCACTTCACCGTGACCGGCGGCGGCCAGAGCGCAAGCGGAAGCTCCGAGGGCAGGGTGCGCGCGGTGATCCAACCGCGCAATACCACCGACGAAGCCGAAACAGCGCCCGCGCCCGGCGTCCCTAAACGATAGCGAACACGGATGCGAGCGAGCCAAGGTTCCTCGATTTCCGCGCATCCGATTTCCGGAGAAATTCGTGGTTAATGAACCCTGACAGGCGCGCATGAGCCAGCTCAAAGCCAGCAATCTGAAAAAGCGCTACCAGTCGCGCACCGTGGTGCAGGACGTATCGCTGGACGTGCAAAGCGGCGAGGTGGTCGGCTTGCTCGGACCGAACGGCGCCGGCAAGACCACCTGCTTCTACATGATGGTCGGGTTGGTGCGCCTGGACGGCGGAAGCATCAGCCTCGATGGCGCCGAGATCAGCAAGTTTCCCATCCACCGCCGCGCGCGGCTGGGGCTGTCGTATCTGCCCCAGGAGACTTCGGTGTTCAGGAAACTGACGGTGCAGGAAAACGTGCAGGCGGTACTCGAACTGCAGGACCTGTCCGAGGCAGAAATCGAAGACCGCCTGGAAAACCTGCTGCGCGAGCTGCATATAACGCATTTGCGCAACAACCCGGCGCTGTCGCTCTCAGGCGGCGAGCGCCGGCGCGTCGAGATCGCGCGCGCCCTCGCGACCCGCCCCGGCTTCATCCTGCTGGACGAGCCTTTCGCCGGCGTCGACCCGATCGCCGTGCTCGATATCCAGAAGATCATCGGCTTTCTAAGGGAGCGGGGAATCGGCGTGCTGATCACCGATCACAACGTGCGCGAGACTTTGGGCATCTGCGACCACGCCTATATCATCAATGAAGGATCGGTCCTGGCGCAGGGCAAGCCCGACGAAATCGTCTATAATGAAAACGTGAGAAGAGTGTATCTGGGAGAGCATTTCCGCATGTAGCCGGCAGGCTACGCTCCCGCTCAAAATGAAACAAACCCTGCAACTCAAGCTGTCGCAACAGCTCACCCTGACGCCGCAGTTGCAGCAATCCATCCGCTTGTTGCAGCTCTCGACCCTGGAACTGAACCAGGAGTTGGAGAAGTTCCTCATGGAAAACCCACTGCTCGAACGCGACGACGCGGAGCCGGAGTCCTTGCCGCCTCCGCCGAACGGCGCCGCGCGCGAGGAATACGTCGGACCTTACGACGAGACGGCGGCCGGCGAGGCGCCTGCCAACGACTCGCCTCCCGGGGACTCCGCCGACATCGACTGGTTTACCGATGCGCCCTCTTCGGCGCCCCGGCGCGACGAGGGCGAAGAGTCGGAATATCCGCAACTCGCGGCCGGCGCCCCAACCCTGGGCGAATACCTGCTGGGGCAGCTCGCGTTGACGCAACTGTCGGCGCGCGACAAAAGTGTGATCAGCACCTTGATCGCGGCGCTGGACGAGAACGGGTATCTCGCGCAGAGTCTCGCGGAAATCGCCGAACTGCTGCCGCCGGAATTGGAGGTCGGGCTGGATGAGTTGCAGATAGGCCTGCATTATCTGCACGGTTTCGACCCCACCGGCGTCGGCGCGCGCACGCCCGCCGAATGCCTGGAGCTGCAGTTGAAAGCCTTGCCGGCCGATACCCCGGCGCGCGATCTTGCCATCGGCATCGTGCACTCTCACCTGGATGCGCTCGCCGCGCACGACTTCGTGCACCTGAAGCGGCAACTGCATTGCGACGACGACAGCCTGCGCCAGGCGCAACACCTGATCCAGAGCCTGAACCCCCATCCCGGCGCCGAGTACGCGGCGAACGAGACGCGCTATATCGTGCCAGACGTCATCGTCAAGAAGGCGAAAAACGCCTGGGTCGCCAGCCTCAATCCCGATGCCATGCCCAAGCTGCGCATCAACCGCATGTACGCGGAGATTGTGCAAAACAAGCTGCACTCGGCCGGCGGCCAACTGTCCGGTCAGTTGCAGGAAGCGCGCTGGCTGATCAAGAACGTGCAGCAGCGCTTCGACACCATATTGCGCGTAGCGCAGGCGATCGTGGAGCGGCAACGCCATTTCCTCGATCACGGCGAAGTCGCGATGCGGCCGCTGGTGCTGCGCGAAATCGCCGAGACCCTGGGCCTGCACGAGTCCACGGTGTCCCGCGTCACCACACAGAAATTCATGGCGACGCCGCGCGGGATCTTCGAGCTCAAGTATTTCTTCGGCAGCCACGTCGCCACCGAAACCGGCGGCGCCTGTTCGGCCACGGCGATCCGCGCGCTGCTCAAGCAACTGGTCCACGCCGAGGACCGCAAGAGACCGCTTTCCGACAGCAAGATAGCCCAGATTCTCGGCGAGCAGGGCATCGTGGTGGCACGCCGTACCATTGCCAAATATCGGGAGTCGCTGCATATCCCGCCGGTCAGTCTGCGCCGGTCGTTGTAACTTTGAAAGGAGTCGAAGATGAACGTCCAGGTCAGTGGTCACCACGTCGAAGTCACCCAGGCCATCCGCGATTACGTCTTGTCCAAGCTGGAGCGGATCCAACGCCATTTCGATCAGGTCATCGACATCAACGTCGTGCTGTCGGTGCAAAAACTGAGACAGAAGGCCGAGATCAGCGTGCACCTGCCAGGCAAGGACGTCCACGTCGAAAGTGATGATGAGGACCTGTACGCCGCCATCGACCTGATGATGGACAAGCTCGACCGCCAGGTCATCAAACACAAGGACAAGGCCTTCGCCCACCCCCACGACGCCCTCAAACGCCAGCCGGCGGAGGAATGACCCAGGCATCCGATTTGCGGTAGAATGCCCCGGTTTCCGGCACCGCCCCCTAATCCCGTGGCGCCGGATGCCCCCACCCATTTCTTTTTCCCCATGAATCTCATTTCCAAGCTGTTGCCGCCCTCGAACATCGTCCTCGACCTGGAAGTCAGCAGCAAGAAGCGCATGTTCGAGCAGGCCGGTCTTATTTTCGAGAATAACCAAGGAGTCGCGCGCAGTCTGGTGTTCGACAGCCTGTTCGCGCGCGAGCGCCTGGGCTCGACCGGCCTGGGTCAGGGGGTGGCGATTCCGCACGGCCGCATCAAGGGCTTGCGCGAAGCGGTGGCGGCGTTCGTGCGCCTTGGCGCCCCGGTCCCGTTCGACGCTCCCGACGGCAAGCCGGTCAAGTTGCTGTTCATCCTGCTGGTGCCGGAGCAAGCTACCGAACAGCACCTGCAAATCCTGTCCGAGCTGGCACAGATGTTTTCCGACCGCGAGCTGCGCGAGCAACTGATCCAAACGCAGGACGCCGGCAGCCTGCACCAGCTCATCAGCTCCTGGCAACCCGATGTTACAAACCAGCATAGCGCGGCTGTATGAAGACAATGCCGCAAAACTGGGCCTAGACTGGGTCAGCGGCCGCGGTGGTGTCGCGGCGCCGGTGCGCCGCGACAGCGCCGATGCCGCGGCGCTGGTCGGCCACCTTAATCTGATCCACCCAAACCGCATCCAGGTGCTGGGCCGGCGCGAGCTTGCCTACATCGACGGCTATAGCGGAGACGGCGCGGGCCAGGTCATCGCCAATCTGTTTGCCGCCGAGCCGGCCGCCATTATTCTCACCGACGGCGTCGCCGCGCCGGCGGCGCTGTTGCGCTCGGCGGAAGCGAGGAGTGTGCCGGTGCTGGCGACCGCCTCCGCAGCGGACGCCGTCATCGACACCCTGCGCCGCTACCTTGCCAAGATCCTGGCGGATTCGACGTCCATGCACGGCGTGTTCATGGATGTGCTCGGCCTGGGCGTGCTGATCACCGGCGAATCGGGCGTGGGAAAGAGTGAACTGGCGCTGGAACTAATCAGCCGTGGCCGCGGCCTGGTGGCCGACGACGTGGTCGAGATCTCGCGCATCGCTGCCAAGACGCTGGAAGGGCGCTGCCCGCCCGTGCTGAAAGACTTCCTCGAAGTGCGCGGCCTGGGCGTGCTCAATATCCGCACCATTTTCGGCGAGACCGCGGTGCGGCCGAAAATGAACCTCAAGCTGATCGTGCACCTGGAAAAACCGGGCCAGGCCGGAGCCGCCCCGACGGAGCGGCTGCCGCTGCACGAACTTACCGAGGACATCCTCCGAGTGTCCATCCGCAAGATCATCATCCCGGTCGCCGCCGGGCGCAACCTGGCGGTGCTGCTGGAAGCGGCGGTGCGCAATTACATCCTGCAACTGCGCGGCATCGACAGCACCCAGGAATTCATCGCCCGGCAGCAGGGGGAGATTAAGCGCGACGGCTGATTGTAGTTGCAAGGTTCCAATGTTGCGCGGACGAGAAGCCGTTCGCGCGGATGTGGCGATTGTTGCTGAGTAATTTCATAACCCAGTTTTCCGAACGGATGTGCTTTTCATCCGTTCGGAAAACTGGGTTGGCGCGCGCAGCGCGCAGGTTTTGGCAAAACCTGCGCGGACGAAAAACCGTCCGCGCGGATCGTCGCTTGCGCACGGATGAAAAGCGCATCCGCGCGCAATCGACGATCTCGGATAAAACCCCAGCGCTGTCCTTGTTTTTATCCTTAGCGCTACCGCCGGCCGCAACCAAAATGACAAAAACATTCGCGCGGATGTGGCAATTGTTGCGGAGTAATTGCATAACCGTGATTTCTGTACGGACGTGCTTTTCATCCGTACAGAAATCACGGTTGGCGCGCGCGAGCGCGCAAGTCCACAGGTAACATGCGCCAGTATTTTGCGGCGCCACATGTATCTCCCCCAGTCTGGACTGTTTTTTGTTTTCCACGCCCCGGGTGATATCCTGACGTCATGCAACTGGTGCTGATCAGCGGTCTTTCGGGCTCCGGCAAGAGCGTCGCGCTCAATGTCCTGGAAGACAGCGGCTACTACTGCGTGGACAATCTCCCGGTCGCCCTGGTGATGCCGCTGCTCGAGTCGCTTGCCGGCTCCGGCCATGAGCACGTCGCCCTAAGCATGGACGCGCGCAGCGGCGCCTCGGTGCGCGAGTTGCCGCGGACCGTCGCGGCGCTCAAGCAAAAGGGCGTGGACGTGAGGCTGCTGTTCCTGGAGGCCAAGGACGAGACCCTGATCAAGCGCTTCTCCGAGACGCGGCGGCGCCATCCCCTGAGCGAGGGCGCGCTTACCGTGGCCGAGAGCATCGCGCGCGAGCGCGAACTGCTAGGCGACATCGGCGAATCGGGTCATCACATCGACACCAGCGAACTCTCGCCCAACACCTTGCGCAACTGGATCAAGAATTTGGTCGAAGTGGACCGCTCGCGCCTGACGCTCCTGTTCGAGTCTTTCGGCTTCAAGCAGGGAATACCGCTGGATGCCGATTTCGTGTTCGACGTGCGCTGCCTGCCCAACCCCTATTACGAGCCCGCCCTGCGCGAACTGACGGGGCTGGATGCCGCGGTCGCCGCCTTTCTGGAGAGGGAGGAATCGACGCAGAATATGTACCGCGACATCCACGCATTCATCGCTACCTGGCTGCCCGCGTTCGTACGCGAAAACCGCAGCTACCTCACCGTTGCCATCGGCTGCACCGGCGGCCGGCACCGCTCGGTGTACTTCGCCCGACGCCTGGGCGCCGCCTTCGGTGCCGACAATCAGGTGATGGTCCGGCACCGGCAAATCCGTTGAGCGCGGCTGGCTCTAGCCAGTCGAGGTAGCTCCTGTCACTCACGCTTTACGCGCTCACACCTTAGCTGATGGTAGTCGCGAGAAAGGACAACGAGCGCCCGCGCGCGAGCGCCGAGCTCTGCTGGTTATAGGCGGGGCGATCCCAGCAGTTGAAGCCGTGATCGACGCCGGGATACACGTCGATGCGCGCGCCCTCGCGTCCGGCGAAGGTCTGTTTCACCGCCTCGACCGCCGAAACCGGAATGTAACCGTCGTTGCCGGCGAAATGGAACAGCACCGGGCATTTGATTTTTCCGGCCTCCTCCAGCTTGGTGTGGATGCCGCCGCCGTAATAGCACACCGCCGCATCCACGCCGGCATTGGCCGCACAAAGGTATGACAGCATCCCGCCCATGCAGTAACCAAGCGAGGCCACCTTGCCCGTGCATTCGGGCAGGCCGCGTAACGCGGCTACCGACGCGGCCAGGTCTTTCACACCCGCGACGAAATCAAACTTCTGCATATAGCCGATGCCCTTTTGCAAGTCTTCCGGACCGTAGCCCAGGTCGACCATGGGCTGCATACGCCAGAATATGTCCGGAGCAAGCACGGTGTAGCCGTCGCTCGCGTATTGGTCGGCCACCCCCTGAATATGCGAGTTGACGCCGAAAACTTCCTGAATCAGAACGATGCCCGGCCCCTTGCCCCCTTTTTTCGCCTGGTGGGGCAAAGACAGATAGCCCTTGAAACGGCCGCCGTCCTGCGCCTTGATGTCGATCCAACGCGAATTCATTTTTATCTCCTTTGAACCTGTTTCAAAATGAGAGGATGTCTCCCCCAGTGCTCCCTTGCATCGGCCCGTTGCGAAATTCATTTTACAACGGGTTCTTTGCTAAAGCCTGCATACGAATCGCGTCCAGCGCGGCCTCGCCGCCGCGAGGATGCAATATATTGGACCCCGGATATTTGTGCAAGGTACAGGAAAACGGCTGCTTGCGTCAGCGCGTCACGCGACCGAAAAAAAGCGCCCGCGTTTATGCGCGACTACGGGTATGGAAAAAGGCGGCACACCCGCTGTTATATCCCCAAGATCAGAGCTACAGATGCTCGCTATCGGACGCGGCCTGATGGGCGAGCCGAAACTGCTGATTCTCGACGAACCTTCGCTCGGCCTGTCGCCGCTGTTGGTCGAGGAGATGTTCACCCTCATCAAGCGCATCAATTCCGAGGGAATGACAGTTCTGCTCGTCGAGCAGAACGTGGTGCAGTCCCTCGGCATCGCCGATCGCGCCTATGTGCTGGAGAACGGCGTGTTCGCCCTGAGCGGCCCGGCCGCGGAAGTGCTCGCCGATCCACGTCTGAAACAGGCCTACCTCGGACTCTAGGCGCCGCGTGCCGCTATCTGAGGCGTCAGACGGCGCCCTGGATTTGCCTGAAGGTTCCCCGCCCGAGGATCTCGTCGGCGAGCCGCTCCGCGGTCGGCTACGCGCGCTTGGAATACCCGCCACAGTAGCGTACCCGATGCTCGTCCCACAGGGACTTCCTTCGGTCGTCCCACAGGGACTTCCTTCGGTCGTAGCGACCGGAGATGTGCCGGTACCGCAGTTCCGGCCACTCGGCGCCCGGCATCGCCTGGTAGTCGCACTTCAGCTCCAGGTGGATCTTGGAGCGGTAGATGACGCTGCCTGTTTTCCGTCAACCATAGCGGCCTGCCCGTAGCCAGCGAAACTCACTATCAATTGACATCCGCCCTCCTTTGTTCTCTAATCTGCGTTCACAAGTTGAACGCATTGAATCGACTATGGCTTCCGCCCCCAAAAACCCGACAGACCGCGATCATGCCACCCATAATTGATCGCCGCATACCGGACACCCATTTCCGCTTGCTGAGGCTGCTCGAAGCCAGGTCCGACCTGAGCCAGCGCGATCTCGCGCGCGAACTGGGCGCCAGCCTCGGCAAGGTCAACTACTGCCTGAATGCCCTCATCGACAAGGGTTTGGTCAAGGTGCGCAACTTTCGCAATAGCCGCAACAAGCTGGGCTACGCCTACCTGCTCACGCCGCGGGGCATCGATAGCAAAGCCACTATCGCGATCCACTTTCTCAAGCGCAAGATGGCCGAATACGAAACGCTCAAGGTCGAGATCGAACAATTGCAGCGCGAAATCGGCGAAATCGGCGCGCGCAACCCGAAATGAGCGCCTAGCCTTTGTAGGCAGGAGCAAGCTTGCTCGCGAACAGATAGGCCGTACCCGCAGGAGCGAGCCGGCTCGCGAAACAAAATTCATGCGAAACACGCGAGTGTCTTGCAGGGCGGTAGCGTGCCCGACACCGCCGGAATCGAAGGCATTATTGTCCCCGTTAGGTGGACTGGGCGCGTACCCGCGTTGCACGCCGGAACGACAGATCGCGATTCATCCCCGGAGAGTCACCCCATGCGAATCTACAGCACCCGCAAACGCATTCTCGTAACCGGCGGCGCAGGCTTCCTCGGATCGCACCTGTGCGAGCGCTTGCTCGCCGACGGCCACGACGTGCTGTGCGTCGACAATTTCTTCACCGGCACCAAGGACAACATCGCCCACCTGCTGCCCAACCCACACTTCGAGCTGATGCGCCACGACGTTACCTTCCCGCTATTTGTCGAGGTGGAAGAAATCTACAACCTCGCCTGCCCGGCGTCGCCCATCCACTACCAGCACGACCCGGTGCAGACGACCAAGACCAGCGTGCACGGCGCCATCAACATGCTCGGCTTGGCGAAGCGCGTGAAGGCAAAGATCCTGCAAGCCTCCACCAGCGAAGTCTACGGCGACCCGAAAGTCCACCCCCAGACAGAAGACTACTGGGGCAATGTAAATCCCATCGGAACCCGCTCCTGCTACGACGAAGGCAAGCGTTGCGCCGAGACCCTGTTCTTCGACTACTACCGCCAATACAAACTCAGAATCAAGGTGGCCCGCATTTTCAACACCTATGGCCCGCGCATGCACCCCAACGACGGACGCGTGGTCTCCAACTTCATCGTCCAGGCCTTGCAGGGCGAGCCCATCACCATCTATGGCGAAGGCAAGCAGACGCGTTCTTTCTGCTACGTGGACGACATGGTGGAAGGCCTGGCGCGGCTCATGAACTCCACCGATGATTTCACCGGCCCGGTGAACCTGGGCAACCCGGGCGAATTCACCATCCTGGAGCTCGCGCAGAAGGTGATCGCGCTCACCGGGTCGAAATCCGCGATTGCATTCAAGCCGCTGCCATCCGACGACCCAACACAGCGCCAGCCGGACATTGGACTGGCAAAGCGCGTCCTCGACTGGACGCCTCGCGTTGCGCTGGACGAAGGACTGACTAAGACCATCGCCTACTTCCGCAATTCCGGCGGCGCGTCCCTGTAACGCCATGTGCGGCATCGCCGGCATCTTCGCCTACCGCGAATCGGCACCACCCGTTGACGAGCAGGAACTCCTGCGCATCCGCGAGCACATGATCAAGCGTGGCCCCGACGGCGCCGGCCTGTGGGTTTCCTCCGACCGGCGGGTCGGTCTTGCGCACCGGCGCCTTGCGATTATCGATCTATCCGAGACGGGCGCGCAGCCTATGGCCACGGCCGATGCCAATTTCCGTATCACGTTCAACGGCGAGATCTACAACTATCGTGAACTACGACGAGAGCTCGAAAGCAAGGGGTATGCGTTCCGCTCCACCAGCGATACCGAGGTGCTGCTCCACCTCTACGCCAACCGTGGGGTAGACATGGTGCACGCATTGCGCGGCATGTACGCCTTCGCCATTTGGGACCAACGCCGCAAGGGCGTGTTCGTCGCCCGCGACCCCTTCGGCATCAAGCCACTTTACTATGCCGATGACGGAAGCACCATCCGTGTCGCCTCGCAAGTCAAGGCGCTGTTGAAGGGGGGCGCAATTGACACTGCTCCCGAGCCTGCCGGTCACGTCGGCTTCTTTCTCTGGGGCCACGTGCCCGAACCTTACACGCTTTACAGAGGCATTCGTTCACTTGAGGCGGGAACCTCCCTATGGATCGGCACAGGGGGTGAAAAGGAAAAAAGGCGATTCTTTAGCGTTTCCGAGGAAATTGCGACTGCGAGTGCAACGCGACTCTCTGTGACGCGAGAAGAAATGCACGAGCGCTTGCGTGCTGCCCTCCGCGATAGCGTGCATCACCATATGATCGCTGACGTCCCAGTCGGCCTCTTTCTTTCCGCGGGGCTAGATTCATCAACTTTGACAGCTCTCGCCACGGAAACTGAAAATACCGATCTACGTACCATCACTTTGGGATTCAGAGAATTTCGGGG
>SCTX01000113.1 GCA_004298385.1 Betaproteobacteria bacterium | reverse complement strand
GCGCAAGTGGGTGCGCCACCGCGCCTGGCCCGGCGGCGTATTTCCGCTGCGCAAGGAATTCGACATCGGCACGAACCTTCCCGCGTCGGACGACCGCTATCCGTTCGTCAAGGTCGTGGGCGAAGGCGTGCACGAAATACCGGTGGGCCCGGTGCACGCCGGCACCATCGAACCGGGGCATTTCCGCTTCTCCATCGTCGGCGAGAAGATCCTGCGGCTGGAGGAGCGCCTGTGCTACACGCACAAAGGGATCGAGAAGCTGTTCGAGACCATGACCCTGGCCGAGGGCGCCAAACTCGCCGCTCGTGTGTCCGGTGATTCCACCGTCGCCTACGCCTGGGCCTACGCCATGGCCGTCGAGGGCGCCAGCGGCACCGAACCGCCCGGCCGCGCGCTCGGCCTGCGCGGAATCATGCTCGAACTCGAGCGCATCGCCAACCACCTGGGTGATCTCGGCTACCTCGGCGCCGACGTCGGGCTCGCGTTCGGCTTCTTCCAGTTCTGGCGGCTGAAGGAAGACCTGCTGCGTTTGCAGGGCGAGCTGTTCGGCCATCGCTACCTCATGGACCAGGTCGTTCCCGGCGGCGTCGCGCGCGATCTCGCGCGCGAGCAGGCAGAGCGGCTGCTCGGGCGCCTCGCGCAGATCCGATCCGAGGTCGTCGCGCTGAAAGCGATCTACGACGATCACGCGGGCGCGCAGGACCGCTTCATCATGACCGGTCAGGTACTACCCGAACTGGCGGAGAAGTTGGGGCTGATGGGTTTCGCCGCCCGCGCGAGCGGCGTCAAGCGCGACCTGCGCATCGATTGTCCCGTGCCGCCCTACCAGCAGGCCGAGGTGCGCATGGCCACGCACACGCGCGGCGACGTCGCCGCGCGCGTCTCGGTGCGATTCGAAGAGATCTTCGAGTCGATACGCCTAGTGTGCACGCTCGCCAACGAGCTTGCGCCGGGCGAGATTCGCGTCCCGCTCGCCGACTGCAACGTCGGAAAATGCGGCGTCGGCTGGATCGAAGGCTGGCGCGGCGAAGTGCTGATCGCACTTGAAACCGCGGATGCCAACCGTATCCATCACGCGCATGCGCACGATCCGTCGTGGCAGAACTGGCCGGTGATCGAGCGCGCGGTGATCGGCAATATCGTTCCCGACTTTCCGCTGATCAACAAGTCGTTCAACCTTTCCTATAGCGGGCAGGACCTCTGACATGTATCAGTTGCTCAGGCAGATCGCGAAAACCGGCATCGTCAGCGAAGCGCCGCCGCATTCCGACGAGGCGCTGCGCCAGATCGAGCAGCGCTTGGGCGCGGTGATTCTCAAGCACTTCGGGCGCGCGCTCACCATCCGCCACGTCGACGCAGGCTCGTGCAATGGCTGCGAGCTGGAGATCCACACCATGAACGGGCCCTACTACAATCTGGAGCGGCTTGGGATCAAACTGGTCGCGAGTCCACGCCACGCCGACATGCTGCTCGTGACCGGGCCGGTATCGCGCAACATGGAGCTGGCGCTCAAGCGCACCTACGATGCAACGCCCGAGCCAAAGCTGGTGGTCGCGATCGGCGACTGCGGCTGCACCGGCGGCGTTTTCGGCGAGAGCTACGCCAGTTGTGGCCGCGTGTCCAATGTCATCCCGGTGGACGTGGCCGTGCCCGGCTGTCCGCCGACACCGATTGCGTTGATGCAGGGAATACTCACTGCCATCAGCCGCGGCGCCCCTCCCGCAGGCTGAGAACAGCACCAGGCCGAAAGCCGCGCATGAGCATTCCGACACTGCCGCTCGCCTTCATCGGCTGGTTCTTCGCGATCGTGTCCTTCGCTGCGCTGGCGATCGGCGTGCTGCTGCTGAATCAGCTCTTTCGCCGCGGAGCAATTCCGCCCGAATACATGCAGTCGCGCATCATCAGCGATTTCGGCCTGCTCGTCGTCTGGCTGATCGGGTTGGTATCGGCGTTCGCCCTGCTGAACGGCTTTTCCTGGGGACGCACCGGCTTGGAATACTTCTGCTGGGTGCTGATCGCGCTGACGCTGCTCTCCGGCGGCACGCGTCTGGCGACCTATCGCCGGCACCCGCAGGGGCAGGGACTGACGCCGCGAGGCTGGGTCGTCGCGGTCGCGGGCGTGCTGCTGGTCGCGCTGCCGCTGGTCGCGCTGTGCGGCGTGAGCATTCTCACGCTGCGCAGCGACGAAGCGCGCCTGCAGCTCGAGCGGCAGCCTTAAACCGGCCAAGCCGGAAGCAAACAGGGTCCGCTCGCCATTGCATCCGCAATCTCCCGATTGTTTGCTTTGCAAGCTTGTAAAACAAGAAATCGAAAAACCTATGGAAACCCAAAAGAACCGAGATTCTTCGCAAACTGTGTCAACCCTTGATTCGTAAGCGACTAGATATTTTCCCGCGGCGGGCGGGGTTGCGCGGCGCGGCGTGTTGCGATGGCGGCCGCTTTCGGATATAAACGCTCAGGTAATTTCTTTGTCACGACATTCGAAAGGCGAAGTTGAGCACGCACAAGAAATACGCCGCTTTCCCGGGCAGGATGCTGATGGTGGGCTTTGGCGCCGTGGGACAGGGCTCGCTGCCTCTGATCCTGCGCCATATCGACCTGCGCCCGCAGCAGATTACGATCGTCACCGCCAATGACTTCGGCAAGGACATTGCCGCCGAATACGGGATCAAATTCCGGGTCGAACCGCTGACGCCCACGAACTATATCTCCATTCTAGAGAGCGAACTCGGCGCGGGCGATTTTCTGGTCAACGTCTCCTTCGATGTCTCCAGCATCGCGGTGGTCGAGTGGTGCCAGCAGCATGGCGTGCTCTACATCGACGCCTGCCTCGAGCCCTGGCAGGGCGGCCATACCGACCGGTCGATTCCGGCCAGCCGCCGCTCCAACTATGCCCATCGCGAAACGGCACTGGGCTTGCGCAGCAAGTACCCAGGGGGGCCGACGGGCGTGCTCATGCACGGCGCCAATCCGGGCCTGGTCTCCCACCTGGTAAAGCAGGCACTGCTCAATCTCGCCGGCGAGCTCGGTATGGACGCCGCGGCGCCGCCCAACCGCGAAGGCTGGGCCCGGCTCGCCGCCGAGCTGCGGATAAAAGTAATCCACGTTTCCGAGCGCGACCACCAGACCAGCCGCGTGCACAAGCGCAACGGCGAATTCGTCAACACCTGGTCGAGTGAAGCCTTCTGCGGCGAGTCGCTGCAGCCGGCCGAACTCGGCTGGGGCACGCACGAGCGCAACTGGCCGCAGGACGCGCGCGAATACGGCTTCGGCTGCGGCGCGGCGATCTATCTCGACCGGCCGGGCGTGGCCACCAAGGTGCGTTCCTGGGCGCCCGTAGAGGGGCCGTTCCATGGCTGGCTGATCTCCCACGGCGAGGCGATCTCCATTCCCGACTACCTCACGCTGCGCGAGAACGGCAAGCCCGTGTACCGGCCAACCTGCCATTACGCCTACCATCCCTGCGACGACGCCGTGCTGTCGCTGCACGAGTTCGCCGGCAACGGCTGGCGTTTCCCGCCGCAGCAGCGGCTGCTGCGCGAGGAAATCGATGCGGGCTTCGATGAACTGGGCGTGCTGCTGATGGGCCACAAGCGCGGCGCCTACTGGTTCGGCTCGCAGTTGGGCATCGAGGAAACGCGCAAGCTGTGCCCGCACAACAACGCCACCAGCATGCAGGTGAACGCTCCGTTCACGGCTGCCATCATCTGGGCACTGAGAAATCCGCGCGCCGGCATTGTCGAGCCCGACGAACTCGATTTCCAGGCGATCCTTGAGCTTTGCACGCCCTATCTGGGCAAACTGGTCGGCACCTATACCGACTGGACGCCGCTCGTTGGCCGTGACGGCCTGTATCCGGACGACATCGATGCCTCCGATCCGTGGCAGTTCCGCAATTTCCGGGTAACTTAGGTCGCCGCCGAAATCACCGCCGGCCCGCGCGGCAAGGTCGAAGGCCCGTACTGGCCGATCATCCGCAGCCCGGGGCTCAGGGAGTCGCTGTAGAAAGTCGGCGAGTATTACCGCTATCGCTGCCCGCTCGAGCGCAAGCTCAACGAAATGGCGGCCCTGATGGCCGCGCGGTCGTGGACCCAGCAGTTCGAATGGGACGTCCACATCCTGCAGGCGCTCGAGGGCTCGCCGCTGCGCGGCCGAAAGGCGTGCGCGCGTAAGATGGTCCCCGCTCAGGCGGACCGCGACCTCAGAGTGCTACTTCGAGCGGTTCTTTTTTCAGCGCGCTCACCTTGAGCACGGAGAATCCGAGCACATTGCCCCGCTCGTCCACTTTCTCCATGACCTGGTCGTTCGCGGTCTCCCGGAAATACCCTGACCGTTGGTCGAAGATGACCTCTAAGTAATCGCCCTCACGGTCGTACCATATTTTCAGTCGTTTTTCGGCCATAGCTGTTCACCTCTTTTCACCTTGTCAGTCAGGTACGCGGTGATCACGAAGGCATCATCCAGCAGCACCCTCACCACCACACATAGGAACTTGTCGCCGACCCTCGTACCCGCATAGAAACGATAATAGAGCCGTGCCTCATCGTCGCTCGCAGATTGTACGACGCTTTGTGGCACCGCGAGCGTGGTTTCGATTTGCGGTTCGAGATCGGCCATCTCCGGGTGATCGAGGATATGCGCCAGCCGCTCGTCGGTCAGCCGGATTGCCCGCCCTTCGAAGTCGCGAAGGATTTTCACAGCTCCCCGGCTATCATTAACATTCTCCCTACCTTCTGCGCTTTCCCTGCCCGTCCAGCCACTGCCATACAGTACGGCACGCCAAGGCGTCCGCGAGCGCTCGATGCGCGTCGCCTGTCCATCGATGACCAACGTGTTGTGCAGCGACCTCCAGCTTGCGCCAACGGCCACCCAGAGTATCGGCAAACCGGACCATGGCACAGGAAACCTTGCTCGCCTGCCGCAGGCGATCCGGAAAGAACGGCTTATCGAATGCCGCGTTGTAGATCACAACCTCCTCTCCCGCGATGATCTCACGGATTTGGGGCAAAAGCTTATCGAGTGTTGGCTTGCCACGCACCATGTCGTCGGTAATACCGTGGACATCGGTCGCCCGCCACGGGATATGGCGACGCGGGTCGACCAGCGTGTCGATGATTGGCAGGCCAAGGCCGTCCACGATCGCCACCTCGACGATTGTGTCGCCCGCACCGGGACTAAAGCCGGTGGTTTCGGTATCGAGAAAAAGTGCCATCACCCAAACCGTAACACGCGAGTAGCCCCAGCGGACTCGCGTCGCCGACGACCCCAACTGATCCGGGAAATCAAGCATTCGCGCGTATGGCGCCGGATCCCGCCGTAATCCACTTACTCCACCATTGGAAGCTTGCACGGCGTGGGGTCGACGTTGATCAATAGCGCACGTGCCATTGAGGCATATAAGGGCAGCCGATTTACGACTTGCGTGAAGCGCCGATTCCACAGATCGAATGGGGAATCAATCTCCCTGTCCTCGTTCTTGTGCGGCCGCGAGCGAGGAATGTCGATCGCGTAGGAAACGCTCGTAGCTTTGGCGATGATCAGGGCCGAAAAGGCGGCCCATGCCACGTTACGAAGCATAGGCTCTGACTCCTTCCGAATTGCCTGCCTCAGGCAGTAGAGTTGTCGCTGGGCATTGTCGGGGAGCCAGTACCTGATGAATCGTTTTTCCTCCTCCGAGCTTCCTAACATCTTCGGAACAGACGTGCGGGGAAGATTGGCGCGGATTTCCTCGGCCCTCGCCAGCGCGGCAAACGAGTAGGCCCGCATATAGGCGGGCAGCGCCGTGCGGTCTTCGAGTTGGTTGTGCTTGGGGACGTACATGCCGCGACTCAGCCTTTCTTTTCATCCGGCGCGCACTCGCGCACTTCGGTGCCCGCGAAACCCTGAATCAGCTCGTTCAGCTTCGCCGTGATGGTCGAATTGGCCTCGCGCACCTGGAAATAGATCTTGCTGAGTTGCGTGTCGCGCGCGCCGACGCTGGCGCTCTTCACGCCCTTGGCGCGCAAGGCGTCGAGGCGTGCCTTGGCCGCTTCCTCGGTCTTGAACACCCCGAGCGAAATGGCGTTTCGCCACTTCGGGTCGTCGGGCACGACGAAATACTCGTCCACGCCCAGGCGCTTCAGCTCGCCCGCCTTCTGCGTCGCGGCCTGGCGGCTGGCGAGCGGCGCGATGTACACCCAGTAGGCCGCAACCTCCTCCTGCCTGCGCTGCGTAAGTCTCACGCCTAACCCGAGCGGCTCGAGCGCCTGACCCGCGCGCACCGCATCGGCGCCGGTGAATGCGCCCCATTCGAGGCACACGGTGGCCGGCTTCGGCGGCTCGGGCTTGCGCGTGAGCGCGCTCACCTGCTCGGGCACGAGCAGGTGGATTTTCTCGGGATTGAGCTGCTGGCCGATGATCTGCGCCTCGCCGTTGGCTTCCGCGCCGCCGCCGAACCAGGCAAAGGCGAAGAACGCCACGTTGGCCAGCACGAGGATCAAAAACACGGTACGCATTGCATCAAGCCTTGTGCACGCCGGACAGTCCCGCGGATGCCTCC
This sequence comes from Betaproteobacteria bacterium, assembly GCA_004298385.1. Classification (GTDB taxonomy): domain Bacteria; phylum Pseudomonadota; class Gammaproteobacteria; order Burkholderiales; family SG8-39; genus 2-12-FULL-64-23. The sequence continues at coordinate 5,932 of SCTX01000113.1, read as the reverse complement.
CGCATGAGCGTCCGGCTGATGCAATGCAGTCCTTCGAGCACCAGGTTGTCGTGGTAGCGGAACACGATGGCGAGATGCGGCGTCAGCGCCTTCGCCGCCCCGCCCGAGACCAGGCACAGCAGATCGCTATGCTCGCGCCGATACATATCGTAGATGCGCTCCACCGCCCCGGCCTGAGCGTGCTGGCAGCCGCTGACGATGGCATCGACGGTCTGGGTCGGATACTCTGTATACACGCCGTCGGCGTCGGGCAGCACCGCGGTTTTCTCATGCAGGGAACGCAGCATGGTGCCGACGCCCGGCATGATGCAGCCGCCGGCGAATTGGCCCTGCGCGGTGATCAGATCGATAGTGGTGGCGGTGCCGCAGCATACCACCAGCACCGGGCGCGCCCCGTGCAGCGCGCGCGCCCCGATCAGCGCGGCCCAGCGGTCGCTGCCCAACTGCGCCGGGTTGCGGTACCCGTTTTTCACCCCGCATTGTTCATCTATCGGGATCACCCAGCACGGCGGCGGCGCGTCGGGCCAGATTTCGAGCAGGCGCAGCATGGTCGCGCGCACGCGCGTACCGGCAACGTTGGAGATCACGATTTGCGTCGGCGCCGGATACTTGCGCAACTGCGCCGCCAGCGCCGGTATTTCTTGCAGCAGCGCGTGGCCGGAATCGAGGCAACTCGCATGCGCCGTCGCATTCGAATTCGCCTTGTAACGGCCCCACTTGACGAAGGTGTTGCCGATGTCGACCAGCAGCTTGTATGGCTCGTTCATAATGGAGGCGGAAAAAAGGTGGCTAATTCTACGGCGAATCGCCGTTACATGGCGTCCAGCGGATAAATCGGCCGCGCGAGCTTGCGGTAGCGGTACACCGACAGGTCGGCATTGGTGACGCCGGCGCCGGCGCACTCGACGATATGCGCGGCAATCGGCTTGAAGCCGGCGCGGTAGTGGATGCGCGATTTCAGCATGATGAACCGCTTCTTCCTCGGCTCGATGCCGCAATGGCGGAAAATCACCAGATCGAAAGGTTCGTGGTGGCGCTCGGTGACGACAATCTGCGCACGCCCCGTATCGAGCACGGCGGTGCGCCCGAGATGGCTTTTCAGGCCGGTGTACATCGGCCCGGTGAATACGATCTCGCCGTCGGTGATGTTGCGCACCCGACCGGCGAGCCGCAACGGCCGGCCCGCAAGGCTGATCGCCGGCATGCCGGTCTTGCCGCCGAGCTCGATGTTGACGTTGTTGCCGATGCCGGCCTCGACCATCTGTGCCACCGCCTGCGGATCGCGGATGGGCGCGATGGCGACGTCGTCCAACTTCTGCCTGAGTATCTCCTCCACCACCAGCATCACATCCTGGGCGCCGCCCGAACCACAGTTGTCGCAGTGATCGATCAACAGGATCGGACCGTTTTGCCTGCTCGTACCGAGCGCGCGCGCCCGCGCCACCGATTGTTCCAGCGGCTGCGGATGGAACACGTATTCGGCGCGGCGCTCCCAGGCGATGGCGAGCATGCGCTCGCACACTTCCTGCGCCGCAGCCTTCGCACTGTCCACGTCGACGTCAGCGCGGGCGCCGGCATCGGCCACGACCACGGCGGAGACGCCGGTGTGGGGCGTGTCGGCATGGGGGAAGCCGGGCAGTAGCGTCGCCGCCAGCACGCGGCCGGATTTTTCCATGGCGCAGGCATAGTCGAGAATATCGCCAGACGGTCCGTCCTCCGGCGCGTGGCGCATGACCGAAGAGACGAGCGGCAGCCAGCCCCAGGCCATCACCGGCAGCACCTGGCCGCGCAGCGATCTTGCCAGTATGTCCCCCGCCAGCAGACCCGCGTCGTACATGTCGACGTGCGGATAGGTCTTGTAGCCGGTGATCACAGTGGCATTGGCGACGATGTCCGCGGACAGGTTGGTATGATAGTCGAAGCTCACCGCGATCGGCAGCCCGGGCTGGATACGCCGTACCCGCCTCAAGATCTCGCCTTCGGCATCGTCGCAGCCATCGACCACCATGGCGCCGTGCAGATCGAGAAAACAGGCGTCGCAGCCCGCGCGCACGGCCGCCTCCAGCGGTTGCAGCAGCGCTTCGAAGGTCGCGCGCGTAGCCATGTTCGAGGGCCAGGATTCGGCCGCGATCGGTGTGATGGCTTCGGCGCCCTCTCGTCGCGCGATGTCCAGAAATGCCGCGAACGGGGTATTGGAGCCGGCGAACGCCGCACCGGCGTCGTCGCCGTAATACGGCCCGTTGCCGTGGCCGAACGCCGACAACGGCGTCGCGATCGGTGAGAACGTGTTGGTCTCGTGCTTGATCAGCGCGATGACGAAGCGCTTAGTCATCGTTGTCTCCTAGAACCTGTCTCAAAATGAGGGGATGCCTCCTCTCACGCCCCCATAAATCGGCCCGCTGCAGAATTCATTCTGCGACGGGTCCTAAAAGCCGCCGGCGCGCAGCGACAACTCGCCGCTGACGAACCGTTCCACACCGCGCGTCGTCTCGACGAGCAGCGCGCCGTCCTCGGCCACGCCCGCCGCCCTGCCCGCTACCGTGTTGCCATCTGCCGAGGTAAGCGTGATCGGTTTGCCTTGATGCGCATGGCGGGCTATCCACTCCTGCCGCAGCGGCGCGAAACCATGCCCGGCAAACTGCTCGAGCACCTGCGCGAGTTCGATCAGCGTGGCGGCGAGCAGCCGGTTGCGCTGCGGCACTTGTCCGGATATGGAAGCAACGTCGGTTACCGCTTGCGCAATCGTATCGCGCAGGCTTGTGCGCAGGCGAACATTGAGCCCGATGCCGATCACCGCGGCGGTGGAGTCCGGGCCGTCGTCGTGCAGTTCGATCAATATCCCGCCGAGCTTGCGCCCGGCGTGCAGCAAGTCGTTCGGCCACTTCAGTCGTACCTCCGCGACACCGACCGCAGCGAGTGCGCGCGCCACCGCCACCCCTGCCGCAAGCGACAAGCCGCTCAAGCCGGTGGCGCCCTGCGCGAAGCGCCACAACAGCGAAAATGTGAGACTGCCTCCGAGCCCTGATTGCCAACTGTTGCCGCGCCGGCCACGGCCAGCGCTTTGCAGCTCGCAGGCAATCACATGCCCGGCGCGCGCGCCGGCGCGCGCGCGTTCCAGCAGCAGCGTGTTGGTCGAAGCGCAGGCGTCGAGCAATTCGAGGCGGAAATGGCGCGCAGGCGCGCCCAGTTGCGCGCCCACCGCGGCTGCATCCAGGCAGTCGTAGGGTTCGGCCAGGCGGTAACCGCGACCGCGCATGCGGACGAGCTTGAGTCCGAGGTCTTCCAGTTCGCGTAGCGCCATCCGGACAGCGGCAGGCGAAACGCCCAGTTCCCGCGCCAGGGCAGCGCCGGAATGGAAGCTCGCGTCCGCGAGAAGGCGCAGCAGATTGAACGTCTCCACGTGTATGGCCGTGCTGCAATGCAAAACGGTGATACTAGCATGGCGGTTTCCGGCGTCAGGCCGGTGCGAACACGGGCCGGCGGCGCGGCAGCGCGTCCCGCAAACGTTGGGCTTGACATATGTAATGAGAACCATTATCATTCACGTATGAACGATCAACAATCAAATCAGACTCAAACAACCAGCACCACGCCAACGCCGATGCGCGACCGTCCTATGCGCATCAGCAGCTGTCAGCTTCTGGGCGAGCGCGGTGAACTGCTCATCGAGCACGAAGGACGCGAGTACCGCTTGCGGCTGACGCAGAACCGCAAGTTGATATTGACCGCATAAGGCGTGGCGCCCTCACGATCCCGCCCGAGTTTTCCTAGCCAGCCACGCCTTCGGGCGCCAGCCAGCCAAAACATATGAAAAGCTGGAATGGCTATTACGCAACCGACCTATCCGATCGACACAACGCCGCAGCGCGCGGGGCTGATGTTTGCGCTGGTGATCGCGCTGCACATCGGCGTCGTGGCAGTGCTCCTCTCGCTCGACGTGCTGCCGCTGCCGGCACCGCTGGCGACGTTGATGGTGCGGGTGATCCAGGCGCCCCCCAAACAAGCGGAAATCACGCAGCCGCACCCGAAACCGGTGACGAACAAGCGGGTTGCCCAAAGCCACCACGAACCCGCGCCCGAGCGTCCGCTGCTCGCCGCCGAAACGCAGGCGCCGGCGGCGGTTGAAGCGCCAGCTACCAAGGAAATTCCGCCACCGCTGCCGCTGCCGGTGGTGGCGATTGTTCCTCCAGCCGCCACCGCCAGCGAGCCCCGCTTCGATGCCGCCTACCTGGACAATCCGGCCCCAGTCTACCCGCCCATGTCCCGGCGCATGGGGGAGGAAGGCCGGGTAATACTGCGCGTCTTCGTCGAAGCCAACGGCCGCGCGAGCCAGATCCAGATCAGGACGGCCAGCGGCTCGCCGCGCCTCGATCAGGCTGCGCTGGAGGCGGTCTCGCGCTGGAAGTTCTTTCCCGCCCAACGCGGCGCCGAAGCAGTCGGCGCCTGGGTGCTGGTTCCCATCGTTTTCAATCTGAGAGGCTGATATGGAGCAATCCCTGGGCTTTGCCCACTTTCTGACCAACGCCGACGGCGTCGCCCGCTTCGTTATCGGACTGATGCTGATCGCCTCAGTAGTCACCTGGTATCTCGTGCTCACCAAAGGCATCGGGGTTTTGCGCATGCGCCGCAGAAGCGATGCCTTTGTCGATGCATTCTGGGAGGCCAAGAATCTTGAGGCGGTAGCCGAACGCATTCGCGAGACTGGCGCTACCGAGCCCTTCTCCCACCTCGTACATCACGGCTTCACCGCGATCGAGCAGCATGGCCGCTGCAAGAACGGCTGCGAGTGCGATACCGCCAGCCTGATCGACGCCGGCGCAGCGGACGAAATGCTCACGCGGGCGCTGAAGCGCGCCATCGACGAAGACCGGAGCCGGCTCGAATTCGGCCAGACCTTCCTCGCCACGGTCGCATCGAGCGCCCCCTTCGTCGGCCTCTTCGGCACCGTCTGGGGCATCTATCACGCCTTGATTGCCATCGGCCTCTCCGGTCAGGGCACGCTGGACAAGGTCGCCGGTCCGGTGGGCGAGGCCCTGATCATGACCGGCATCGGCCTGGCGGTGGCGATTCCGGCGGCGATCGCCTACAACGCCTTCGCCCGCGCCAACCGCAACACACTCGCGCGCCTCAACTCCTTCGCCTACGACGTGTTCGCCTTCCTCGCCACCGGCATCAAGACCTCGCCCATGCTTACCGACGCCCGTGCCACCAGCGACAAGGTGATCGCGCTAGCCCGCGCACAAGGCCTGTCCGGTGACGATACCCGCAACGAAACGGCCGCCGCCCATCCGGGCCTGGCGCTGCGCTAGGGAGAATCGATCATGGCCTTTGCAAGCCTTGAAGGAAGCGACGACAACGAACCGCTGGCCGAAATCAACATGGTGCCGCTGATCGACGTGATGCTGGTGCTGCTCATCATTTTCATGGTCACCGCGCCGCTGCTCACGCACGCCGTCAAGGTCGACCTGCCGAAGGCTACATCATCGACCAACATCACCAAGCCCGACAACGTGCAGCTCGCCATCGATGGCAGCGGCCAGGTGTTCTGGAATGGCGAAGTTGTCGACGCGGTGCAGTTCGCCGCGCGCGTGAAAGCCGCCGCCGCGCTACGGCCGCAGCCCGAGCTGCACATCCGCGCCGAACGCACGACGCCGTACGAGAAAGTGGCGCAGGTGATGTCCGAGGCGGCGCGCCAGGGGCTGGTCCGCATCGGCTTCGTGACCGATCCATCGGAGCCACGCTAGCGATATCAAATTTTCGCGCCGGCAGGCGCAGCAAACTGTTTCAACCACCGGCAAGCCAGGCGACTCTCCCCAGCCAGCCACAAACCAAGGGGAGTCGTACACATGTCATACAGTGCAACCATCAAACCCGCAGCGCTCGCCGTGCTGGCCGCGCTAGTCACCACCGGCGCAGCTCGCGCCGCCGAACC